>NZ_JASATD010000002.1:0-359758 GCF_038440115.1 Ralstonia sp. OTU4908 | reverse complement strand
ATGAAGACGGTTCGGCCGACCTGAAGTACGTGCTCGCGGCTGCCCGCAACATCGCCCAGCACATGACGGGCTTCAAGGTGATCGTCGACAAATCGACGGTGCCGGTGGGAACGGGCGACAAGGTGCGTGCCGCGGTGGGCGATGTGCTGGCAATGCGCGGCAAGTCGGACATCGGCTTCTCTGTGGTATCGAATCCGGAATTCCTGAAGGAAGGCGCGGCGGTGGACGACTTCATGCGCCCCGACCGTATCGTGCTCGGCACCTATGGCGACGCCGATGGCCTGCGCGCCAAGGCGATCATGCGCACGCTTTACGCACCGTTCAACCGCAACCACGAGCGCACGTTCTACATGGACGTGCGCTCCGCCGAGTTCACTAAATACGCCGCCAATTCAATGCTTGCCACGCGCATTTCGTTCATGAACGAGATGGCCAATCTGGCGGACAAGGTGGGCGCAGACATCGAGCTCGTTCGCCTTGGCATCGGCTCTGACCCGCGTATCGGCTACAGCTTCCTCTACGCTGGCACGGGCTACGGCGGGTCGTGTTTCCCGAAGGACGTGCAAGCGCTGGTGCGCACGGCGCAGGAGTACGGTCAGACGCTGCATGTGCTCGAAGCCGTCGAAGCCGTCAACGACAAGCAGAAGGAAGTGCTGGTCGGCAAGATCGAAGATCGCTTGGGAGCCGACCTGACCGGTCGCACATTCGCCATTTGGGGCCTGGCGTTCAAGCCGAACACCGATGACATGCGCGAGGCTCCGAGCCGCATTCTGATTGCCGCGCTGCTGGCCCGTGGCGCGCGCGTGCAAGTGTATGACCCGGTTGCGATGGAAGAAGCCCGCCATGCGTTGGGGCTCGATCTTTCTGCCGAACAACTGGAACGCGTGATGTTCTGCGCCGGTCAGATGGACGCGCTCAAGGATGCCGACGCGCTGGTCATCGTGACCGAGTGGAAGGCGTTCCGCAGCCCGGACTTCAATGCCGTGAAGGCCCTGTTGAAGACGCCGATGGTGTTCGACGGCCGCAACCTGTTCGAGCCGCAAGCCATGCGCGATGCGGGCTTTGAATACCAGGCCATCGGGCGCTCTACCCAATCGTAATCACCGAGACCCACCGGCCGCTGCCGACGCCCAGACCCATGACCACGCTCGCTTCCGAACAGATTCACGCCGCCCGCATCCTCGTGGTCGGCGACATGATGCTCGACCGCTACTGGTTTGGAGACGTCGATCGGATTTCACCGGAAGCGCCGGTGCCCGTGGTGCAGATCAAGCGCCAGGACGAACGTCTTGGCGGTGCGGCCAACGTGGCCCGCAACGTGGCGGCGCTCGGTGCGCAGGCAGCCATGCTCGGTGTGATCGGCGACGACGAGCCGGGTCGCAGCATCGAAACGCTGCTCGGCGAGAGCCGCGTCACCGGTCACCTGCATCGTGATCCGGCAGTCAACACGACCATCAAGCTGCGCGTGCTCGCACGTCAGCAGCAATTGATTCGCGTTGATTTTGAAAATGCGCCCACGCACGAAGTGCTGATGTCGGTGCTCGATCGTTTCGGTACGCTGGTGCCGCAGCACGACGTGGTGGTGCTGTCCGACTACGGCAAGGGCGGTCTCACGCACGTCGGCAAGATGATCGAGACATCGCGCCAGGCGGGCCGCCGCGTGCTGGTCGACCCGAAGGGCGACGACTATTCGCGCTACAAGGGCGCGACCATGATCACGCCCAACCGGGCCGAAATGCGTCAGGTGGTCGGCTCGTGGAAGTCAGAGCAGGACCTCACCATCCGTGCCCAGAATCTGCGCCGTGAGTTGCAGCTCGAGGCACTTCTGCTCACGCGCTCGGAAGAAGGTATGACGCTTTATACCGAGCACGAAGTGCTCCACGTGTCGGCGCAGGCGCGCGAAGTGTTCGACGTGTCCGGTGCGGGCGACACTGTCATCGCCACCCTGGCCACGCTGCTGGGTGCGGGCGCCAACATCAAGGAAGCGGTTCAGTACGCGAATCGCGCAGGCGGCATCGTGGTCGGCAAGCTGGGTACGGCTGTCGTCACGCACGCAGAACTCTTCAACTGATCACCTGATCAACGGATCATGACCATCATTGTCACCGGCGCTGCCGGCTTTATCGGAGCCAACATCGTCAAGGGCCTGAACGAGCGCGGCGAGACCGACATCATCGCGGTGGACAACCTCACGCGGGCCGACAAGTTCAAGAACATCGTCGACTGCCAGATCAGCGATTACCTGGACAAGACCGATTTTGTCGAGCGCTTTGCGCGCGGCGAGTTCGGCAAGGTCCGTGCGATCTTCCATGAAGGGGCCTGCTCCGACACCATGGAGACCGATGGCCGCTACATGATGGACAACAATTACCGCTACTCGCTTGCGGTGATGCGCGCGTGTCTGGACCAAGGCGTGCAGTTCCTCTATGCCTCTTCGGCCGCCACGTACGGCGCGTCGGAAACGTTCCGCGAAGAGCCCGAGTTCGAGCGGCCGCTCAATGTGTACGGCTACTCCAAGCTGCTGTTCGACCAGGTCGTGCGCCGTGTCATGCCGACCGCGCTGTCGCAGATCGTCGGCTTCCGCTACTTCAACGTCTACGGCCCGCGCGAGCAGCACAAGGGCCGCATGGCGTCGGTGGCGTTCCACAACTTCAACCAGTTCCGCGCAGAAGGTACCGTCAAGCTGTTCGGCGAGTACAACGGCTACCCGCAAGGCGGCCAGATGCGCGATTTTGTGTCGGTGGAAGATGTGGTGAAGGTCAACCTGTTCTTCTTCGACAATCCGGACAAGTCGGGCATCTTCAATCTCGGTACGGGCCGCGCACAGCCGTTCAACGATATCGCCACGACGGTCGTGAACACGTTGCGCGCAGCAGAAGGCAAGCCGGCACTTTCCACCGAAGAGTTGGCTCAGGAAGGTCTCATCGAGTACGTCAAATTTCCCGATGCATTGCGCGGCAAATACCAGTGTTTCACGCAGGCTGACCAGTCCCGCCTGCGGGCGGCAGGCTACGCGGCGCCGTTCCTGACCGTGCAGGAAGGCGTGGAACGTTACTGTCAGTGGCTGCTGAAGCAGCCGGCCTGACCTGTCAGTCCTGCAAAGAATCAGACAGCGTGTGACTTTTTGTCCGTGCGCAGCAGCATCGCCAGGATGCTCTTTAAGATGTGCCGAAACCGCCGCTCACGTGGCGGTTTTTTTATTCCCTATACCCAGGAGAAGCACATGTTGAAGAAACTATTGGCCACCGCGCTGATGTCCCTGTCGATGCTGTCGATGTCGTGGGCGGCGGTAGATGTAAATACCGCGGACCACGCGGGGCTGGAGACGCTGTCCGGCATTGGCCCCAAGCGTTCCAAGTTGATTATCGAAGAGCGCACCAAGAATGGTCCGTACAAGGATGCTGCCGACTTCAAGGCCCGCGTGTCCGGCATTGGTGACAAGACGCTCGTCAAGCTCGAGAACGAAGGTCTGACGTTCGGTGCTCCGGCTCCTGCACCGGCAGCCAAGAAGGACGGCAAGGACGCTAAGAAGAAATAACGCTGGGTCACCCACCGACAACGCCCCGCCTCTAGCGGGGCGTTTTGCCATGCGCGGGGGAGGGATTTGGGCTGCATTACAATGGCCTGATTCCTGTCCCTTACGCATCATGGCCTATCTCACGATCGAAGACACCATCGGCAACACGCCGCTGGTCCAGCTCCAGCGCATTCCAGGCGAAGGCAACGCGCGTCGCGGCAATGTCATCCTCGGCAAACTCGAAGGCAATAACCCGGCCGGCTCAGTCAAGGATCGCCCCGCGCTGTCCATGATCAAGCGCGCCGAAGCACGGGGCCGCATCAAGCCGGGTGATACGCTGATCGAGGCCACCTCGGGCAACACCGGCATTGCGCTGGCCATGGCCGCTGCCGTGCGGGGCTACAAGATGGTGCTCATCATGCCGGAAGACCTGTCGGTGGAGCGTCGCCAGAGCATGGCCGCTTACGGCGCTGAGATCATCCTGACGCCCGTCAAGGGCGGTATGGAATACGCTCGCGACTTGGCCGATGCGATGGAGAAGGAAGGCAAGGGCGTCATCCTCGACCAGTTTGCCAACCCGGACAACCCGCTCGCGCACTACGAGACCACCGGCCCCGAACTGTGGCGCGAGACTGAAGGCCGTATTACGCACTTCGTCTCGGCGATGGGCACGACGGGCACCATTACGGGCGTCTCGCGCTTCCTGAAAGAGAAGAACGCGGATATTCAGATCATTGGTGCACAACCGGAAGAAGGCTCGCGCATTCCGGGCATCCGGAAGTGGCCCGAGGCGTACATGCCGAAGATCTACGATCCGAAATACATTGATCGGACCGAACCGGTGAGCCAGTCCGACGCCGAGCACATGGCGCGGCGCATGGCGCGTGAAGAAGGCATCTTCTGCGGAATCTCCGCAGCCGGAGCGTTGTGCGTGGCGCTGCGCGTAGCCGAGGAAGTGGAAAACGCGACGATCGTGTTCGTGGTTTGCGACCGAGGCGATCGCTACTTGTCGACGGGTGTCTTCCCCGCCTGACGGCACGCCGCATCGCCATGAAAAAAGCGCAGCCGAAGCTGCGCTTTTTCGTTGCGTGGACGGCAGATCAACCCTGCGTCGCCTGGCGCACGGCCTGGCCCAACTCGTACACCGCCGCCGCATAGAAGAAGCTGCGGTTGTAGCGCGTGAGCACGTAGAAATTGCGCAGCCCGACGCGGTATTCGGTCGGCTGGCCGGGCGTGGGCAGATCGATCATCAGCACTTCGGTTTCCTGCTCGCGTGCGGTATCCACACCCGGAGCCAATGCCAGACCAGCGCGTGTGAGCCTGGACAACGTCATGCCGGGATACGGCTGGCCATCTGCGGCGGCGGCCGCAATGCCCTGGCTATCGGCATCGCCGGCAATGTTCCACATCACGGGGCGGTTCGGCTCCCAGCCATGCATCTGCAGGAAGCGGGCAACGCTGCCAATGGCATCCACCGCGCTGTTGCGCAGATCGATGTGGCCGTCGCGATCGTAATCGATGGCGTATTCGCGAATGCTGGTCGGCATGAACTGCGGAATGCCCACTGCGCCCGCATACGAGCCCAGGACCGAGAACGTGTCCGTGCCCGTGTCGCGGCACCAGAGCAGGAAGTCCTTCAACTGATTGCGGAACATCGTGCTGCGGTCTTCGCGGTTGGGCGTGTCGGGGTAGTCGAAAGCCAGCGTGGACAGCGCGTCAATCACGCGGAAGTTGCCCATGTCCCGGCCGTAGATGGTCTCCACGCCAAGGATGCCCACGATCACATCGGCCGGCACGCCGAATTCGTTCTCGGCGCGGCGCAGTGTGTCGCCGTATTGCTGCCAGAACCGCACGCCTGCGCCGATGCGGATCGGCTCAATGAAGCGGCCGCGATAGGCCGTCCAGCTGCGACGCGCGGGTGTGGCCGGCGGCAGGATCAAGCGCGCCACCGTGGCGGAATAGGCTGTGCCCGCAAACAGCGTATCGAGCGATGTCCGGTCAAAGTTGTACTGCGCGACCAGCATGCCGATGAAGGCCTGCGTCTGCGGGTTGTTGCGATAACGATCGGGATCAATCTCTTCTTCATGCACCGCGACGCGGCGCTTGGACGATTTGGCGGCCTTCTTGGCCGCCAGCGAGAGCGCCGGGAAAGAGAGTGCGGAGAGCGCTGCGCCAGCCACCAGGGCGCGCAATACGGGACGACGGGAAGAAAGCGATTGGCTCATGGGCAGGCTTCATACGGGATCGGGGCATTGTAGCGGATGCATCTGTTGGTTCGGCCAGGGCGCGCGGCGTTGTCGCACAGCCGTGCTAACGTAGCGGCTGGAGACACTGAAGCACACCGGATCACAACAACATGGCGACCGGCCTCTACACGCATCCCGAATTTCTCCGGCACGAGATGGGCCCGCACCATCCCGAATGCCCGGACCGCCTGCGCGCGATCGAAGACCAGCTCATCGCCAGCCGCATTGAAGACTTGCTCGTCCCGTGCGAGGCGCCCCCTGCCACCGAGGCGCAGCTGTGTCGCGTGCATCGTGCCGAATACGTGCGCGAGCTGGTGGCCAGTGTGCCGATTGCCGGCTATATGCCGATCGATCCCGACACGTCGATGAACCCGCACACCTATATGGCCGCAGTGCTGGCCGCCGGTGCGGCGGTGGATGCCACCGACAAGGTCATCGCAGGCGAACTTGAAAATGCTTTCTGCAGCGTCCGCCCGCCCGGCCACCATGCCGAGCCTGGCCGCGCGATGGGCTTTTGCTTCTTCAACAACGTGGCCGTGGCCGCGCGTCACGCACTGGAGCATCACGGCTTGCAGCGCGTGGCGATCGTCGACTTTGATGTCCACCATGGCAACGGCACCGAAGCGGCCTTCCGCGATGAGCCCCGCGTGCTGATGTGCAGCATCTTCCAGCACCCGTTCTATCCGTATTCCGGCACCGAGGCGGTGGCGGCCAACATGGTCAACATTCCGCTACCGGCGTATACCAATGGCCTGACCGTACGCGAGGTGGTGGAGACCATCTGGCTGCCGCGCCTGGAGGCGTTCGAGCCCGAGATGCTGTTCATTTCTGCCGGCTTCGATGCGCATCGCGAAGACGATCTGGGCCAGATGGGCCTGGTCGAGGCGGACTACGCCTGGATTACGAAACAGCTGATGCAAGTGGCGCGCAAACACGCCAAGGGCCGGATCGTCAGCTGTCTGGAGGGCGGCTACAACCTCAGCGCGCTTGGCCGCAGCGTGGTGGCGCACGTCAAGGCGCTTGCCGAGCTTTAGGCTATCAACGATGACAATTCATTGATGTCATTCGAAAAAGTAATAAAGACATCGTGAAAGAATCGTTCCTCGCATGTGGGGCCTGCCTTACACTAGCGCCTCATTCAAACAAAAAAGAGACGGCAACGGCCTAAGCAGGGCGGTTGCCGTTTTTGTCTGTACGCATGATCGAACTCAAGGGGATATCGCAGCACTTTCGGGGGGCGGACGGCCATGACGTCCACGCGCTGCGCGACGTCGACCTGACCATCGACCGGGGAGAGATTTTCGGCATCATCGGCCGCAGCGGCGCGGGCAAGAGCACGCTCGTCCGCGTCATCAATCTTTTGAACCGGCCGACCTCGGGCACCGTCACCGTGGCAGGGCAGGAACTGACTGCCCTGAATGCCGACGGACTGCGCCAGGCGCGCCGCAAGATCGGCATGATCTTCCAGCACTTCAATTTGCTGTCGTCGCGCACCGTGTACGACAACGTGGCGCTGCCGCTGGAGCTGGCCGGCACATCGCGCGAACGCATCCGCGAGATCGTGTTGCCGCTGCTGGAACTGGTGGGCCTGTCCGCGCATAAGGATCGCTACCCCGCGCAGATTTCCGGAGGCCAGAAGCAGCGCGTTGGCATCGCCCGCGCGCTGGCGAGCCAGCCCGATGTGCTGCTCTCCGATGAGGCGACTTCCGCGCTGGATCCGGAGACAACACGCTCGATTCTCGACCTGCTGCGCAAGATCAACCGCGAACTCGGTCTGACCATCGTGCTGATCACGCACCAGATGGAAGTCATCAAGCAGGTGTGCGACCGTGTGGCGGTGCTGGACGCTGGCCGCGTGGTCGAACTCGGCCGCGTCATCGATGTGTTCCTCCAGCCCAAGCATGACGTAACGCGCGCGCTCATCGGCGAGGTGATTTCCCAAGAATTACCGCCTACCGTTCTGGCGCGCGTGGAAAGCCGCCTCACCGCGCGTGAGCAGGGTGGCCGTGACCACCTGTTCCGTTTGGCATTTACCGGTGCAGGCGTGGACCAGCCGGTGCTGGCCCAGGCGATCCGCAACTACGGGCTCGACTTCAATATCCTGCACGGCCATATCGACGAAATTCAGGGCCAGGCCTTCGGCTCGCTGGCGATCCTGGCATCGGGCGATACCGCCGACATCAACAACGCGATGAACTTCCTGCGCGAGCAAGGCGTGGTGGTCGAGGAGATCAATCATGTGGTCTGACCTGACCGATCTGTTCCTGCCGGCCTTCTGGGAAACGCTGGCCATGGTGGGCGTGTCAGGCGGCATTGGCGCGCTGTTTGGCGTACCGCTCGGCGTACTGCTGTACCTGACGACTTCGGGCGGCGTGCTGTCCGCGCCAGTGTTCAATCGCGTGGCAGGCCTTGTCGTCAATGCCGTGCGCTCGGTGCCGTTCATCATTCTGCTGGTCGCCGTGATTCCGTTCACCCGCCTGCTGGCGGGCTCGTCCATTGGCACCGCGGCGGCCATCGTGCCGCTGACGATTGCTGCGATTCCGTTTGTTGCACGTCTGGTTGAGACTGCGCTGCGCGAAGTGGATCGTGGCCTGATCGAAGCCGCGCAGTCCATGGGTGCGACGACTGGTCAGCTGGTCTACAAGGTGCTGCTGCCGGAAGCGATGCCGGGCATCCTCGCCGGCCTGACGATCACCTTCGTCAGCCTTGTCGGCTACTCGGCCATGGCCGGTACCATCGGCGGCGGCGGCCTGGGCGACCTGGGCATCCGCTACGGCTATCAGCGCTACGAATCGGACATCATGCTGGCGGTTGTCGTCATCCTGATCGTCTTCGTGCAGGCGGTGCAATCGACGGGCGATTGGCTCGTGCGCCGCCTGAGCCACCGTTAATACTCAATCGACAGACACCACGAGGAAACACAATGAATCGCCGTCAACTGCTGCAATGGTCCGCGAGCCTTGGCGCCGCATTGGCACTGGTCGCAGGCAGCGCGCTCGCGCAGAGCAAGCCGATCAAGATCGGCGTGACCGCCGGCCCGCACGCCGAGATCATGGAAGAGGTGAAGAAGGTTGCCGAGAAGGACGGCCTGAAGCTCCAGATCGTCGAATTCAACGATTACATCCAGCCGAACGCCGCCTTGGCTGCCGGCGATCTGGATGCAAACAGCTATCAGCACCAGCCGTATCTGGATGACCAGATCGCCACGCGCGGCTACAAGTTCGTGAGCGTCGGTCAGACCATCACCTTCCCGATGGGCATCTACTCCAAGAAGATCAAGTCGCTGAAGGAGTTGAAGGACGGTGCGCGTTTCGGTCTGCCGAACGACCCGACCAACGGCGGCCGAGCGCTCCTGCTGCTGCAATCGCAAGGCGTGATCAAGCTCAAGCCGAACGCCGGTTTCAAGGCCTCGCCGCGCGACGTGGCCGAGAACCCGAAGAAGCTAAAGTTCGTCGAATTGGATGCCGCGCAACTGCCGCGCTCGCTGGATGATCTGGATGCCGCAGCCATCAACGGCAACTATGCGGAGAAGGCGAACCTGGACCCGACCAAAGACGGCATCGCCATCGAAAGCCCGAAGGGCCCGTATGCCAACGTGATTGCCATCCGCGTGGCCGACAAGGATCAACCCTGGGTCGCCAAGCTCGTGAAGGCGTATCATTCCGACGCTGTGAAGTCCTTCGTCAAGACGAAGTACAAAGATGCGGTGATTGTGGCTTGGTAACCACTTCGTGATCCTTCGGTGATCCGGTAGAGGGTTCTACCAAACAGATTGCCGGACGTTTGACTGGCGTCCGGCAAATTTTCGCGGTTAAAATAGCACGACCGTTCGGAAAAATTACGCGAGCGACCAGCCCCCCTTATAATGGCCGGCGTTTTGCAAAATCGTCTTATCAATTAGTGGAGTGAGCGCATGAAAGTCCTGGTCGCAGTCAAGCGCGTGATCGATTACAACGTGAAAGTTCGCGTGAAGACGGACGGCAGCGGTGTCGATCTGGCCAACGTCAAGATGAGCATGAACCCGTTCGACGAGATCGCCGTGGAAGAGGCGGTTCGCCTGAAGGAAGCGGGCGTCGCTACCGAAGTGATCGCCGTTTCGTGCGGCGTGACGCAGTGCCAGGAAACCCTGCGCACTGCCATGGCCATCGGCGCCGATCGCGGCATCCTGGTTGAAACGAATGAAGAACTGCAGCCGCTGGCCGTGGCCAAGCTGCTCAAAGCGCTGGTCGACAAGGAACAGCCGCAGCTGATCATCCTCGGCAAGCAGGCGATTGACGACGACGCCAACCAGACCGGCCAGATGCTGGCTGCGCTGGCCGGCCTGCCGCAAGCCACGTTTGCCTCGAAGGTGCAGATTGCCGACGGCAAGGCTTCGGTCACGCGTGAAGTGGACGGCGGCCTGGAGACCCTGTCGGTCAAGCTGCCGGCTGTGGTCACCACCGACCTGCGCCTGAACGAGCCGCGCTACGTGACGCTGCCGAACATCATGAAGGCGAAGAAGAAGCAACTCGACACGGTCAAGCCGGAAGATCTGGGCGTGGACGTTGCACCGCACCTGAAGACGCTGAAGGTGGTCGAGCCCGCCAAGCGCAGCGCCGGTGTGATGGTGCCCGATGTGGCCACGCTGGTGTCCAAGCTCAAGACGGAAGCCAAGGTGCTGTAAGCGGCGGGTTTGTAACCTTCCCGCAACTGCACGCAACTTCAAGCACACCGAACAGGCAGATCAAGATGACCGCACTCGTTATTGCTGAACACGACAATCAATCCATCAAGGCCGCGACGCTGAACACCGTGACGGCCGCCGCCCAATGCGGCGGTGACGTCCACGTGCTGGTGGCCGGCGCTGGCTGCGGCGCCGCTGCACAGGCCGCCGCGCAGATCGCCGGCGTGACCAAGGTGCTGGTGGCCGACGCGCCCCAGTTTGCCGATGGCCTGGCCGAGAACGTCGCCGAGCAGGCCCTGGCCGTTGCCGGCAACTACAGCCACATCCTGGCGCCCGCCACCGCCTACGGCAAGAACATCCTGCCGCGCGTGGCCGCCAAGCTGGACGTGGCCCAGTTGTCCGACATCACCAAGGTCGACGGCCCGGACACTTTCGAGCGCCCGATCTACGCCGGCAACGCGATTGCCACCGTGCAATCGGCCGACAAGGTGAAGGTAATCACCGTGCGCGGCACGGCATTCGACCCGGCTGCCGCTACCGGTGGCTCGGCTGCTACCGAAAACCTGACCGCCGTGGCTGATGCCGGCATCTCGCAATTCGTCTCGCGTGAAGTGACGAAGAGCGACCGCCCGGAACTGACCGCCGCCAAGATCATCGTGTCGGGCGGCCGTGGCGTGGGTTCGGGCGAGAACTACACCAAGGTGCTGACGCCGCTGGCCGACAAGCTGGGCGCCGCGCTGGGTGCCTCGCGCGCGGCAGTGGACGCCGGCTTCGTGCCGAACGACTACCAGGTCGGCCAGACCGGCAAGATCGTCGCGCCGCAGCTGTACATCGCCGTCGGTATCTCGGGCGCAATCCAGCACTTGGCCGGCATGAAGGATTCGAAGGTGATCGTCGCGATCAACAAGGATCCGGAAGCGCCGATCTTCCAGGTGGCGGACTACGGCCTCGTGGGCGACCTGAATGCCGTCGTGCCGGAGCTGGTGGCCGCACTGGGCTGATCGCATCGCGCAGCGCGCTTGGTTTGACGTGCGCTGCAATGCCCGACGCAAAGCCGTTTCCGACCTGTTTGGAAACGGCTTTTTTATACGCGAGCGCCATCAGGAGAGCGCGTCACGCACTCGATGAGGCACTGTCCTGATCGCGCTTAACGAGAGTTGGAGAGAGACATGACCTATCAAGCCCCCGTCAAGGACATGCTGTTCGTGATGAACGAGCTGGCCGGCCTGGACAACGTCGCCAAGCTGCCCGGCTTTGAAGATGCCACCGCCGACACGGCGCAGGCCGTGCTGGAAGAAAGCGCGCGCTTTACCGGTGAGGTCGTTGCGCCGCTGAATGTGGAAGGCGACCGTAACCCGAGCAGTTGGAAGGACGGCGTCGTCACAGCCACCGCGGGTTTCAAGGAGGCGTTCGCGCAGTTCGGCCAAGGCGGCTGGCAGGGCGTGCAGCACCCGCTGGAATACGGCGGCCAGGGCCTGCCTAAGCTGATTGCCACGGCGTGCATCGAAATGCTGAATGCGGCCAACCTGTCGTTCGCCCTGTGCCCGCTGCTGACGGATGGCGCCATCGAGGCATTGCTGACCGCCGGCACCGAAGAACAGAAACAGCTTTTCGTCCCCAAGCTCATCTCGGGCGAATGGACGGGCACGATGAACCTGACCGAGCCGCAGGCCGGCTCCGACCTGGCACTCGTGCGCACGCGCGCCGAGCCGGTGGGCGACGGCACGTTCAAGATCTTCGGCACGAAGATCTTCATCACCTGGGGCGAGCACGACATGGCCGAGAACATCGTCCACCTCGTGCTGGCGCGTACGCCGGGCGCGCCGGAGGGTGTGAAGGGGATCTCGCTGTTCGTGGTGCCGAAGTTCATGGTCAATCCGGACGGCTCGCTGGGCGCGCGCAACGATGCGCATTGCGTGTCGATCGAACACAAGCTCGGCATCAAGGCGAGCCCGACGGCCGTGCTGCAATTTGGCGATAACGGCGGCGCGATCGGGACGCTGGTCGGCGAAGAAAATCGCGGCCTGGAATACATGTTCATCATGATGAACGCGGCGCGCTATGCAGTGGGCATGCAGGGCATTGGCGTGTCGGAGCGCGCGTACCAAAAGGCCGTGGCCTATGCGCGTGACCGTGTGCAGAGCCGCCCGGTGGATGGCTCTGCTGCCAAAGCTGTGCCCATCATTCACCACCCGGATGTGAAGCGCATGCTGCTGACGATGCGCGCCATGACCGAAGGCGCGCGTGCGCTGGCCTACGTGGCCGCCGCAGCGTGCGATGCCGGCCATCACGCTGCCGATGACGCAGCACGCAAGCAGAACGCGGCGCTGTACGAATTCCTGGTGCCGATCGTGAAGGGCTGGAGCACCGAGATGTCGATCGACGTGACGAGCCTGGGCGTGCAGGTGCACGGCGGTATGGGCTTTATCGAAGAGACGGGCGCCGCGCAGTTCTATCGCGATGCGCGCATCCTGCCGATCTACGAAGGCACCACGGCCATCCAGGCCAACGACCTGATCGGCCGCAAGACCGTGCGTGACGGTGGCGCGGTGGCGTTGGGCATCTGCGCGGAAATCGCCAAGGTGGAAGCGACCCTGGCGGCGAAGGGCGGTGCGCATTGCGACGCGATGCGTGCGCGTCTGGCGGCGGGCCGCGAGGCGCTGGAGTCGGTGGTGCGCTTTGTGGTCGAGCAGACCAAGGCGCAGCCGAACGCCGTCTTTGCTGGCAGCGTGCCGTATCTGCGACTATGCGGCATCGTGCTGTCGGGCTGGCAGATGGCCCGTGCGCTGCTGGTCGCCATCGACCGCGAAAGTGAAGACCCGAACTTCTACGGCGCCAAGATCGCCACGGCGCGAGTGTTCGCGGACGTGTTGCTCACGCAGGCGCCGGGTATCGCACAGTCGATCCTGACGGGCGGCGAGACGATCGGCGCGGTGCCGGAAGTCCAGTTCTGAGCGACACCAAGCAGGATAAAAAAGGGAGGCTTCGGCCTCCCTTTTTCATTGCATGCAGCGTAGGCGATCAGGCCAGCGCGGGCTTGGTTGCGGGCATCGGCGCGCCGCCCAGGTAGCGGTACACCGACAGGTCATCGGAGCGGATGGCAGGCGAGCGCCCCGACACCAGATCCGACAGCAGCTTGCCTGAGCCGCATGCCATGGTCCAACCCAGCGTGCCGTGACCTGTGTTGAGCCACAGGCCGCGCACGGGCGTCTGACCAACGATCGGCGTGCCGTCCGGCGTCATCGGGCGCAGGCCGGTCCAGAACGACGCGCGTGACACATCACCGGCGCCCGGGAACAGATCGTTGACCACGAACTCCAGCGTCTTGCGCTTGCCCGGGTCGAGGCGCTTGTCGTAGCCGACGATCTGCGCCATGCCGCCCACGCGGATGCGGTCGTCAAAGCGCGTCACGGCCACTTTGTAGGTCTCGTCCAGGATGGTGGACACGGGGCTCTTGTCCGCATCCGTCATCGGTACGGTGATCGAGAAACCCTTGAGCGGGTAGACCGGTACGTTCACCAGGTTCTTCAGGAACGGCGTGCTGTAGCTGCCCAGCGCCACGACCACAAGGTCGGCGTCGATCGGCTGGCCGTCGACCAGCGCGCCGCGTACGGCATCGTTCTTGAAGATGAGGCTGTTGATCGTGCTGTTGAAACGGAAGCGCACGCCGAGCTTTTCCGCCATCGCGGCCAGGCGCGTGGTGAAGAGCTGGCAATCGCCCGTTTCGTCGTTGGGTAGGCGCAAGCCACCGGCCAGCTTGTGGCGGGTCGAGGCCAGGCCCGGTTCACTGCGCACGAGGTCTTCGCGCGAAAGCAGTTCGTACGGCACGCCGGCGCGCTCGAGCACGGCGATATCGTTCGCGGCGCCGTCGAGCTGTTGCTGGGTGCGGAAGATTTGCAGCGTGCCTTGCTGGCGGCCTTCGTAGGCGATGCCGGTGTCGGCGCGCAGGTCGCGGATGCAGTCGCGGCTGTACTCGGCCAGGCGGACCATGCGCTCCTTGTTTTGCGCATAGCTGGCCGCGTCGCAGTTGCGCAGCATCTGCCACATCCATTTGAGCTGGAAGAGGGTGCCGTCGGGGCGTATCGTCAGCGGTGCGTGCTGCTGGAACATCCACTTGATGGCTTTGAGCGGTACGCCAGGCGCTGCCCACGGCGACGCGTAGCCCGGCGAGATCTGGCCAGCATTGGCGAAGCTCGTCTCCAGTGCCGGACCCGCTTCGCGGTCGACGACAGTGACTTCATGGCCCGCACGGGCCAGGTAATAGGCGCTCGTCACGCCGATCACGCCGCTGCCAAGAACGAGCACGCGCATGGTGATACTCCCCGGAGATGCATTTGCGATAGATGTCGCTATCGTATTCGTACAACTCCAGTAATTGTTTCTGTATATTTATCGGAAACAGAAACTATTTCGATTTTGGGGGTGTTTTAGGCCATGCGAACCCAGCGTAAGCCCGTCCGGGCACTCGACAAGCTCGACCGGCGCATTCTCGACCTGCTGCAAAAGGATGGGCGCCTGTCGATGAAGGAACTCTCCGAGGCGGTCGGCCTGACCATCACGCCATGCATCGAGCGCGTCAAGCGCCTGGAGCGCGAGCGCTTCATCCTCGGTTACTACGCGCGGCTCAATCCGGCCATGCTGGGCGCGTCGCTGCTGGTATTTGTGGAGATCAGCCTGGGCAGCAAATCCGGCAACATGTTCGAGCAGTTTCGCCGCGAAGTGCTGCGCATTCCGGAAGTGCTGGAGTGCCACCTGGTCTCCGGCGATTTCGACTACCTCATCAAGGCGCGCATTCGCGAGATGAGCGAATACCGACGCTTGTTGGGCGACATCCTGCTCCAACTGCCCGGCGCAGTGCAGTCCAAGAGTTACATCGTGATGGAAGAGATCAAGGAGACGCTCGCCATCGACGTCACGGAAGAGGGCGCGTGACGTAGCGTTGTCACGCAAACGCCTTACGCTGGCCGGCATCTTCGTCACCGACACCGGAGCCCGCATGTCCGACCAGCCGATCTTCAAGCCGACCCGCCGTACGCTGATCAAGGGTCTCGTTTCCGCCAGCGGTACCGCGCTGCTGGGCTCGCGTATGGCCGAGGTGCTGGCTCAAGGCGCCGCACCGGCCGTGGTGACGTCCGAGCGCCTGCGTCCGCAAGTGCCTGGCGGCGTGATGAGCGGTGATATCACCGCAGACAGTGCCATCGTCTGGAGCCGTACCGATCGTCCGGCACGCATGATCGTCGAATACTCGACGGACGCCGCCTTCAAGAACGTCGCGCGTCGCGTTGGCCCAGCGGCGCTTGAAAGCAACGGCCTGACCGCCCGCGTCGATCTGACCGGCCTGCCTGCCGGCGCAGACCTGTTCTACCGCGTGCGCTTCCAGGACCTCGTGCACGATAAGGTCTTCAGCGAGCCGGTTGCCGGTCGCTTTCGCGCGGCACCCGTGTCGGCCAATCGCCCAATCTGCTTCGTGTTCTCCGGCGACGAAGCTGGCCAGGGCTGGGGCATCAACGAGCGCTTCGGCGGCTACCGCCTGTACGAAGCCATGCGCCGCGAGTCGCCCGATTTCTTCATCCACTCGGGCGACCAGATCTACGCTGACGGCCCCATCGAAGCCGAGGTGAAGCTGCCCGACGGTTCGCTGTGGACCAACCTCACGACCGAAGCGAAGTCGCACGTCGCGCAGACGCTGGACGACTATCGCGGCGCCTTCGTCTACAACCAGCTCGACAAGAACAAGCGGGCGTTTGCTGCCGAGGTGCCTTTCCTCGTGCAGTGGGACGACCACGAGGTGCGCAACAACTGGTACCCCGGCCAGCAGATCGGCCCGGAAGAGAAACGCTATCAAGAACGGAGCGCATCCGTGCTGGCCGCCCGCGCAAAGCAGGCGATGTTCGAGTACAACCCGTTCCGTTTCAACCCCGTCGACCCCGAGCAGATCTACCGCGCATTCCGGTACGGCCCGCTGCTCGACGTGTTCATGCTGGACGAGCGCAGTTATCGCGGTCGCAACTCGCCGAACCGGCAGACCACGCTGGATGCGGATTCCGCTTTCCTCGGCCCGGCGCAGACGGCGTGGCTGAAGCAATCGGTCAAGCAGTCAAAGGCCACGTGGAAGGTGATTGCCAGCGACATGCCGATCTCGCTGGTGGTGCCTGATCTGAACCCGGACGTGCCAAAGGGTACCTACGAAGCCTGGGCCAATGCGGATGATGGCGCGCCGTCGGGCCGTGAATTGGAATTGGCTGAAATTCTGCGTTTCATCAAGCAGGAGAACATCCAGAACGTGGTGTGGGTGACGGCTGATGTGCACTACGCGCAGGCTACGTACTACCACCCATCGCGCGCCAAATTCACGGACTTCAAGCCGTTCTGGGAATTCGTCGGCGGCCCGATCAACGCGGGCACGTTTGGGCCGAACGACGTCGACCAGACATTTGGGCCGGACCTGCGCTACATCAGCATTCCCAAGGACAATCCGCAGAACCAGTCGCCGGCGGCGCTGCAGCAGTATTACGGCCGTGCCAAGATCGATCCGGCCACGCGCACGATGCACGTATCGCTGCACGACCTCGACGGCAAATCGCTCTGGGAGGTGAAGCTCGATCCGGAGGCGTAGCCGGCGTCACCCACAGCGGAGCGAGAGCGGATGCGATACGATCAGCAAGCCCCCGCATCCACTCTGTTCCGCTGTGTCCGACATGTCCGATCGCCACGTCCCCCGCAAGGGACGCGGCGCCACGTCCAATCTGCAAGGCCGCTTCGAGCGCGACGAGCGCACGCGCGTCGATGACGGCTGGCAGCCGCTCGTCGGGCACCTCGATCCGGATGATGCGCCGCCGCGCATCGGGACCAGCGTCTCGGTTGAGCGCGCTCGCTCCATCCTGAGCCATAACCAGTCGCCGGATATTCCGTTTGGGGTGTCGCTCAATCCGTATCGCGGGTGTGAGCATGGTTGCGTGTATTGCTTTGCGCGGCCGACGCATGCGTATCTGGACTTATCGCCGGGGCTCGATTTCGAGACCAGGCTGTTCGCCAAGACCAATGCCGCCGAGGTGCTGCGCGAAACGCTGGCCAAGCCACGCTACCGCTGCGAGGCAATAGCGCTGGGCGTGAATACCGATGCATATCAACCGATTGAGCGCGAGTTGCGCATCACACGCGACGTGTTGCAGGTGCTGCACGATTGCGATCACCCGGTCGGGCTGATCACCAAATCGACGTTGATCGAGCGCGACATCGATTTGCTCGCTCCGATGGCGGCGAAGAACCTCGTCGTAGCCGCCGTCACCATCACCACGCTCGACGCTGAACTGGCGCGCAAGCTGGAACCCCGGGCCGCCACGCCGTCGCGTCGCCTGCGCACGATTCGCACGCTGGCCGAGGCCGGTATTCCGGTGGGTGTCAGCGTCGCTCCAATGATCCCCTTCGTTACCGACGACCACATGGAGCAAATCCTGGAAGCCGCGCGCGAGGCGGGCGCCACGTACGCGAGCTACATCGTGCTGCGCTTGCCGAACGAGCTGAACGCGGTGTTCCAGGATTGGCTGATGGCGCATTTCCCCGTCCGCGCGCAACGCGTGATGAACCGCATCCGCGATCTGCACGGCGGCCAAGACTACAAGGCGGATTTCGCCACGCGCATGCGCGGCACCGGCATTTGGGCCGACTTGTTGCGGCAGCGTTTCTACAAGGCCGCCGACAGGCTCGGCTTCAGCTACCACCGCTACAACGAACGGGTGCTCGACACCTCGCAGTTCAAGCCCCCCACGAGCGCCGTCAAATCGCGAAAGCCGGTCGACGAGCGCCAAGGCAGCTTGTTTTGACTACTGTGACAGTTCTTTCGCTGCCTGCACCTGCGTTTCGAAATACGTCTGGAACGTGATGGCGAGGCCCGCCATGAGCAGGCCCGTGCCGATCATCAGCGTGAGAACGCTGAGCAGTACGACAGGCCAGCCCGAATGTGTGGGCGTGCCGTCGGGATTGAATTGCGCGTCCCATTTTTCGTCGGGGCGCAGGCCGTAGACGAGGGCTGACAGGTAACCGGCCAACACGGAAGCCCCGCCGATCATCGCGCAGACCCAGCCGGGGACGCTCGCACGCTGGGTGGACCACAGCAGCGCCACGCCAATCACACCGAGCACCATGGCAAGCACTTGCGACCACGCCCAAAAGTCGCGTCCGCCCTTGAGATAGAAACGATGCGCGCCCACGCTTCCGAACAGGAAGGCGAGCAGCACGGTCAGCAGCTTGGATTTTTTTTGAAGAGTGGTCGTAGGCATAGCGGGCGATGAACACACGGCAAGACAACACAGCGCCGCGCATTCTACGCCCAACGTCGACCGCGGCGCAGCCAAACGGCGGCGCCGGGAGCGCGTCTTAAAGACGCATCAGCAACTTGGGGAATTGGCCGTCAGTTTGGCCGGAGGCGCGCAACGCTGCGTAGCGTTTGCGGCGGGGGAGGCAGGGTCACTAAATCGGAACCGGACGCAGCGACGGCACGCTCATCGAAACCGTCGAATCCTGCTGCAGTCGAGGCGTTTGGTCGCGCACGCCGTAAAGCAGGTGAGCCAGCATCAGCATGAATGCCGTGGTCCAAACCAGACCGAGGATAAGCCGCACATGGCGGCGGCGAGGGAATGACATTGAAGCACCTGTTGTCGTTGTGATTGGTGTGATGGCACGGTCGCATCAACCGCGCGTACGTGCCATCTAGTCCGACTCAGGCGTCCCTGCCAAGTTCCGGGATGTGAAATGTGGGAGCGACGCGCCTCAACCGCGGCGGGAGCCGCGCCAGTTGCCTTGGTCGCCGTTTCCTCGTTCCTGGCGCATGCGTTCCTGTTGCTGCCAGTCCCCACGGCCGCCGCCGTCGCGGGGCTGAATCCGGCCGTTGAGGCGGTCGTCGGCCCGGGCGCGCGCTTCCATACGTTCCATCTGCGCGCGGATGCGGGCGGCCTGCTCGCCCCGGCTGTCAGCGAAGAATTGCGCCACCAGCGGACGCTCTTCCGGCATGGTCTGTGCCGCTTGCGTCCATGCGGGCATAGTGGA
Organism: Ralstonia sp. OTU4908; assembly: GCF_038440115.1. Classification (NCBI taxonomy): domain Bacteria; kingdom Pseudomonadati; phylum Pseudomonadota; class Betaproteobacteria; order Burkholderiales; family Burkholderiaceae; genus Ralstonia; species Ralstonia sp. OTU4908. The sequence continues at coordinate 340,287 of NZ_JASATD010000002.1, read as the reverse complement.
TTCTGCGAAGGCGACGGCGGTTTGACGCGCCGATGCGTTGGCAGCCATAGCGCCCGCAGAGGCGACGATCAGAACGCCTGCCGCCAAGGGGCGAAGCAATGCGCGGATCGGCATGGCTATCTCCTGTCGGGCAAGGATTTGAAAGCGCCACGCGCCGCGTGCTTCTGGCAGTTGCAAGAGAGACCGACAGCGCGTGTTCATGCCTGTCAATGTAAGGCTTCACTCAGCGGGCATCCACTGTCCGAACGTTACCCATGTAACGAGATGTTTCGCGCACGCTTTGCTCGAGCGGTGGGCGACGCAAAGATCATTTCCCGGTGTAGTGGATTCGATACACCGCGCCCGCCAAGTCGTCGGAGACCAGCAGGCTGCCGTCCGGTGCCACGAGCACATCTGCGGGGCGTCCCCAGGCCCTCTCACCTTGCAGCCAGCCCTGGGCGAACGGCTCCTGCTTCGTGACATTGCCGGCGGCGTCCAGAACGACGCGCACGACGCGGTAGCCCACCTTTGACGATCGGTTCCACGAACCATGCTCCGCAATGAAGACATTGTTTCGGTATTCCGGCGGAAAGCTGCTGCCCGTATAAAAGCGCATGCCTAAGGCCGCTACGTGGGCCCCGAGCCTCGCGGCCGGTGGTGTGTAGTCTGAGCACGGATGTCCGGCACCGAACTCGGGGTCCGGAATGTCGCCGGCGTGGCAGAACGGATAGCCAAAGTGCGGATTGGGCTTGGTGATGCGGTTCAGTTCGTCGTCTGGCACGTCGTCACCCATGAGATCGCGGCCGTTGTCGGTGAACCACAATTCGTGCGTGCTCGGGTGCCAGTCGAAGCCGACCGTATTGCGGATGCCGCGCGCCACGAGTTCCAGTCTGCTTCCATCGGCATTCATGCGCATGAGGTTGGCGTACCGGTTCTCATCGGGGCGGCATATGTTGCAAGGTGCGCCCACCGGCACATACAGCTTGCCGTCCGGCCCGAACGCAATGAATTTCCACCCGTGATGCGTTTCCGTCGGCAGCTTGTCGTTGACGATCACCGGGTCCGGCGGATTACCGAGCCGGCTGTCAATGCCGTCGAGCCTCAGCACGCGTGAAACGGCCGACACATAAAGGTTGCCGTCACGCCATGCCACGCCCACCGGCAATTGCAGCCCAGACGCGACCACATGGATCGGCGCATCCGGCGTTTGCAACGACATCGCGTACACCTTGCCCGCGCGGCTGCCTACATAAAGAATGCCGGCTGGAGAGAGTGCCATTTCGCGGGCTGCTGGCATTGCGTCGGTCAGTACTTCGACATGGAAACCCGGCGGTACCCGCACTGACTCGACGGGCAGCTTTGCGAGCGCTGCCGGCCCCGCGCCAAGCCAAGCGGCGAGCACAACCGCCGGCCACAAGCATCGTCCCCGCAAGGCGCGCCAACGGCTACATCGTTTGGATACGCCTAAGTGTTTGTTTGGTCGGAGAAATTGCGCTATACTTGCATGTTTCTCTGTACGCATACCCAGTTTTTCAAGGAAAAGATCCATGGTCGTGATCCGTCTGGCCCGCGGTGGCTCCAAGAAGCGCCCGTTCTTCAATATCGTTGCGACCGACTCGCGTAACCGCCGTGATGGCCGTTTCATCGAGCGCGTCGGTTTCTACAACCCGCTCGCCGGTGAAGGCGAGGAAGGTCTGCGCATCGTGCAAGACCGCCTGACCTACTGGGAAGGCGTGGGTGCACAACTGTCGCCGACGGTTGCCCGTCTGGTGAAGCAAAGCGCCAAGAAGGCTGCTGCCTAATTTTTAGCATGGGTCGATCGACGGTGCCGTCCGAGCACATCCTGCTGTGACGCGCGCTGGATCGACACGGCCCGGACCGGTGGCTCTTGCAACGCAGGCAATCTCGCAGAAGATTGCCGACCGGCTGCAAGCCATGCGCCCGGGCGTGGGCAACAATCCGACACTCCCAGACGATCTCGTCGAGGTGGGTTATGTGGGTGGGGCCTACGGTATTCGCGGCTGGATCAAGGTCCAGTTGCACGGCGACGCCGACGCGCTGCTGAATGCCCGCACGTGGTGGCTCAAGCCGGCTGGCGGGGCGCTGGCAACGTCGGCGGACTGGCGGGTGTTTCCTGTCGGTACGTCGCGTGAGCATAGCGGCACGGTGGTGGCAGGTTCGCCTGCAGCACCCGATCGCAATGTCGCCGAGGCGCTGCGCGGCTATGCCGTGTGGGTCAGCCGGGCCGACTTTCCCGAGCCTGACGATGACGAGTTCTACTGGGTCGACCTGATCGGCGCCACGGTCGTCAACGAGCAGCAGGAAACGCTTGGCACGGTGGGTGGCCTGATCGACAACGGTGCGCATCAAATCCTGCGTGTCGTTGGTGAGGGCGAGGTCGAGCGGCTGGTGCCGTTTGTCGAGGTTTACGTGAAGTCGGTGGATGTGGCAGGCAAGCGCATCGTCGTCGACTGGGGTCTGGATTACTGAACATGCGGCCGGAGAATTCGGCGATGCAGTTCGACGTCGTCTCGCTGTTTCCGGATATGTTCCGGGCGCTGACGGACTGGGGTATCACCAGCCGCGCAGTCAAACAGCAGGTGTACACGTTGCGCACCTGGAACCCGCGCGATTTCACGACGGACAACTACCGTACCGTGGACGACCGCCCTTATGGCGGTGGTCCAGGCATGGTGATGTTGGCCAAGCCGCTGGAAGCTGCACTGGACGCGATTCGCCAGGCGCAAGCGCCGGCGGCGTCGCATGTGGTGCTGCTGTCGCCGCAAGGCAAGCCGCTCACGCACAAGCGGGTGATGGAGCTGGCGCAGCTGCCGGCACTCACGTTGCTGTGTGGGCGCTACGAAGCGATCGATCAACGCTTGGTCGACCGTCGCGTTGATGAGGAAATCAGCCTTGGCGATTTTGTCCTCTCCGGCGGCGAGATTGCGGCGATGGCGATCATCGACGCGGTAGTGCGACAGTTGCCTGGCGTGCTGGGCGATGCGCAATCGGCAGTGCAAGACAGCTTCGTCAACGGTCTGCTCGACTGCCCGCACTACACGCGGCCGGAAGAGTACGAAGGTGTGCGTGTGCCCGATGTGCTGCTGGGTGGCCATCACGCCGAGATCGAGAAGTGGCGCCGCCAGCAGGCGCTGATGAACACAATGCGCAAGCGGCCCGATCTCATCGAGGCGGCGCGCAAGCAGGGTTTGTTGTCCCGCAGCGATGAGGTTTTCCTCGCTGCCGCGGCGATAACGGCAAAGGGGTCAGAGGCTTCCGTCCCGGAAGGCTCGGCCAAGTGAAGTTCCCATCCTCTACCGGGGCCGCGGTCTACCGACTGGGCAAAACGCCGGCATGATGGTCAAGGAGAAAAAGATGAATCTCATCGAGCAAATCGAGCAGGAAGAAATCAAGCGCCTGACGGCCAACAAGACGATCCCCCCGTTCGCCCCTGGCGACACTGTGATTGTCAACGTGAACGTCGTTGAAGGCACCCGCAAGCGTGTGCAGGCGTATGAAGGCGTCGTGATTGCCAAGCGCAATCGTGGCCTGAATTCGTCGTTCATCGTTCGCAAGATCTCTTCGGGCGAAGGCGTGGAGCGTACGTTCCAGCTGTATTCGCCGCTGCTGGCCAGCATCGAAGTGAAGCGTCGCGGTGATGTGCGCCGTGCGAAGCTGTACTACCTGCGCGAACGCTCGGGCAAGTCGGCGCGCATCAAGGAGAAGCTGACCTTCAAGCGCAAGGAAGCCGCAGCGGAGTAATCTGCGCGCGTTGCGAAAAGGCACCTTCGGGTGCCTTTTTTCTCTTTTGCGGCGGAAGATTGACCGCATGTATGTCTCCCGCCCACCACCTTCAATCCCATCCAATGCGTCGTCCCGTCTTCGATCCTGAGCAGTTGCCGGTGGTGCTGACCGAGGCATCGTTGCCGGCGCTTGAGGGCTCGCGGTTGACGGCGGAGTTCGTGCGCGCGCGGTTGCAGAAGCAACCCGACTGGCACCCGGAGCAAACGGACGAATCCCGCCTGATCGATGCGTCGCTCAAGCTACGCGAGGCGGCGGTGCTCGTGCCGCTTGTGCAGCGTGAGGCCGGGCTGACGGTGCTGCTGACACAGCGCAATGCGTCGCTTAGCCAGCATGCCGGCCAGGTCAGCTTTCCCGGCGGCGGACGTGAAGAATTTGATCGCGACATGGTCGACACGGCGCTGCGCGAGACGATGGAAGAAGTGGGCATCGGCGCAGATCACATCGAGGTGATTGGTCGCTTGCCCGACTACATCACCGGGACAGGCTTTCATGTAAGCCCGATCGTTGGCTTGCTCGCGCCCGATTTCACGCTGCAGCCGGATCCAAGTGAAGTGGCCGAGGTATTTGAAGTGCCGCTGGCCTTTTTGATGGACCCGGCCAACCATGAAGTCCGCGAGCTGCGGTGGGAAGATCGCGTCCGTCGTTTCTATGCAATGCCTTACCGGCGATCTGGGCGATCGGACCAGGCGCCTGATGCAGGCCATCACTTCATCTGGGGCGCGACCGCGGGCATGCTGCGCAACCTGTATCACCTGCTGGCAGCGTAGCGTCGGCGCGAATATGGGCTCCCTGTGCGCTGTTGCGCGCACGCTGTGTGCTATCGTCTTGCACATCGCATTCACGGCGTGATCCGCGCCTTCGCAACGCCCTTCCAATGACTTTTTTCTCCGTACTCTGCGCGCTGATTCTCGAACAGTTCCGTGCGCTCAGCCGGGACAACCCGATCTACGACGTCGTGCGCGCACTGGCAGCGCGGGCAGAAGAATGGTTCGATACCGGCCATCGTCGCGACGCCGTGCTTGCCTGGTGCGTGGTCACGCTGCCGGCAGTGGTGGTCGTGGCGCTGGTTCACTACCTGCTATCTTCCATCAGCCTCGGTCTGGCGTTCCTGTGGAACGTGCTGATGGTCTATCTGACATTAGGCTTCCGGCAGTTCAGCCACTACTTCACCGACATCCATGAGGCGTTGCGCAGCGATGACGTTGTCACCGCGCGCCTGTTGCTGAACGAATGGTCGGGACGCGATACGACCGACATGCCGGTTAATGAAATCGTCCGTCACACGCTCGAATGCGCGATCGTGGCGGCACATCGTCACGTGTTTGGCGTGTTCTTCTGGTTCCTGGTCCCGATTGGGCCGGCGGGTGTGGTGCTGTATCGCGGGGCTGAATACCTCGCTCGCCACTGGAGCGATACGTCGACGGAACGCAGCCCCGCGCTTGGTCTGTTCGCCCGCCAAGCGTTTTTCGTCATCGACTACATCCCCGCGCGCTTGACCGCGATTGGCTTCTCCATCGTCGGCAACTTTGAGGATGCTGTGTACGCGTGGCGCAACCGTGCGGCCAAGTGGAACGACGAAGTGAATGGCATTCTGCTCGCGGCCGGCGGCGGCGCGCTTGGCGTCCGGCTTGGCACGCCCATTCCGCAACGCGATTCGGCCGATAGCATTGCCGATGAGGACGGCGCCTATCCGATGGAAGTAGGGCAGGAGCCGAACGTTCGGACGCTGCAGTCGGCTGTAGGTTTGGTGTGGCGTGCTGTGGTGCTGTGGATGCTGCTGCTGGCAATGCTGTCGATTGCCGTGTGGCTCGGCTGATTGGGCACGACACCTAGCCGCTGAAGGATCGTTCAATCAGGCCGCATTTTCACGGTCTTTGCCGCAGCGCCAGCACTGGGCGAACTGCGGTTCATGGCTCTCTCCACAATAGGCGCAACGCCATGCCGGGCCGGTCGGCGGGTGCTGCGCCTGATCGAGCAGCGCGCGGGCCTGCGCTTCCTGCGCGGGGTTCACCAGCCAGACCTGCGCTGCGCAATCCTGCGGCGGAACGTCACCCGCCACACTGCTCAAGTAGATGTTGCGCAGCTCGGTGCGAATGCCGGCGGCAGACAGCACGTTCTGCCAGTGCGCCGCCATGCCGAGCGATGAACTGCTGATCAGCAACTTCATCCCAGCCTCCCTTCGAGCGTTTTGCTACGCCGTTACCAGGGCTTCTGCTGTTCCGATTCATGCAGCAGTTGCGCGTAAAGCTGGTGCCGGCGTGGATCGATCTTGCCTTCGGCCATCGCGCCCAGAATGCCACAGCCGGGTTCCTGCAGGTGCCGGCAGTTATAAAAGCGGCACTCGGTCAGGCGCGGGCGGAACTCCGGGAAGGCGCGTTCCAGCATGCCTTCGCTGAGGTGATGCAAGCCGAATTCCTGGAAGCCCGGCGAGTCGATCAGCACGCCGCCCTGGCCCCATTCGGCGGGGAGGTGATAGAGCCGCGTGAACGTGGTCGTGTGCTTGCCGGAGTCGAGTTTCTCGGAGATCTCGCGCGTTTGCGCATCCACACCCGGAATCAGCAGATTCAGCAGCGACGACTTGCCCATACCCGACTGCCCGATCAGGATCGATGCGCGCCCGGCTACGTGCGGTTCGAGCGCGGTATGCGCGGCTTCTGGCGCGCCGTGCACGGTCAGTTCGACGATGGTGTAGCCCAGGTCCCGATAGAGCGCCAGGCGCGAGCGAGCCGTCTCGAGTCGCGCGGTCAGGTCGATCTTGTTCAGCAGGATCAGGGGGGTGATGCCGAGGGATTCTGCAGCGACGAGCGCGCGGCCGAGCAGGTCTTCCGAAAAACTCGGCTCGGTGCCGAGCATGATGATGATCTGATCCAGATTCGCGGCCAGCACCTTCGATTTGAACTGATCGGAGCGATAGAGCAGGTTGCGGCGCTCGTCCACACGCACCACCACGCCCTGGTCGACGGCGGTGGTTTCATAGACCACGCGATCGCCGACAGCGCATTCGCTGCGCTTGCCGCGTGGGAAGCATTGCAGGAAACCGCCGCCCTCGCGTTCTACCAGGTAATGGCGTCCGTGTGCCGCGATGACGAGCCCGTGCTCGCCAGCGGCAGCCTGCTTATGGGCGCGGCCCGGTTTGCCGCGCGTCATGCCGTGCGGGCCTGCACGAGGCGCTCCACGCGCTGCGATGCAGTGGGGTGCGAATAGTAGAACGTCGAATAGACCGGATCCGGGGTAAGCGTTGAGGCGTTGTCCTGGAAGAGCTTGACCAGCGCCGAGACAAGTTGATTGGCGTCGGCGTGCTCGGCGGCAAAGGCGTCTGCTTCGTACTCGTCCTTGCGCGACGACAGGCTCGCCAGCGGCGAGACGAAGAACGTGAACACCGGCAGCACCAGGAAAAACAGCATCAGTGCCAGCGCATGGTTGTCGGAGAACAGGTTCGGGGCGACGCCAAGGCCCAGGTAAAACCACGTGCACGTCATCAGCCAGCCGAGCAGCGCCAGAGCGCCAAGGCTCAGCACGAACGTCACGGCGATGCGCTTGCTGATGTGGTGGCGCTTGAAATGGCCCAGCTCATGCGCCAGCACGGCTTCCATTTCGGAGGGGTTCAGGCGCGCGAGCAGCGTGTCGAAGAAGACGATGCGCTTGGTTGCGCCAAAGCCGCTGAAGTAGGCGTTGCCGTGGGCGCTGCGGCGGCTGCCGTCCATCACGAACAGGCCCTTGCTGGCGAAGCCGCAACGCTGGAGCAGGCTTTCAATGCGCGAGCGCATTTCCTCGTCCTGCAGCGGAGTGAACTTGTTGTAAAGCGGTGCGATGACGTTCGGGTAGATCGCCTGGACAAACAGCATGAACGCCATCCACACGATCCAGGTGTACAGCCACCAGTACGCGCCCATCTTGTCCATCAGCCAGAGCACTGCCAGCAGCAGCGGCAGACCCAGCACGGTACCAATGGCCAGGCCCTTGAGGTTGTCAGCCAGCCAAAGCTTGAACGTCATGCGGTTGAAGCCGAAACGCTCCTCGACCACGAACTGCCCATACAGCGAAAACGGCAACTCGATCACACTGCTGATCGCGATGATCGACGCGATCAGAGCCACCCCATATGCGTAACCGGGGCCAAAAACGCCCAGCCACGCCTGGTTGATCCAGTTCAGGCCACCGAGCAGCGTCAGGGCGATCAGCAGGGCCGCCTGGACCGGCACTTCCAGCATCGCCAGGCGCGTGCGGGCGATGGTGTAGTCGGCAGCCTTGCGGTGCATGTCCAGTGTGATCGATGCGGCAAACTGCGCGGGCACGGCATCGCGGTGACGCGCGACGTGACGGACTTGCCGCGCGGCCAGCCACAGGCGCGTGGCGGACATCAAGACAAGGGCGATCAGGAAGACAACGCTAAAGACGGTCGGGGCGGGCATGTGGGGAAACACCTATCAGATATGCGAAAATTATAGCCTTCAGTCATTTTCTCAAGGCCCTTGAGTGAGCACCCCAGTGAGTACCCCTGTTTCCCCGTCCGCCGGTTCTCCGTCGACCCCGAACCGCGTTGCAGCCAAGAGCGACAACAACCTGATCTGGCTCGACATGGAGATGACCGGCCTGAGCCCCGAGAACGACCGCATTATCGAAGTGGCCGTGGTGGTGACGGATTCAGAGCTGAACATCCTGGCTGAAGGCCCCGTGCTGGTGATCCATCAATCCGACGAGCTGCTCGACGGCATGGACGCGTGGAACAAGGGCACGCATGGCCGTTCAGGCCTGATCGACAAGGTCAAGGCATCGACCACGACCGAAGCGGAAGCGGAAGCGGAGCTCCTGGCATTCCTTAGGAAGTGGGTGCCGAAGAGCAAGTCGCCGATGTGCGGCAACTCCATCTGCCAGGATCGCCGCTTCATGGCGCGCTACATGCCCAAGTTGGAGGAGTACTTCCATTACCGCAACCTGGACGTCTCCACGCTCAAGGAGCTCTGCAAGCGCTGGCAGCCGGCCATTGCGAAGGGCTTCACGAAGCACCAGCGGCACACGGCGTTCGCCGACATCATCGAATCGATCGAAGAACTGCGTTATTACCGCGAGCACTTCATCCGTGATGTGCCGCAAACGCCCGACGCTGAAGCGCTGGCGTCTTCGGTCGCCCCGTAACCGTTAAACCTGCAGCGGCTTTGCGCGCACAGCGTGCTTCGGCCGCCAGGCCTTCACCACGCTGTCCTGCGTCTCGACATACGGGCCGCCGATCAGGTCGATGCAGTAAGGCACGGCCGCAAAGATGCCCGGCACCGTGGCGCGGCCCTCCACATCCTTCAAGCCCTCGAGCGTTTCCTTGATGGCGCGCGGCTGGCCGGGCAGGTTGATGATCAGCGCAGCGCGTGAGGGCGTCTCGCGGATCACCGCCACCTGGCGCGACAAGATCGCCGTCGGAACGAAATGCAGGCTGATCTGGCGCATCTGCTCGCCGAAACCCGGCATTTCCTTGGTGGCGACGGCCAGCGTGGCCTCGGGCGTCACATCGCGGCGCGTCGGGCCGGTGCCGCCCGTGGTGAGCACCAGATCGCAGCCGGCATGGTCGACCAGGTCGATCAGCGTTTCGGCGATTGTCGTCTGGTCGTCCGGAATCAGGCGCTCCACCCCTTGCCACGGTGAAGACAGCGCGGCGCCAAACCAGTCTCGCAGCGCGGGAATTCCTTCATCCTGATACGTGCCGGCCGAAGCGCGGTCCGAAATCGACACAAAGCCAACGATCAGTTCGTCGGGGTGGCGGCGGGTGATCGGCGCGGAGGAGGCAGGGGCTGTCATGCTTCGTCGTCTTCGGCTTCGGGTTGATCGGCGTCATCTTCGTCGCGGTCGTTGCCGGACAGGGCCTGCTTGACCATCTGGAACAGCTCGCGCGACGACTTGGGCGGCTTCGCCAGCTGCGCTTCCTTGCGCGCATTGCGCACGAGCGTACGCAAGGCCTGCACGTCGGCATCCGGGTGCGCTGCAATGAACTCGGTGATGGCGTCGTCGCTGGCGATCAGGCGGTCGCGCCAACGCTCGATGGCATGCAGGCGCGCGGTTTCCGCCTTGGAGGCGCCAACGAAGGTGGCCAGCACGCGGCGGATGGCTTCGACCTCGTCGTCGGTCAGGGCGCGCATCAGCTTGCCGATGTACTGCATCTGGCGGCGCTTGCCTTCATGGGCGGTGGTGCGCTTGGCTTCGCGCAGGGCGTCGACCAGCTTTTCGGGCAGCGGCACCTTCGCGAGTTTGTCCTTGGGCAGCGCTTCCAGGGCAGTGCCCAGGTCTTGCAAGGCGTTCACCTCGCGCTTGCGCTGCGATTTGCTCTTGGGCGTATCCGGATCGTCCTCGTCACCGATGTCGGTGCGCACGACAGGTTGCAGATACGTAGGGTTGTGTCGGGATGCTCGGCTCATGGCGCGCATTGTATCTTGCTATGATGGGCGCTTTCGCCAGTTCTGCCCGCTTTTGGCAAAATCGCGGCACCCGTTTCTCCCCCTCCATTGCCTATGTCTCAAACGCTCGATTCCAAGACCGCCCCCGTGTTTGCCTACCGCCGCGAACAGCTCGAGGAGATGGCCACCGATGTGCTTCGCATTGCACGCGAACTTGGCGCCTCCGATGCAGCGACGGAAATCTCCGAAGGTCAGGGCCTGTCGGTCACGGTGCGCAAGGGCGAAGTCGAGACCATTGAGCAGAACCGCGACAAGGTTGTCGGCGTGACGGTCATGCTGGGCAAGAAACGCGGCAACGCAAGTACGTCGGACTTCTCGCCGGCGGCATTGCGATCCACCGTCGAGGCCGCCTACAACATCGCGCGGTTCACCGCCGACGATGACTGCGCCGGCCTGGCAGAAGAAGAGCTGCTGGAGAAGCACCCGCAAGACCTTCAGCTTTATCACCCGTGGATGATCGACGCCGAAGCTGCCGTGGAGATCGCACGCGCTGCGGAAGCCGCTGCCTTTGCCGTGAGCCCAAAGATCCGCAACAGCGATGGCTCGAGCATCTCGGCGCAGCATTCGCACTTCGTGTTGGCCACGTCGCGCGGTTTCATGGGCGGCTACCCATATTCGCGCCACTTCATTTCGGCCGCGCCGATCGCCGGGTCGGGCGCGCACATGCAGCGCGACGATTGGTACTCGTCGAAGCGCTCGCCGGACGATCTTGCCGCACCGGAGGCGATCGGTAAATACGCGGCGGAACGCGCGCTGGCACGTCTGGGCGCGCGCCGGCTGACCACGCGCAAGTGCCCGGTGTTGTTCGAGGCGCCGCTGGCGGCGGGTTTGCTCGGCGCGTTCGTGCAGGCGGTGTCGGGCGGCGCGCTGTATCGCAAGTCGACGTTCCTGCTCGATACGCTGGGCAAGGAAGTCTTCGCGCCGCACGTGCAGATCACGGAAGATCCGCACGTCCTCAACGGTATGGGCAGCGCGCCGTTCGACGAGGAGGGCGTACGCACGCAGCGTCGCGATGTGGTGAAGAACGGCGTCGTGGAGGGCTACTTCCTGTCGACGTATTCCGCGCGCAAGCTCGGTATGCAGACCACCGGCAACGCGGGCGGCTCGCACAATCTGACGCTGTTCTCCGACAAAACGACCGCCGAAGATGACTTTGCCGGCATGCTGCGCCGCATGGGCACGGGTCTGCTCGTGACCGAACTGATGGGCCAGGGCGTGAACTATGTGACGGGCGACTATTCGCGCGGCGCGTCGGGCTATTGGGTGGAGAACGGCGTGATCCAATATCCGGTGGAAGAGATCACGATCGCGGGCAATCTGCGCGAGATGTTCCGCCAGATCGTCGCCATCGGCGCGGATGCGCTGGTGCGCGGTACGAAGGAAACGGGCTCGATCCTGATCGAACAGATGACGATTGCCGGCGAATAAATCGCCCCAGCCGAAATAAAAAACGCGCTCGAAACTGAGCGCGTTTTTTATTGCCTGCTGCGGTTACTGCTCGTCCGATGGTGGGCGTTCATAGGTAACGAACGCGTAGTCGAAATCGTTGGGCGCTGCCGCGTGGTGCGTCTCGCGGGAGACTTCGCGCCAGACCCTGGGGTCCGGCGCGGGAAAGTGCGCATCGCCTTCGAAATCGGCGTCGATCTCGGTCACGATCAGGCGATCCGCGCTCGGCAGGGCATCCGCATACAGTTGCGCGCCGCCGATCAGGAAGATCTGCTCGGCGCCCACACACAGGCGTTGCGCGTCTTCCATCGAATACGCGATTTCGCAGCCCGGCAGTTCAAGCTTGGCATTGCGCGTGACGACAATGTTGCGACGACCGGGCAGCGGGCGGCCGATCGAATCGTACGTCTTGCGGCCCATTACGATGGGTGCGCCCATTGTGGTGCGCTTGAAGTGCGCGAGGTCTTCTGGCAGGCGCCAGGGCAGCGTGTTGTTGCGGCCGATCACGCCATTGCGGGCGCGGGCGACGATGAGCGTCAGAATGGTCATACGGTTAGACGGCCACCGGAGCTTTGATCGCAGGGTGGCTCTGGTAGCCCACGATCTCGAAGTCTTCGTACTGGTAGTCGAAGATGCTCTCGGGCTTGCGCTTGATGTGCAGTTTCGGCAGCGGTAGCGGTTCGCGCGCGAGTTGCGTTTCGACCTGTTCAAAGTGGTTGTTGTACAGGTGGCAATCGCCGCCGGTCCAGACGAAATCGCCCACATCGAGGCCAGTCTGTTGCGCAACCATGTGCACGAGCAGCGCGTAGCTGGCAATGTTGAACGGCACGCCGAGGAAGATATCGGCGCTGCGCTGGTAAAGCTGGCACGACAGCTTGCCGTCGGCCACATAGAACTGGAAGAACGCATGGCAGGGCGGCAGCTTCATGCGCGGGATGTCCGCCACGTTCCAGGCAGACACGATCAGCCGGCGCGAATCGGGGTTGCGCTTGATCTGGGCGATCAGCTCGGCGATCTGGTCGATATGTTCGCCGTTGGGCGTCGGCCACGAGCGCCATTGGGAGCCGTAGACGGGGCCCAGCTCGCCGTCCGCGTCGGCCCATTCGTCCCAGATCGTCACGCCGTTGTCTTGCAGCCACCGCACGTTGGTCGAGCCCTGGAGGAACCACAGCAGTTCATAGACGATGGACTTGATGTGGACCTTCTTGGTGGTCACCAGCGGAAAGCCGTCCTGCAGGTTGAAGCGCATCTGGTGGCCGAACACGGAGCGCGTGCCAGTGCCGGTGCGGTCGGCTTTGTCGGTGCCATGTTCGTAGACATGGCGCATCAGGTCGAGATAGGGCTTCATGCGAGCGCGGGCGAAGAGGCGGTGCGTCTGAAATCGGGTGAGCCGCATTGTAACGTGACAGGCGCGGCGTCGACTGTACCGGCAGTGTCTGGAAACTGGCCCGGTCGAATGGGCGGCACGGCTGGACTGACCATGTGCGGAATTGTCGATGTTGCTAGACGGACGGGGCGGGCAGGATGGCTCCATCGCTTCAAACTGTCTGCCGGAGAGACACCATGTCGCTCATTGCTACCGCCGCGACGCTCGATCGAGCCACCGGACTGCGCCATCTGCGTGCAGCAGCCGGCGTCGTCGGGGCCGTTCTTCCCCCGACCCCGCAATACTGTTGGCCATTGCTCTCGCAAGCCATGGACGCGACGGTGTGGGTGAAGCATGAAAACCACACCGAAGTGGGTGCGTTCAAGGTGCGGGGCGGGCTGACCTACCTGCATGCGTTGCGCCAACGTGCGCCCCAGGTGCGTGGTGTGATTGCGGCGACGCGTGGCAACCATGGACAGTCGATTGCGTTGGCGGCGCGCCGGAACGGTCTCGCCGTCACCATCGTCGTGCCGCACGGCAATAGCGTGGAGAAGAACGCCGCCATGCGCGCACTCGGGGCCGAGCTGCTTGAAGCGGGCGAGGACTTTCAGGCGAGCCGCGAGTTGGCCGATCAGTTGGCCGCTGAACGCGGCTTGCACTTTGTGCCCTCGTACCACGACGATCTGGTTGTCGGGGTGGCGAGCTACTGGCTGGAGTTCTTTGAAGCCACGCCGTTGGATGTGGTCTACGTGCCGATCGGCATGGGTTCGGGTATTTGCGCGGCGGTACGGGCGCGCAATGCGCTGGCGCTGTCGACGCGCATTGTGGGCGTCGTGTCGGCGCATGCCCGATGCTATGAGCAGTCGCTCAAAAGCGGTACCGTGGTGTCGGCGCCGGTCTCGACGCTGCTGGCCGACGGGCTAGCGTGCCGCACGCCTGATGCGAACGCGCTTGAGGTCATCCGCGCTGGCGTCGACGAGGTCATTGCGGTGACGGATGACGAAGTAGCGCAGGCCATTCGCCTGTATTTCTCCACCACCCACAACGTGGCCGAGGGCGCTGCCGCCGCGGCCTTGGCGGGAGCATGGCAGCAGCGCGAACAGATCGCCGGCCAGCGCATCGGCCTGCCGCTGACCGGCGGCAACATCGATCGCGCCACGCTGGCGCGCGTGCTAGCCGGTCAGCCGATCCTGCCTTAGGCAGGCTGTTGGCGGCGACGCTGCACCAGCCAACCGCCGCCCAGCACGATCAGGAACACCGCCACATACACGGCCCACTTAAGCGGCGGCTGCGCGGCAAAGAGCGCCTTGAGCACCGGTTCGGCCACGATCATGTGCGCGGCCGTGTAAGCCAGCACCGCGGCGCCTCCGTAGATGATGATCGGGAAGCGCTCGATCAGGCGCAGTACCACGCCGCTGCCCCACACCACGACAGGCACGCTGATCAGCAGGCCCAATACCACCAGAAGGAAGCTGCCGTGGGATGCGCCGGCAATGGCGAGCACGTTGTCGATGCCCATGACCGCATCTGCAATGATGATGGTCTTCATCGCGCCCATCAGCGTGGTGCTGCCTGCGCCGTGTTCATCGCCGCCCTGGCCGTCGTCAGCCAGAAGCTTCCACGCAATCCACACCAGCGCCAGACCGCCGACGAGCATCAGGCCTGGAATCTTCAGCAGCCACACCACCGCCAGCGTCATCAAGGCGCGTACCACGATGGCGCCCGCGGCGCCCCACATGATGGCTTTCTTCTGCAGCTCGGGGGGCAGGTTGCGCGCAGCCAGCGCGATGAGGATGGCGTTATCGCCCGCAAGCACAAGGTCGATCACGATGATCGATGCCAGCGCGGCAGCAAACTGCATGGTGAAAATGTCAGACAACCATTCCATGGCGGCTCCAGGTCAAACAACAATAAAAATCGGTTGACCGAACTGCATGGAGTGCTGGGGCGAGACGCTTTGCAGACCATGAAATCCGGTTGCAAAGGTCTTGCTCGACACGCGCAGGTTGTGAACCTGCTGGTGCCGGCACGACCGGAAGCTTGCGCTTCGTCATGACGATCGTGCCTGGGGCTGAAGAACCCCCGAGCTACTCCCCTTTGAGGAAGTCCGCATTGTATCGCAGCGGGCCGATTGTGCGCTGCAAAAATGCAACATCGGCACGATGGCGCGCTGCGCGCGGTTTTTTCAGCGGCGTGGGTGATTTTTACGATTGGCGCGATGCCGCGTTGTGGCGCCCTCCGGCGAAAGAACGGTGGCGCTGTCACAAAGCGGCGTCTACGCTGCAATTTCATTCGCGCGCCACCGGCGAGCGGTGATGGCTTCGGCGCGATGGCACATTTCTCGCTGTCGATGGCCTTCATGACCATGCAGCACCGCGCCGTTCCACCCACAACGGGAGACACCATGCAGGCCACCAAGCCGTCCGCCGATGCCTATGCCCGCCGCGCGCTGGCTCGACTGATCCAGCCGCAGCCCACGGTCGATGCCGTTGGCGCGGGCTTGACCTTCTACCAACTCTTTACGGAAGACGACGCTGCGCTGCGCGCCGAGGCAGAAGCCGGCCTGCTGGCACCCGCGGCCAGCATCAGCCCGAAGTTTTTCTACGATGCCCTCGGTTCGCGCCTGTTCGAGGCGATTACCGATCTACCCGAGTACTACCCGACGCGCACCGAAGCCGCCATTTTCAGCCTGCATGCGGCTGAGATCGCGCTGCGCGTGGGCCGCGGCGCCACGTTGATCGACCTGGGCGCCGGCAACTGCGAAAAGGCCGCGCGCCTGTTCCGCACGCTGGCGCCGTCACGGTATGTGGCGATCGATATCTCGGCGGAGTTTCTGCGCGACACGCTGCGCGGGCTTGCACGTCAGCATCCGCAATTGCCGATGGTCGGAATTGGCGCCGATCTGTGTGCGCCGCTGGTGCTGCCCGATGCCGTCGGCGACGGACGCCGCGTGTGGTTTTACCCCGGTTCGAGCCTGGGCAACTTCACGCCGGAAGAAGCGGGCGCATTTCTGTCGCGCTTGCACGAAGCTTCGGCCCCCGGCGACAGTGTTCTGATCGGCATCGACCTCATCAAAGAGGCCCAACGGCTGGAAGCCGCTTACGATGATCCGCTCGGTGTGACGGCGGCTTTCAACCTGAACGTGCTGCGCAATCTGAATCGCCTTCTGGGTACGAATTTCGACGTGCGGGATTGGCGCCATGTCGCGCTGTACCGCGCAGAGGCGCACCGCGTTGAGATGCATCTGGAAGCGCGTCGCGATGTCACGGTGCGGTGGGGCAAGCACGCGCGGGCCTTCGCTGGGGGTGAACGCATGCACACCGAGAACTCGGTCAAGTACGACCTGCCCAGCCTGCAAACGATGTTTGCCGATGCCGGCTTCGAAGACCTGCATGCCTGGACCGACGCCAGCGGCGACTTTGCCGTCTGCCACGCGAGCGTGGCCCGGTAGGCGGGGCGGCAGAACGCCAGGCAGGCCGGTGCGATAATGGACCGATTCCCGCCCGAGGTGTGCCGCGATGGCTGAATTCTTCATGCTCCCCGATCCGACGTTCATCGGGTCGCTTCCCGACTGGACCGACGGCCGCCGCCTGCCGCGCCAGGGCATCGCGCACAGCCTGGTCGACGCGCGCAATCGCACGCTGGCGCTGTTGTCGGCGTTTGGCGACACACAGCGCGGCTGGCAGATTGAACGCGTCGAGCATCACGCCCCGCCGCTCTGGACGCTGGGCCAACTG
This sequence comes from Ralstonia sp. OTU4908, assembly GCF_038440115.1. NCBI lineage: Bacteria > Pseudomonadati > Pseudomonadota > Betaproteobacteria > Burkholderiales > Burkholderiaceae > Ralstonia > Ralstonia sp. OTU4908. The sequence goes on along the minus strand of NZ_JASATD010000002.1, from coordinate 323,515 downwards.
GCCTGGTTCGCCGAGTTCTGGTGCCTGCGCGAACCGCGTCGCAATGGCAGCGACACGATCGAAGACGGCGCGGGCACCGAATGGGACTTGGCCCGTTGGCAAGCGACGCAACCTGCCGCCCTTGACGGTGCAGATACGTTTTTCGACATGGATCGCATGCCGCCGGAGGCGTGCTGGGAGCTGACGCTGCCCGGCATTGCAACGATCAAGCAGTACGCTCATGACGTGCTCGACCGCGTGCTGCGCAAGCTCGCCACGCTCGGCACCGACGACGATGCGGCACTTGAGCCGTTCCGCTGGGCGGTATTCCACGAAGACCTGCGCGCCGAACACCTGCACGGCCTGCTGCAGATATTGCGCCTGCAACCCGCTGGACAGCCGCCGCTGGCCGCGGTGGCTGTGCCGGCTACGCAGACCTTGTCGTTGCCGGGCGGCCGCTTTCAGATGGGCTGGCCAGACGCCGATGGCTTCTTCTTCGACAACGAATGTCCGCCGTATCGCACATACGTGCCGGCGTTCGAGATTGATGCACAGCCTGTCACGAATGGCCAATACCTGGAGTTCATCGAGGACCGTGGTTACGACCATCCGCAATGGTGGTCGCCGGCCGGCATGGAGTGGCTGATGATGCAGGAGCGCTCGGCGCCGCTCGGTTGGCAGCGCGATCCCACCACGCGCAGCTGGCAGGCATTGCGCTACGGTCAGGCGCGTACGATCAACCGTGACGAACCCGTGCGCCATGTGAGCCTGTACGAGGCCCAGGCCTGGTGCCGCTGGGCGGGCCGTCGCTTACCGACGGAAGACGAATGGGAGATGGCCGCGGTGCAAGGCCGCGCAGGCTTCCATTGGGGGCAGGTGTGGGAGTGGACGTCGTCGCCGTTCGAGCCGTATCCGGATTTTGTGCCGGGCATGCCGCGCGGCCGTGTGGCGAGCCTGTCGGCGCCGCACTTCCAAACGATGCAGGCGGTGCGGGGTGCGGCCGCACATACGCCACAGCGCGCGCGCCATCCGCGTTTTCGGGGCTTCCTGCTGCCGGAGCGCGACGACGTCTTTGTCGGCTTCCGAACCTGTGCGCTTTGACGGAAGCTTGTAGACAGGACTGGCAAGTCGAACGCAATTCATCAAGGTTGCCGCCCAAACAAAAACCCCACGCCGTTAGACGTGGGGTTTTTGTTGGCTCGCTGAGAAGGCCATCCGACGGGATAGCCCTTTATCGATCAACGATCGAAGTCGCGCGAACGGCCCTTGCTGCCGTAGCTGTCGCGGTTGCCGTCGCGATTGCCATAGCTGCGACGCTGTGCGCCGTTGCCAGCGTCGCCGAAGCGGTTGCCGCTGTTGTTGTCGCCGAAGCGACGCGGGGCGGCGCCTTCACGGTTGCCATCGCGATTGCCATAACCGCCACCGTTGCCGGTGCCGGCGCTGTTGCCGTAGCCACGGTTGCCGTCTTGCGTGCCTTGCGTGCGCGCGGGGCGTTGCTGCCAGTCGCCACGGTTTTGCTGGCCTTGGCCATACGACGGACGCGGGGCGCGGTCGTCGCGGTTCCATTCGCGTTGGGCGCCTTGGTAGCCGCCGCTGTTGCTATTGCTGTTGCCATTGCGGTCGTCGCGGCGCGGAGCAAAGCCGTCGCGGTCGCCAGCGAAGCTGCGTTGGAAGCGGCCTTCGTTGTTGCCGCTATTGCCACCGTTGCCGCCTTGGCGTGCGCCGTAGCCTTCACGCTGGCCGCGATAACCGCCGCCATTGCCACCGTTTCCGCGGTAGCCGCCACGGTCGCCGCCGGCACGCGGGCCACCAGTGCGGGGCTTGGCCGAGCGCTTCGGCTCCAGGCCCTCAACCACCGATGCGTCGATGCGGCGATCAACGAAGCGCTCGATACGGCGCCATTGGAACGTGTCGTTGTGGTTCACCAGGTTGATGGCGATGCCGCTGCGGCCCGCGCGGCCCGTACGGCCGATGCGGTGCACATAGTCTTCCGCTTGCTTGGGCAGGTCAAAGTTGACCACGTGCGTGATGTCCGGCACGTCGATGCCGCGCGCTGCCACGTCGGTGGCCACCAGCACGCGCAACTGGCCGCGGCGCAGCGCCGTCAGCGTGCGGTTGCGCGCGCCCTGGTGCATGTCGCCATGCAAGGCGCCGGCGGAGAAGCCGTGCTCGGTCAGGCGTTCGGCCAGCGAATCGGCATCACGCTTGGTCGCCGTGAAGACGATGGCTTGCTTGAGCGATGCATCGCGCAACAGGTGATCCAGCAGCTGCTGCTTGTGCGACATGTCGTCGGTGAAGTGCAGGCGCTCTTCGATGTTGCTCTGGTCGACCTTGGCGGCGGCGATTTCGATGCGCTGCGGCTCGCGCATCATGCGCTCGGCCAACTGCTCGATGCGGCGGTCCATGGTGGCCGAGAACATCAGCATCTGGCGCGTGGCCGGCGTAGCGCCGACGATGGCTTCGATGTCATCCGAGAAGCCCATGTCCAGCATGCGGTCGGCTTCGTCAAAGACGAGCATGTCGAGTGCCGACAGGTCGATGCGGCCCGAGTCGATGTGGTCGAGCAGGCGGCCCGGCGTGGCGATGATGATGTCCGGCATGCGGGCCAGCATGTCGAGCTGCTTCGGGTACGGCATGCCGCCCAGGATGCTCGCGCAGACGATACGGCGCAGGTGGCGGCCGTACTGTGCGGTGGCGGTGGTCACTTGCAGGGCCAGTTCACGCGTGGGCGTCAGCACCAGCAGCGACGGCTTGGCCGGCGCCGGGCGAGGGCGACGGCCCTTCATGCGTTGCGGCGGGCCGTCCATGCGCGGACGCTGCGGCTCAGGCTGCTCGCTGATGCGCTGGATGGCCGGCAGGATGAACGCGGCGGTCTTGCCCGAACCAGTCTGGCTCGTGACCAGCAGGTCGCGGCCGGACAGGCAGGCCGGAATGGCTTGCGCCTGCACCGGCGTGGGCGTGGTGTAGTTCACTTCACCAAGCGCGCGGACGATGCGGTCGTCCAGGCCCAGTGCAGCAAAGGCGCTGGCACGGGTCGCGGTTTCGGCGATGAGGTTTTCGGTATTGGTGTTGATGGTTTCAGCGTGCGCAATGGCGCCGCTGCCGTCTTGAGGCTGCGTCATGTCGAATAGGTAGTAAGGCTGCCGCGTCGCTACATCAACGGATGCAGGCGACGGAAATGGGATACGGCGACCGGTTAATCACGGGCGTCGGCGCCAATCGGATAAGGCCGGTTCGACAGACGGGCTGCAGAACGGACAAGGCGGGGGAGTGGGCCGGCCTCAAGCTGAACAGGTCAGCGAGGTGGGGCGGCGGTCCCTTCGGCGTGATGTGAATCCACGCGGGAGATCGGAGACGATGCCAAGCACAATGGCAATCGGCTGCGCATGCTTGCAACGGGCGGTGGTTCGGACGATGCACGCCGGTTTGGAACCAGCACATCGGCCAATCGCGGACCGAAAAATACGGCAGTAAGCAGCCAAGTTGCGGAATATAGCATGAATTTTTGCAGTGCGCAAAAAATTGCCGGTGGCGCTGATGTACGCGCCGCCGCCGCTTGCCGGATTGGCCTCGCGTCCTATACTCGAAGGACCGGCCACGCTGACGGCCGGAAAGGGGCGGATGATGGAATTCCCGATGGCCTTCTCCAACCTGTACCTGTTGCTCGCCGTTTGCGTTGCGGGCGTGATCGGACTGGCGTCCGCGCCACTGGTGATTCGAGGTGCGCGAGTAGGGATCCGCGTGCTTCTGACGATCATTGGGGTGTTGATCGGGCTGCTCTTGCTCGAAGCGCTGCCGGTGCTGACCTAGATGGCCCGGGGCCATCCGCAGCCATAGGCCCGCCCGCGTGTGGCGGGCCTCGTTGTTTTGTGCGGGCAAGAGAACAAAAAGCCAGGCGTGCTGCCTGGCTTTGTCGTATCTGCTGGTCCCGCCGACAGGAATCGAACCTGTATCTCACGCTTAGGAGGCGCGTGCACTATCCATTGTGCTACGGCGAGAAACCGACCCCCGGGTGACGCGAACGGCCGCCCGAGCGAGCCGCGATTCTACGCAATTTGCGGAACCAAAACCAGACAACCCCGAGGAGGGGCGACGCTTGGGCAGCCATTACCGACGCCATATGAAACGATGATGACGGCATGGTTTTTGTAGGTTGCCGCCCACAGTTCGAGCGTTCTCGTGATGAAGCAAACGCTAAATCGAACGAACGATCGGTCAAAGAATCAGATTTAAGTATTACGAACTTTCCACGATTGTTCACGGAAGTTATCCTTCATCACCCTTTCAGAAACCCTAGGCGACCAACATGCTGACATCCGAAGAACGGGACGATCCGTGGACGGTGGAGCCGTCGCTGGAAAGCCTGTTCCCCAAGCATCGGCCCGGGTCGATTGATCGGCCGATCTATTTCCGTCACACCGATACGCCCGACGGCCACGTCATCAAACAGTTCCCTGACGGCTCACGCCAGCTCGTGCGCTTTGTTGGCCTGGAAGAACAGGTCGTCAAACACTTCCTTTAAAGCCTATTTCCGTTTGTGTCATACACAAACAAAAACGCCGCCGTGCGTGACGGCGGCGCTCATGCTGCGTGCGGCTTTGTTCAATCGGCGACTTTGTCGCTCGGATACTTGAACGAGTCGCGCAGCAGGAAGCTCATTGGGATATCGAGCTTTGCGCTGTGCGGCGGAATCGGTTGCTGAAACCACTTCTTGTAGAGCTTCTCGGCGTCGTAGTCGAGGATGATGTTGGTCATCGCGCGATCCACCAGGCGCTTGAACTCGGTGTCGTCCTTGCTCAGCATGATCGCGTAGGGCTCGACCGTCAGCATGTCACCGACGACGGCGTAGTCGCCCGGCGTCTTGGTGTTGGCGCGGAAGCCGTAGAGCAGCACGTCGTCCATTGCAAAAGCGTCGGCCTTGCCGGTTTCGACCATCGCGAAGGATTCAGCGTGGTCCTTGGCTTCGAGAAAGTTCATGTTCAGCACGCGCACGTCGTTCATCTTGCGCAGCTCCGCCACGCTGGTGGTGCCCTTGGTGGTGACGACGGTCTTGCCGCGCAGGTCATCCCACTTGCGGATGCCCGACGACGTCTTGACGAGCATGCGGATGCCCGCGATGTAGTGCGGGATCGTGAAGGCCACTTTCTCCCGGCGCTCGCGGTTGTTCGTGGTCGAGCCACATTCGAGATCCGCTTTGCCTTCGATGATGGCCGGCATCCGGGTGGAAGGCGTGACCATCACGTATTGGACTTTCAGGTCAGGGCGTTTCAGATCAGTGCGCAGCTTGTCGACCACGCGCAGGCACAGGTCCATGGCATAGCCGATGGGCTTTTTGTCGGCGTCGTAGAACGAGAATGGCACGGAGCTTTCGCGATAGGCGACGCGGACGGCGCCGGTGTCGCGGATGCGGTCGAGCACCGGCGTGGACGAGGCCTGGACAGTGCCCGGTGCAAAACTGGAGAGCGAAGCGAAGAGCAGCGCTGCAGCGGGCAGCGCGCGCGTGAAGAACGGCATGGTTGTATCCCCCGGGAAGAATCGGCAGCCCACGTTATCGTTATGCCCGGCTCGTGACCGGAGGGCCTGCCGCATGATACGGCCCGCCGCAGCAAGCTGCAGGCCCGTGCTTTTTTGGTGTTGTACGCAGGCTGCACGAGTGGATTCCGGTCTCTAAAAGCGGCGACGGCGCGTGCTTTTCAGTGGTGCGCCGCGCACATGGGATGTGCGTAGCGCACTGTCCGTGCGGTTCGGCCGGTGCAGCGGACTCGCCCGCGGTGCATACCTGGCCCAGCATGCGTTGCTGCGGTGCGAAGCCGCACCGGGCCTAGCGTTAGGCGTTTTTCCCTACCGGGTTTGTCCCGACTGCCCGAGACGGACGAGGGGCGCTATGCTGCGCCAATGTCTTGTTCGCAAGGCATCGAGGAGAGACTCTTCCGGCCCGCCGAAAGCGGGCCGTTTTCTTTGGCGCCTGCGCGTTCGAGGCCAGCTCAGTTCTGATTCGGAAGCACGTTGCCCGGCTGAGACGACTGCCGCGGCCAGTTCGAGAACGCGAAAATCCACAGCGCTACCAGGTTCGCCACCGGTACCAGCACAAGCAGGGTCCACCACGGTGAGAAGCCGGTCCGCAGCAAGATCTGCCGCACCGGAATGCCTGCCACGATCAAGATGATCAACAGCCCGAATAGTCCGCGCATCGTCGCTCCCCTTCTGTAACGGTATGGATGGCGCGGCCGGAAAAAGCGAGTCCGGCGGCACAAGCGTTATAGCACTGGCAACTGCAAGCGCAATGCTGCCGATGGGCGACGCGCGGGGCGACTACAATACGCGCCTTCCGGCCGTACGCGGCCCGCACCTTTTTCACTCCAGCATGGCCCTGTTTTCCATTACCGATGCGCAACTGGCGTTCGGCCACGTGGCGCTGCTCGACCACACCGATTTCTCGCTTGAAGCCGGCGAGCGCGTTGGCCTGATCGGCCGCAACGGCACCGGCAAGTCGTCGCTGCTCAAGATCGTGGCAGGGATGACCTCGCCCGATGACGGCCTGATCGCCCGCCAGAGCGGCGTGACCTCGGCCTATGTGCCGCAAGAGCCCGAATTCGACCCCGAACAGACCGTGGCCGAAGCCGTGGCGATGGGCGTGCCGCATGCCGCCGGCCTGCTGGCTGAATACGAGGCGCTGATCGCGTCGATGGGCGATGCGCACAATGATGAGGCGATGCACAGGCTGCAGGCGCTGCAATCCCAGTTGGAAGCGGCAGACGCGTGGCAACTGCGCACGCGCGTGGAAACGACGATCGCCCAGCTGGGCCTGCTGCCCGGCGCGCGCATCGGTTCGCTGTCGGGCGGCCTGACCAAGCGTGTGGCGCTTGCGCAGGCGCTGGTGGGCGCGCCTGACATCCTCCTGCTGGACGAGCCTACCAACCACCTGGACTACGACTCCATCCGCTGGCTCGAGGATTTGCTGCTGGCCTTCCGCGGCAGCGTGTTGTTCATCACGCACGATCGCGCGTTTCTCGATCGCGTGGCCACACGCATCATCGAACTCGATCGCGGCAAGCTGCGCTCGTACCCCGGCAACTTCACGGCGTATCAGACGCGCAAGGCGCAGGAGCTGGACGCCGAAGCACTGGAAAACGCCCGCTTCGACAAGCTGCTCGCGCAGGAAGAAGTGTGGATCCGCAAGGGTGTGGAAGCGCGCCGCACACGCAGCGTCGGCCGCGTTGCGCGGCTGGAACAGATGCGTGTGGAGCGCCAGGCGCGCCGCGAGGTGCAGGGCAACGTCAAGCTGGAAGTCTCGCAGGGCGATCGCTCCGGCAAGATCGTCGCCGAGCTGATCGATGTGACCAAGCGCTATGGCGACAAGACGGTCGTCGACAACTTCACCGCCACCATCATGCGCGGCGACAAGGTTGGCATTCTCGGCGCCAACGGTGTCGGCAAGACCACGCTGCTGAAGTTGATTCTCGGCGAACTCGCACCCGATTCGGGCACGGTGCGCAACGGCACCAACCTGCAGGTGGCCTATTTCGACCAGATGCGCGCGCAGCTCGACTTGAACCGGTCGCTCGCCGACACCATCAGCCCCGGCAGCGACTGGATCGAAGTCAACGGTCAGCGCAAGCACGTGATGAGCTATCTGGGCGACTTCCTCTTCCCGCCCGAGCGTGCCCGCTCGCCGGTGGCTTCGCTGTCGGGCGGCGAGCGCAACCGGCTGCTGCTGGCGCGCCTGTTTGCCCGTCCGGCCAACGTGCTGGTGCTCGACGAGCCGACCAACGACTTGGACATCGACACGCTCGAACTGCTGGAAGAACTGCTGCAGGAATACAGCGGGACGGTATTCCTGGTCTCGCACGATCGCGCGTTCGTCGACAACGTCGTCACTTCGGTGATTGCGGCGGAGGGCGAAGGCCGGTGGCGCGAATACGTGGGCGGGTTCTCGGATTGGCAGATGCAATCGGCACGCTCGGCGCAGATGGCGCAAGCCGCCAAGCCGGCCGCCGAAGAGAAGAAGCCCGAGATGGCCAAGCCGCGCGAGCGTGCCACGGTCAAGCTCAGCTACAAAGAGCAGCGCGAACTCGACGCGCTGCCCGCGACCATCGAGGCGTTGGAGGCCGAGCAGAAGCAGGTCGGCGGCGAACTCGAGGACGGCACGATCTACGGACGTGATCCGGAGCGCGCGCAAAAGCTGGCCGAGCGCCACGAGGCCATCGAACTGGAGCTGCTGGAGGCGCTGGAACGTTGGGAAGCCCTCGAAGCCAAGCGCGCCGGCACGGTGTGACGCTGCATTAGCCACGCAATATGTCAGCGGGATGTCGAGCGAATGTGAGTTTCGGCTCGCATCCCGGCGCTGACGATCCCTCCGCATTGTCGAGGACAGCTTCCTTTACAATGCGCGCTGCATTCCCGGTGCTTGGGGACAGACCCAAGCCTGGTCAGTTTTTCCGCCTTCCATGAGCAAAACCTCCCAATACAGCGAATCGTCGATCAAGGTCCTCAAGGGCCTCGAACCGGTCAAGCAACGGCCGGGCATGTACACGCGCACCGACAATCCCCTGCACATCGTGCAGGAAGTCATCGACAACTCCGCTGACGAGGCGTTGGGCGGCTACGGCAAGCTGATTGCCGTGACGCTGCACAAGGACGGCAGCGTGAGCGTGGAAGACGATGCGCGCGGCATTCCCGTCGGCATCCACCCCGAAGAGGGCGTGCCGGTGGTCGAGATCGTCTACACGCGCCTGCACGCCGGCGGCAAGTTCGACAAGGGCCGAGGCGGCGCATATGCGTTCTCCGGCGGCTTGCACGGCGTTGGCGTGTCGGTCACGAACGCGCTATCGAAGCGGCTGGAGGTGACGGTCTGGCGTGACGGCAACGTGTCGACGCTCGCATTCTCCGGTGGCGACGTGATCGAACCGCTAACCACCCGCAAGGCCGAACGCGGCGAGAAGAAGAGCGGCACACGCGTGCGCGCGTGGCCGGACGCCAAGTATTTCGATTCCGAGAACATCCCGCAGGCCGAGCTGCAGCGCTTGCTGCGCAGCAAGGCCGTGCTGCTGCCGGGCGTGAAGGTCACGCTCACGCTGGAAAAAACCGGCGAGACGCTCGAATGGCAATACGACCAGGGCCTGCGCGGCTATCTGGTCGAATCGCTTGCGCAGGGCAGCGGTACCGAGCCGGTGATTCCGCTGTTTGAAGGCGAACACTTTGCCGACCCTGACAAGCCCGGCGAAGAAGGTTTTGCCTTCGGCGAAGGCGCATCGTGGGTGGTGGCCTGGACGGAAGAGGGCTCGCCGGTGCGTGAGTCATACGTCAACCTCATCCCGACGCCCGCCGGCGGCACGCACGAATCCGGTTTGCGCGAAGGCCTGTTCCAGGCCGTGAAGAGCTTTGTCGAGATGCACGCGCTCCTGCCCAAGGGCGTCAAGCTGATGTCCGAAGACGTGTTTGCGCGCGCTTCGTTCGTGCTGTCGGCCAAGGTGCTCGACCCGCAATTCCAGGGTCAGATCAAGGAACGCCTGAATAGCCGCGATGCGGTGCGCCTGGTGTCCACCTTCAGCCGCCCGGCGCTGGAACTGTGGCTGAACCAGCACGTCGACCATGGCAAGAAGCTGGCCGAACTCGTCATCAAGCAGGCGCAGGCGCGTACACGTGCCGCGCAGAAGGTCGAGAAGAAGAAGGGCTCCGGCGTGGCCGTGTTGCCCGGCAAACTGACCGATTGCGAATCCGACGACGTCACCCGCAACGAACTCTTTCTGGTGGAAGGCGACTCCGCCGGTGGCTCGGCCAAGATGGGCCGCGACAAGGAATTCCAGGCCATCCTGCCGTTGCGCGGCAAGGTGCTGAACACCTGGGAAACCGAGCGCGACCGCCTGTTCGCCAACAACGAGGTGCATGACATTGCGGTCGCCATCGGCGTGGACCCGCACGGGCCGACGGATACGGTCGACCTCTCCGGCCTGCGCTACGGCAAGATCTGCATCCTGTCCGATGCTGACGTGGACGGCGCGCACATCCAGGTTCTGCTGCTCACGTTGTTCTTCAAGCACTTCCCGCAATTGATCGATCGCGGGAACGTATGCGTGGCCCGTCCGCCGCTGTATCGTGTCGATGCCCCGGCGCGTGGCAAGAAGCCCGCGCAAAAGCTCTACGCGCTGGATGACGGCGAGCTAGAAGCCATTGAAGACAAACTGCGCAAGGATGGCGTGAAAGAGGGCGCCTGGCAGATTTCCCGCTTCAAGGGCCTGGGCGAAATGAGCGCCGAGCAGCTCTGGGAAACCACCATGAACCCCGATACGCGCCGTCTGCTGCCCGTGGCGCTGGGCGAACTGGGCCAAGACCAGACCATCAACATGATGAACATGCTGATGGGCAAGGGCGAAGCCGGCGCGCGCCGCACGTGGCTGGAAGCGCGCGGCAACGAAGTCGAAGCCGATATCTGACCGCAAACCGACAACGATGAAGCTTTCCGTACGTTTCGCATTCGCATTGACGGCGCTGGCCCTGTTGGCCAGCCAGCCGGCGCGCGCGGACGTCTACGGCTACATCGATGAAAACGGTCTGGCGCACTTCGCTGCCGAACGGCTGGACGATCGCTACGTGCTGTTCATGAAGGGCGCGGCGGTGGCGGGCAAGGGCGACGACAAGGCCAAGGACGATAGCGCCATCGCCCTGCCGGAAACCGAGCTGCCCGATACCGATGCCTATCTCAACGCCAGCAAGCGCGATGCACTCGACAACGCCGCCGGCATGCGCCAGCGCCTGGTGCGCGCGGTGCTGCAGCACCCGAACGTGCCGACGGTGGAACCGCTGATCCGCCAGGCCGCGACCAAGCACGGCATCGACCCCGCGTTAGTGAAGGCCGTGATTGCCGCTGAATCGGGTTTCAACCCGCAGGCCGTGTCGCCCAAGGGGGCAATCGGGCTGATGCAGGTGATTCCGGACACCGGCGCGCGCTACGGCGTGACCGGCGACGCCCGCCGCACGGCGGCCCAGAAGCTGGCCGACCCGAAGACGAACATCACCACCGGCGTGCGTTACCTGAGCGATCTGCTGCGCATGTTCTCAGGCAACCTTGAGCTTGTGCTGGCCGCCTACAACGCGGGCGAGGGCGCCGTGCAGAAGCACGGCAACGACATTCCGCCCTACGCCGAGACACAGAACTACGTGAAGACGGTGCTGCAGTTCTATCGCTACTACAACCCGGTCGCCGCCGTGCCCGGGTTGATGAACGCGAGCGGCAACGGCGTCATCGCCACACGCAAGCCAGGCCGCACGGGCCGGCCCGCGCGCATCGAACTCGTATTGGACCCCGCCACCGGCGTGGCCACGAACCTACCCCAACATTGATCCCGGCGGCGCTGCCACGTAGAAGCGCGCCGCTTTCGCTTGAGTCTCCATGGAACAACAAGACATCCTCTTCGACCCCAGCGAGCCGGCCGAAGCGCTCACGCTTGGCGCCTATGCCGAGCGCGCTTACCTCGACTACGCCATCAGCGTGGTCAAGGGCCGCGCACTGCCCGAGGTGGCCGATGGCCAGAAGCCGGTGCAGCGCCGCATCCTGTTCGCGATGCACGAGATGGGCCTGCGCTCCGATGCCAAGCCTGTCAAATCGGCGCGCGTGGTCGGCGACGTGCTGGGCAAATTCCACCCGCATGGCGATCAATCCGCCTACGACGCACTGGTGCGCCTGGCGCAGGATTTCTCGCTGCGTTACCCGCTGATCGACGGGCAGGGCAACTTCGGCTCGCGCGACGGCGACGGTGCGGCGGCGATGCGCTATACCGAAGCGCGCCTCACGCCCATTTCGCGTCTGCTGCTCGAAGAGCTGGACCAGGGCACCGTCGATTTCATCCCGAACTACGACGGCTCGATGGAAGAGCCGAAGCTGCTGCCGGCGCGCTTGCCGTTCGTGCTGCTCAACGGCGCATCGGGCATTGCGGTCGGGATGGCCACGGAGATCCCGTCGCACAATTTGCGCGAAGTGGCGGCCGCCACCGTGGCGCTCATCCGCGACGACAAGCTCACCAGCACCGACCTGATGCAGTACATGCCGGGCCCGGACTTCCCGGGTGGCGGTCAGATCATTTCGTCGGCAGCGGACATTGCGCAGGTGTACGAGAGCGGTCGCGGCAGCCTGAAGGTGCGCGCGCGCTGGAAGATCGAAGAACTCGCACGCGGCCAGTGGCAACTCGTAGTGAACGAATTGCCGCCCAACACCTCGTCGCAGAAGGTGTTGGAAGAGATTGAAGAGCTGACGAACCCGAAGGTGCGCACGGGCAAGAAGTCGCTGTCGCCGGATCAGCTCACCATGAAGCAGACCATGCTGGGTCTGCTCGATGCCGTGCGCGACGAGTCCGGCAAGGACGCGCCGGTGCGCCTTGTGTTCGAACCCAAGAGCAAGAACATCGACCAGCAGGAATTTGCCAACGCGCTGCTCGCCCATACGTCGCTGGAGTCGGGCGCGGCCATCAACCTGGTGATGATCGGCACGGATGGCCGGCCGCGCCAGAAGGGCCTGGCCGAGATCCTGCGCGAGTGGATCACGTACCGCTTCGCCACGGTCACGCGCCGCACGCGCCATCGTCTGGGCAAGGTGGAAGACCGCATCCACATCCTGGAAGGGCGGCAACTGGTACTGCTGCGCATTGAGGACGTGATCCGCATCATCCGCGAGAGCGAGGAACCCAAGGCCGCGCTGATCCAGGTCTTCAACCTGAGCGACCGCCAGGCCGAAGACATTCTGGAAATCCGCCTGCGTCAGCTTGCTCGCCTGGAAGCGATCAAGATCGAGCAGGAGCTGAAGAACCTGCGCGAAGAGCAGGGCGAGCTGGACGTGTTGCTGAAGTCCGAGACCATGATGCGCCGTCGCATCATCAAGGAGATCGAGACCGACGCGAAGCAATACGGCGACGACCGCCGCACTCTCATCCAGGAAGAGCGCCGTGCCGCCGCCGAGGTGAAGATCGTCGATGAACCCGTCACGGTGATTGTTTCGCAGAAGGGCTGGGTACGCACGCGCCAGGGCCATGGCCACGACGCCACGCAATTCACCTTCAAGGCAGGCGACACGCTGTACGACACGTTTGAATGCCGGACCACCGATGCGCTGTTGATCTTCGGCACGCGCGACGACAAGGGCACGGGCCGCGTCTATTCCGTGGCCGTGGCCAACCTCCCGGGCGGCCGTGGCGATGGCGTGCCGCTGACGACGCTGATCGAACTCGCGCCGGGCACGCACATCGCCCACACGTTCGCAGGCCATGCCGAACAGAATCTGGTGATTTCCACGCGCGGCGGCAACGGCTTCCTGGCCAAGGTAGGCGACATGGTCGGCCGCCAGAAGGCTGGCAAGGCGTTCCTGACGCTGGATGAGGGCGATCAGCCCAACAAGCCGGCGCCGGTGCCGGCTGACGCCTATGGCGTGGCGTGCCTGTCCGAAGGCGGCCGCTTGCTGCTGTTCCAGATCAGCGAGTTGAAGACGCTCGCAAGCGGCGGCCGTGGCGTGATCCTGATGGAGCTGGAGAAGAACGAAGCGCTGCTTCAGGCGGTGGCCTTTGGTGCAGCGGGTTTCGTGCTCTCTGGCACCGGCCCACGCGGCGGCAAGGCGGTCGAGCAGACTATGACGACCCGCACGCAGGAGCCGTACGCCGGCAAGCGCGCACGCAAGGGTAAGACGCTCGAGCCGAAGCTGCGTGATCCGAAGCTCTCGTTGCCCAAGCCCGCCCCGGACGTCGCCTGAGCCCATGAGCGATCCGAGCGCCGCACCTGACGCCAACACCGCAGTAAACACAAACATTCCGTCCTGCAGCAAGCTCTTCACCGAGTTTGCGCGGATGGGCCTGTCGGGCTTCGGCGGCGTGCTGCCCTTTGCGCGCGCCGGTATTGTCGATCGCAACCGCTGGCTCTCCAATACCGAGTTCGCCGAGTTGCTGAGTCTGGGTCAGGTGTTACCCGGCCCGAATGTGGTCAACCTCTCGGTGATGCTCGGCTACCGCTTTCACGGCGTGCGCGGCGCCGCAGCCGCAATGGCCGGACTGGTGCTCACGCCTGCGGTGCTGCTGTTGCTGATCGTCATGCTGTACGACCATTTCAGCGCGCTTTCGGTGGTGCAGAACCTGCTCAAAGGCATGGCGGCGGTGGCAGCGGGGCTGGTGCTCTCAACGGCCGTCAAGCTGGCGCAGGGGCAGTCGCGCACGTGGCGTGCGCTCGCCATCGGCCTGGCGGTTTTCCTGACCATTGGCGTCCTGCAGTGGCCGCTGCTTCCCGTGATGCTAGTGCTGATTCCGCTCGCACTCGTGCTCGAATGGTGGGCGATGCGATGAGCTACCTCACCACCGTCTTCGACTTGTTCTGGCACTTTCTTGTGCTGTCGTTTCTCGCCATCGGCGGGGCCAGCTCGACGCTGCCCGACATGCACCGCTTTCTGGTCGACACGCGGCATTACATGACAAGCGAGCAGCTGAGCGCCATGTACGCCATCTCGCAGGCGGCGCCGGGCCCCAACGTGCTGTTCGTGGAGTTGTTCGGCTGGCAGGCGGCGGGTCTGGGCGGGGCGATTGCCTCGCTGGTCGGCATCTGCGGGCCGTCGTGCGTGATTGCCGCCGTCATCGCGCGCGTCATGGACCGCAAGCCCGACGCGCGCTGGATTGCGCTGGTCCGCCGCGGCCTTGCACCACTGACGATCGGGCTGCTGTTCTCCACCGGCTGGGTGCTGGCGCGGGGCGCAGACAGCAGCTTCAGCACCATCGCGCTGACCGTCGCCACCGTCCTGGTCTGCACCTTCACCCGTGTGCACCCGCTGGTGCTGGTGGGGCTGGGGGCATTGGTTGGCGGCATGGGCTGGGTGTAGCGCCCGTACTGCGCGACCCGCGAAATCCAAGGCGGACGCATGTCCGCCTTTTTTCTTGGCTCCCTTGCCGCCGAGAAGGGTGCGCAGCCTCGGGAATACCCCAATGCCGTTCATGATGTATATACAACAACATATCGATCAAAGCGATGTTGTCTGTATGTGAATTTCGATCCGCTCGACGCATCCGTCCAGCCCGGCACTGCGCTGACAGCCTCGCCGACATAAAGAGGAGACAGTTTGGAACACCTTCAACGCAACCTGCGCGCGCGGCATATCCGCTTTCTCGCGCTCGGTTCGGCCATCGGCACGGGCCTTTTCTACGGGTCCGCTTCGGCCATCCAACTGGCCGGGCCGGCCGTGATCCTCGCGTACATCATCGGCGGCGCGGCCGTCTACATGGTCATGCGCGCGCTCGGCGAGATGGCGGTGCGCCAGCCGGTCTCCGGTTCGTTCGGGCGCTATGCGCGCGACAACCTCGGTCCGCTCGCCGGCTTTCTCACCGGCTGGACGTACATCCTCGAAATGGTGATCGTCTGCCTGGCCGACGTGACCGCCTTCGGCATCTACATGGGCTTCTGGTTTCCCGAGGTGCCGCAATGGGTTTGGGTGCTCGGTATCGTCATGCTCATCTGCGGCCTGAACCTCTGCAACGTCAAGGTGTTCGGCGAGATGGAATTCTGGCTCGCGCTGATCAAGATCGCGGCGATCGGCGCCATGATCGTCGGCGGCACCGTCATCCTGTTCCTCGGCGTGAAGATGAACGGCGAGCACGCGTCGGGCTTGGGCAATCTCTGGTCGCACGGCGGGTTCCTGCCGCATGGCGTGGGCGGCCTCGTGGCGTCGTTTGCCGTGGTGATGTTTGCGTACGGCGGCGTCGAGATCATCGGCATTACCGGCGGCGAGGCGCAGAACCCCGACAAGGTCATCCCGAAGGCCATCAATGCCGTGCCGGCGCGCATCCTGCTGTTCTACGTGCTGACCATGTGCGTGCTGATGGCGATCTTCCCGTGGACGGGCATCGACGGCCAGGGCAGCCCGTTCGTGCAGATCTTCTCCGGACTGGGCATCCAGTCTGCGGCGGCAATCCTCAACCTCATCGTCATTTCGGCAGCCATCTCGGCCATCAACAGCAACATCTTTGGAGCGGGCCGGATGATGTACGGCATGGCCGAGCAGGGCCAGGCGCCGCGCATCTTTGCGGCCACGTCGCGTCACGGTGTGCCCTGGGTGACGGTGCTGTTCATGGCCGGCGCGCTGCTGTGCGGCGTGGTGCTGAACTATCTGATTCCCGAAAACGTCTTCGTGATCATCGCGTCGATCGCCACGTTCGCGACCGTCTGGGTCTGGCTGATGATCCTGCTCTCGCAGGTGGCCATGCGCCGGCGTCTGTCGGCTGAAGAGGTGCGCGCGCTCAAGTTCAAGGTGCCGCTGTGGCCCGTCGGGCCGGCGTTCGCCATCGCGTTCATGCTGTTCGTGATCGGCGTGCTGGGCACCATGGAAGACACGCGCGTGGCGCTCTACGTTGGCGCAGGCTGGGTGCTGCTCATGTCGGCAGCGTGGTATCTGCGCGTGAAGCCCAACGCAGCATCCGTGTTCGCCGAAGAGGCAAGCGGGGTTTGAACCCGGCCCCCCGCCAAGAACAGACAAGTTTCGGAGACAACCCATGTCGAACCACACCTCTGCGCCGTCGTACGCCGGCCGCGCCGACCCGCAGGCGACCGGCCACGCGCAACCGCTGTCACGCACCCGCGCCATTGCCGCCATCACCATCGGCAACGGCCTGGAGTTCTATGACTTCGTGGTCTACAGCTTCTTCGCCACGCTGATTGGCCGGCTGTACTTTCCGGTCGGCAACGCGACCGGCCAGTTGCTGATGTCGTTCGCCACCTTCGGCGTCGGCTTCCTGATGCGGCCGCTCGGCGGTCTGCTGATCGGCATGTACGCCGACCGCGCAGGCCGCAAGCCGGCCGTGACGCTCACCCTGTGGCTGATGGGCCTGTCGTCGCTGATCTTCGTCGTCACGCCGACCTACGCCCAGATCGGCATCCTCGCGCCCATGCTCGTCGTGCTGGCGCGGTTGGTGCAGGGCTTTGCCATCGGCGGCGAGATGGGCGCTTCGACTGCGCTGCTGCTGGAATACGCCGACGACCGCTCGCGCGGCTTCTATACGAGTTGGCAGCCGTTCAGCCAGGGGCTGGCGGCGCTGTTTGGCGCGCTGGTCGGCTTGCTGCTGAGCAATGTGCTGGCGCCCTCGGCACTGGAGTCGTGGGGCTGGCGGCTCGCATTCGTGATCGGCATTCTCGTGATCCCGGTCGGCCTGATCATTCGACGCCGGCTGGAGGAAACCGCCGCATCGCCCAGCTCGCGCGAAGCCGACGCCACGCTGCCGCTGCTGCGCGAACACCGTCGCACGCTGGTGGCGAGCATTCTACTGATGATCGGCGTGGCGTCGTCCACGTACATCATCGTGTACTACCTCAGCAACTACGCCGTGAGCGTGCTGCACATGCCGCTGTCGCTGGGCATCTGGGCCGCGTGCATTGCGGCGCTGGTGCAGGTGGTGCTGTCGCCGTTCGCCGGCCGGCTGGCCGACCGCGTCGGCCGCCGCAAGGTCGTGCTGTGGTCGCGCGTTGCGCTGCTGGCGATGATCTATCCGGCCTTCGCGCTCATCAACGCCGACCCTTCGCTGACGCGGTTGCTGATCGTGGTCGGCTGCCTGTCGGTGCCGATGTCGATGACCTCGCCGGCATCGATGGTGCTCGTGAGCGAGGTGCTGCCGCAGCGGCTGCGCGCCACGGGGCTGTCGATTGCCTACTGTGTGGCCATTGCGATCTTCGGTGGATTTGCGCAGTTCTTTTCGACCGAGCTGATCCACCTCACAGGCAATGCGAATGCGCCGGCCTTCTACGTGATCGGCTGCGGTTTGGTCTCGCTGATCGGGCTGGCGATGGTGCCCGAAACGCTGGGCCGCCGCCTCTCGTAACGCTCAGTCCACCCCAACGAAACCGCCGGTCTGGTGCGCCCACAGCCGCGCATACAGGCCGCCGTGTTCCAGCAACTCGGCGTGCGTGCCGCTCTCGACGATGCGCCCGCCATCGAGCACGACCAGCCGGTCCATGCGCGCGATGGTCGAGAGCCGGTGCGCGATGGCAATCACGGTCTTGCCCTGCATCAGCGTTTCCAGGCTTTCCTGGATGGCGGCTTCCACTTCCGAATCCAGCGCTGACGTGGCTTCGTCCAGGATCAGGATCGGCGCGTCCTTGAGCAGCACACGCGCAATCGCAATGCGCTGGCGTTGACCGCCCGACAGCTTCACGCCACGTTCCCCAACCAACGCATCAAAGCCGCGCCGCCCTTGCGCATCGAACAGCTGCGGGATGAACTCGTCGGCGCGGGCCCGGTGCACCGCTTGCATCAATTCCGCCTCGGTGCTGTCGGGTTTGCCGTAGCGCAGGTTGTCGCGAATTGACCGGTGCAGCAGCGACGTGTCCTGCGTGACCATGCCGATCTGCTCGCGCAGGCTTTCTTGCGTCACGGTCGCAATGTCCTGACCGTCGACCAGAATCCGGCCGCGCTCCACGTCGTACAGGCGCAGCAGCAGATTCACCAGCGTCGATTTGCCCGCGCCCGACGGGCCAACCAGCCCGATCCGTTCACCCGGGCGCACCACGAGATCCAGCCCTTCGATCACGCCGCTGCCCTTGCCGTAGTGGAATCCCACGTGCTCGAAGCGCACTTCGCCCCGCGTCACGTGCAGCGGCTTGGCATCGGGCTGGTCGATCACGGCGCGCGGCAGCGCGATGGTCTGCATGCCGTCCTGCACCTGCCCGACGTTTTCAAAGATGCCGTTCACCACCCACATGATCCAGCCCGACATGTTGTTGATGCGAATCACCAGCCCCGTGGTCAGCGCAATGGTGCCGGCGCTCACACGGCCCTGGCTCCACAACCACAGCGCGAGCGCCGACGTGCCGACAATCAACAGGCCGTTCATGGCCGTGATGGTGAAATCCATGCCGCTGATCATGCGGCCGGACAGGCGTGTCTTGTCCGTCTGCTCGGCCATGGCGTCGCGCGCGTAGCTTTCTTCATGCTGCGTATGCGCGAACAGCTTGAGCGTGGTGATGTTGGTGTAGCCGTCAACGATGCGGCCCATCAGCTTGGAACGCGACTCCGTGGCGATGACCGAACGCGCTTTCACGCGCGGCACGAAATAGCTCAGTGCCGCGATGTAGCAGCCAATCCACACCAGCAGCGGCACAACGAGCCACCAGTCGGCCCTGGCGAACAGCACCATCGCACTGATCGCGTAGATGACGACATGCCAGAGCGCGTCCACGGCCTGCACGGCGGAATCGCGCAGCGAAAAGCCGGTCTGCATGATGCGCTGCGCAATGCGGCCCGCAAAGTCGTTCTGGAAGAACGTCAGGCTCTGCTTGAGCACGTAGCGGTGGTTCTGCCAGCGGATCAGGTTCGACAGGTTGGGGTTGATGACCTGGTGCACGAGCACGTCGTGCAGCCCGAAGATGACCGGCCGCGCGATCAGCGCCACAAAGGCCATCCACAGCAGTTCGCTGCGGTGGCGGCCGAAGAACTCCGCGCCGGGGGTTGCCTGGATCATGTCGACGATGCGGCCGAGGAAGTCGAACAGCGCGACTTCAATCAGCG
The DNA here is from genome assembly GCF_038440115.1 of Ralstonia sp. OTU4908. Classification (NCBI taxonomy): domain Bacteria; kingdom Pseudomonadati; phylum Pseudomonadota; class Betaproteobacteria; order Burkholderiales; family Burkholderiaceae; genus Ralstonia; species Ralstonia sp. OTU4908. The sequence continues at coordinate 304,026 of NZ_JASATD010000002.1, read as the reverse complement.
CGCCCAGCAACCCGACGACCAGCAGGAACGCAAAAACGCCGCGCACCTCGCGCAGGAAGTAGGCGTAGAAGCGCCACACATTGGCCGGAGGCTGTGTGTCGGGCAGGGGACGGAACGGATCGATGAGCTTTTCCAGGCGGCGCAGCAGCATGTCGGGTCGGGAGGGGGAAGACCGACGCCCCAGGGCGGGACGTGCGCGGAAGAGCTGCCCATGATACGCGCGTGAAAGGGCCCATGTTGGCGGGGTGGCTTACGGAGTGCAGGGCTCGGCGATCGGCGTTCTGAACGCCGTGCGTGAGGTTTTGAACTTGACGATTGGGGTTCCGAACGCCACGCGTGGGGTTGTTGAACTTGGCGATTGGGGTTCAGAACGCGACGCGCGAGGTTTTGGACCCGGTGGTTGGCGTTCAGAACGCGACGCGTGAGGTTGTCGAACCAGGCGATTGGGGTTCGAAACTGGACACGAGAGGTTTTGAACTTCGCCGCTGGAGTTCGGAACCGGACGTGCGAGGTTTTTCGCTCGACGTGTCGGGTTCGCATGAAAAAAGCCGCTCGATTGAGCGGCTTTCGGGTTCCGTCGGGAGCGGGGCTCAGTGCACCACCATCCGCGAGAACGGCTCCATATAAGCCTGCAGGGTGATCATCAGCCCCACCAGGAAGGCGAGCGCCAGCGAATGGAAGAACACATACCGCAGGATGTCGCCCTCGTGGCCATACCACTTGGTGGCGGTGGAAGCCACGACGATGGACTGCGCGTCGATCATCTTGCCCATCACGCCGCCCGAACTGTTGGCCGCCGACATGAGGATCGGCGACAGGCCAAGCTGTTCGGCCGTGGTCTTCTGCAGGCCGCCGAACAGCACGTTCGATGCCGTATCGGAACCGGTGAGCGCCACGCCCAGCCAGCCCAGCATCGTGCCGAACAGCGGGTACAGCACGCCCGTGTGGGCGAAGGCCAGACCCAGCGTCGCGTCCAGGCCGGAGTAGCGCGTGAGGTAACCGATGCCGAACATCGCGCAGATCGTCAGCAGCGAATAGCGCGTGAGCTTGATGGTGTTCCAGTACTCCTTGAGCATGCGCGGCAGCGAGTAGCCCATCAGCAGGCCGCCGACGATGGCCGATACCAGGATGCCCGTACCCGCCATCGACAGGACGTTGAAGTTGAACACTGCGCCTTCGGCAATCACCTTGGGCACCACCGGCGGGCCCTTGAGCACCATCTTGTCGAGGCCCGGGATGGCGAACTTGAATGCCCAGAGGCCGTCGGCAAATGCCTTGAATTGCGGCACGCCCCAGATGAACACGAACACGGTCAGGATGACCCACGGCAACCATGCCTGCACGCGCGTGATCTTGCCGTTGGTGGCCGTGGTGGTTTCGCGGGCTTCGGCCGCGGCTTCGGGGTCGACGCGGGAGTTGTCTTCGCGGTTGCGCAGGGCGGTCGAGGTCCAGATCGTCTTGGGCTTCCACACCTTCAGGAACAGCGTGAGCGTGCCCATCGACACCAGCGCCGCAATCACGTCCACCAGCCACGGGCCGTGGAAGTTCGACACCAGGAACTGCGGAATCGCAAACGACACGCCCGCCACCAGGATTGCCGGCCAGATCTGCAGCATGCCGCGGAAGCCCGCGAACGCCCAGATCAGCCAGAACGGCACCAGCACCGAGAAGAACGGCAACTGGCGGCCAACCATGGCGGAGAGCTGCAGCAGGTCCAGCCCCGTGACCGAAGCCAGCCCGATGAGCGGGGCACCCAGCGCGCCGTAGGCCACCGGTGCGGTGTTGGCGATCAGGGCCAGGCCCGACGCGGCCAGTGGCGAGAAACCCAGGCCGATCAGGATGGCCCCCGTGACGGCCACCGGCGTGCCGAAGCCCGCCGCGCCTTCAAAGAACGCGCCGAAGCTGAACGCTACCAGCAGCAGCTGCAGGCGGCGGTCTTCGGTAATGCCGGAAATCGAGCTCTGTAACACCTTGAACGACCCGTTCAAGGTGGTGAGCCGGTGCAGGAAGATGATGTTGAGAACAATCCAGCCAATCGGGAACAGGCCGGAGACGATGCCCAGACCGGCTGCCTTGCTGGCCATCGCGGTCGGCATGCCGAACACGAACGAGGCGATTCCCACCCCGACGATCAGCGCCAGGCCGGCGGCCAGATGCGCCTGCATATGGAAGAACGCCAGCGAGCATAGCAGCACCGCCACCGGTATCCCGGCTGCGATGGTCGACCACACGGCGCTGCCGAGCGGGTCATAGACTTGATTCCACATCTTGATCTCCTCCTGTTTGGGCGTTTCAGCGAACGTCTTCTGCCGCCCCCTTTTTTTCAGGGGCAAACGCGGATTGTAGAAACAAGCGTGTCCGGCTCCCCGCAATATTCTGTCACTTTCGCCTTGAAAAGTATTCATCGGCGCCGGTGCGTGGTTTCGCGTGGCGCAAGCAATTGCACCGGGTAAATCCGGGTTGTGGAATCATTGCGCCTGCAGCGCTGCTCACCCACTCCAATTCGCCCTCCATTCATGGCTTCTCTGATGGCCTTCCTGCTTCGCCGCCGCGGCTCCCGATTGGCTGTCGCCGTGCTTACCGCGTTTGTGGCACTGACGACGTTGCCGCCCGCCGTGCATGGCCAGACTGCGGCGGCGCCAACGCAGGCGAACACCGAATCGACGCGGCCGCGAATCGGTCTGGTGCTCTCGGGCGGCGGGGCGCGCGGCTATGCGCATATTGGCGTGCTGAAGATGCTGGAGCGCCTGCGCATTCCCGTGGATGTGATTGCCGCCACGAGCATGGGCGCCGTCGTGGGCGGGTTGTACGCCAGCGGTATTCGGGCGGATGCGCTGGAGCAGAAGCTCTCGCAGGTCGACCTGAGCGACATCGCGTTCGATCGCAACGATCGCGCCAAGCTGCCGCAGTCGCTGCGCGAGGATGATTTCCAGTATCCGATCGGCCTGTCCGCCGGCTATGGCAACGGCAACCTCAAGCTGCCGGCCGGGCTGGTGCAGGGCAACCGCCTGCTCGCGCTGCTCAAGAACTGGACGGCGCAGTGGCCCGACAACATCGAGTTCTCGCGCCTGCCGATTCCGTTCAAGGCCATGGCGACGGATCTGGCCACGGGCGACGGGGTGATTCTCGACCACGGCTCGCTGCCACTGGCCATGCGGGCCAGCATGGCGGTGCCGGGGCTGTTCGCGCCCTTCGAGGTGGGCGGGCGCACGCTGGTGGATGGCGGCCTGGTGAGCAACCTCCCTGTGCAGCTTGCGCGCGACATGGGGGCTGACATCATCATCGCCGTCAACATCGGGTCGGACTTGGAGCGGCCTGAAGACCTGGCCTCGCCTGCGGCGGTGACACAACAGATGATCACCATCCTCGTGGGCCAGAACGTGCGTGCGCAAAAGGCGCTGCTGCGCGACAAGGATGTGCTGATCGAGCCACAGCTCACGGAACTTTCGTTCACCGATTTCGCCAAGGGCCCGCAGGGTGTGCGGCAAGGCGAGCGCGCGGCGCAGGGCGTCGAGGCGAAGCTCGCGACGTTGTCGCTGTCGCCGCAGGCGTATGCCGCGTACCGCGCTGCCCATCAGCCGCAAGGCACGTTGGTGGCAGGCGCGCGCATCGACGCCATCGATGTGACCACCAACGGCCGTGTGCCTGCGGCGCGTGTGCGCCAGTTGATCAAGGTGCGCGAAGGCGATGCGTATGACGCCGAGGCGCTGAACCGCGAGCTGTCGGCGCTAGCCACCACCGGCGACTTCGAAACCGTCACGCAGCAACTGGTGGAACAGAACGGCGTACATACGCTCAAGATCGACGCACACGAGAAGTCGTGGGGCAACCAGTTCTTCCTGTTCGGGCTGGGCATGTCGACCAACTTCGACGGGCGTGGCGCATTCAACATCAACCTTGGCCATCGGTATCCGTGGCTCACGCAGAGCGGGCTGGAGTGGCGCAACGACATCGTGCTCGGCAGCAACCGGGCGAGCATCCATACCGAACTGCGCCAGCCGCTGTGGCAGGCGCGCGGGTTTTACGTGGCGCCGTACGCCGAGTACTCGCGCCGGCGCTCCGATCTCTACTTTGACGATCAGCCCCCCACCCGGGACGCCAAGCCGTTCAACAACCTGACCATCGAGACGGCACGCGCCGGGGTTGACCTGGGCATCCCGCTGGGCCGCAAGGGTGAACTGCGCCTGGGCGTGAACTACGTCAGGAAGACGGCAACGTTCAATTACCTGCAATTGATCGCGGACGAATCCGGGAATGTCGTGGATGCGACGGCTGTTGACCCCACGCGCGCGCAGCAACCGGCCTTCCGCGCCCAGCTCACGCTGGACCAGCTCGACGATCCGCTGTTCCCGCGTAGCGGCTATTACTTCTACAGCAGCGTGGAAACGGGCTTCGGCTCGCTCGACAAGAAGTTCAACACCGCCCAGGCCAAGGGCTTATGGGCCACGAGCTATGGGCGCCACACGTTCAATGTGGCGTTGGAAGGGGCGGGCCAGTTTGGCATCAACAGCCCGACGCGTGAAAACGACGGCAACACGAGCAACGGCGCCAACGAAGGCTTCTTCCTGGGCGGCTTCCAGCACCTTTCGGCGTATGCGCAGGATCAGTTCAACGGCCAGTACATGCTGTATGGCCGCCTGACCTATCTGTACGACCTGCGCGTCGAAGATCTGCTCGGCCTGCGCGCGCCGGTGTTCGGCGCCAGCGCCGAGGCCGGGAATGTCTGGCAGCTGCGCAACAACTTTGGCAAGGGCCCTTACCTGAAGAGCGGCAGCGTATTTGTTGGCGGCACCAGCCCGATCGGGCCGCTCTACTTCGGTTTTGCGGTGGCGCCGCAGGGCGTGTGGAACGTGTACCTGCAGCTCGGTCGCGTCTTCTGAAACCGCATCAAGGGGCAGCAGGCCTGCCTGGCGTACGGTCAGCGCCTGCTTCGTAAGGTCTTGATCAGATTGGGAAATCAATCGGTCAGCTTGCAGCGGATGTGCGTGCTAGCCTTCCGCTTCGCTTCGTTCAAGACCTCGGGCGCGGTCGCGCCCAGCCCCCTTTCCCATGATGTTCTCCGTGTTGTTCCGTCGTTACCGTTCGTCCCCGTGGTTGCTGTGCGTGTGCGCCTTGGCTGCGTTGCAGGGCTGCGGCAAGCATGCTGATGAGGCCGCCAAGCCCGCTGGCCCGCCGGAGGTCGAGTTTGTCGTTGCACAGCGCTCCGATGCGCCGCTTGTGACCGAACTGCCGGGCCGCCTGGAGCCGTATCGCACGGCGCAAGTGCGCGCGCGCGTGGACGGCATCGTCCTCAAGCGCGCCTATGAAGAAGGCCAAGTGGTCAAGGCCGGCCAGGTGCTGTTCCGCATCGATCCGGCGCCGCTCAAGGCACAGGTGGACGCCGCGCAAGGCGCGCTTACTCGTGCGCAGGCACAACTCGCCATCGCGCGCGACAAGGCTGCCCGCTACAAGGGGCTGGCCGCCACGCGCGCTGTGAGCGAGCTGGAATACGCAGAAGCGCAAGCCGCAGAGCGTCAGGCCGCCGCAGACGTGGTGTCCAGCCGTGCTGCGCTGGACACCGCGCAACTGCGCCTGGGTTATGCCACCGTCACGGCCCCGATTGCCGGCCGCTCGCGCCGCGCGCAGGTCACCGAAGGCGCGCTGGTCAAGGAAGACGCCGCCACGCCGCTGACCACCGTCGAGCAGATCGACCCGATCTACGTCGACTTTGCGCAGCCCGCCGCCGAGGTGCTGGCCTTGCAGCGCGCGCTCAAGAAGGGCCAGGCCGCTGCATTGAGCGGCAAGGACATCGGCGTGCAGGTCATCCTGAGCGATGGCGTGGCGTACGAGCGCCCCGGCAGGTTGCTGTTCTCCGATCTGGCGGTGGACCGCGCGACCGATAACGTTTCGATGCGCGCCGTGCTGCCCAACCCCGATGGGTTGCTGCTGCCCGGCATGTATGTGCGCGTGAAGCTCTCGCACGCCGTGCAGCAGGGCGCGGTGACGGTTCCGAAGGGCGCATTGCAGCGCGATCGCCAGGGGGCATCGGTGTTCGTGGTGCAGGCCGACAATACGCTGGCCGCGCGGCCCGTGGCTGCGCAAACGTTGGCCGGCGACCAATGGCTGGTGACGAGCGGCCTGTCCGGTGGAGAGCGCCTCGCCATTCCGGGCATGCAGGCGCTGGAAGCGGGCATGGCGGTCAAGCCGGTGCCCGCAGCACCGCGTGCTGACACCGAGCCGAAGAAAGGCTGACCATGGCGCGCTTCTTTATCGACCGCCCGGTCTTTGCCTGGGTGATTGCGCTCGCCATCATCCTGGCCGGCGTGCTCGCACTGCCCAAGCTGCCGGTGGCGCAGTATCCGAACATCGCGCCGCCCAACGTCAGCATCTCGGCCAACTACCCGGGCGCGTCGGCGCGCACGGTGGAGAGTGCCGTCACCGCCATCATCGAGCGCGAGATGAACGGTGCGCCGGGGCTGCTGTACATGTCGTCGTCGTCCGATGCGGCGGGCAACGTGTCGATCAACCTGTCGTTCACGCAGGGTACGAGCCCGGATCTTGCGGCGGTGGAGGTGCAGAACCGGCTGAAGATCGTCGAAGAGCGCCTGCCTGAAGTCGTGCGCCGCAATGGCATCCGCATCGAGAAGGCGGCCGAGAACTACATGATGTATCTGTCGCTGATGGCCGAGCGCGGGCGCTTTGACGGCATCGACCTGGGCGACCTCGCTTCGTCTGATTTGATTCCGCAGTTGCGTCGCGTGCCGGGCGTTGGCACCGCGCAGCTGTTCGATGCGGAATACGCCATGCGCATCTGGCCCGATGCCGACAAGCTGACCGCATTGGGCCTCACCGCCGGTGACTTGAGCGATGCCGTGCGCCGGTACAACGCGCGCATCACTGTGGGTGAGATCGGCAGCGGCGCCGTGCCGGGCAGCGCGCCCATCAACGCGAGCGTCACCGGTGACGACGGGCTCACCACGCCTGAAGCATTCGGCCAGATTCCGCTGCGTGCAGACGCGCAGGGCCGCGTGGTGCTGCTGCGCGATGTGGCGCGCGTGGAGCTGGGCGGCAGCGATTACCTGTACCTCTCGCGCATGAACGGCAAGCCGGCCACGACCATCGGCATCAAGCTTGCCCCCGGCGCCAACGCCGTGGGCGTGGCCAAGCGCGTGCGCGCGGTGCTGGACGAAGCGCAGGCGCATTTCCCGCCCGGCGTGCGCTATGAGGTGGCGTACGACAGCTCGCGCTTTGTCGGCATCGCCATCGAACAGGTGGTCAAGACGCTGCTTGAAGCCGTGGTGCTGGTGTTCCTCGTGATGATGCTGTTCATGCAGAACCTGCGCGCGACGCTCATCCCGACGCTGGTCGTGCCGATCGCGCTGCTGGGCACGTTTGCGGTGATGCTGCCGATGGGCTTTTCCATCAACGTGCTGACGCTGTTCGGCCTGGTGCTCGCCATCGGCATCCTTGTCGACGATGCCATCGTGGTGGTGGAAAACGTCGAACGCGTGATGCACGAAGACGGGCTGTCGCCGCGCGAGGCGACGGCCAAGGCGATGCGGCAGATCAGCGGGGCCATCGTCGGCATCTCGCTGGTGCTGACGGCGGTCTTCGTGCCGATGGCGTTCTTCGGCGGCGCGGTGGGCAACATTTACCGGCAGTTTTCGCTGTCGCTTGCCGTGTCGATGGTGTTCTCGGCATTCCTGGCATTGACGCTCACACCGGCGCTTTGCGCGACGCTGCTCAAGCCGGTGCAGCCGGACCACGGCGCCGAGCGCAAGGGCTTCTTCGGCGCATTCAACCGGGGCTTTGCGCGGTTGACGGCACGCTACCGGGGCGGCGTTGCCATGCTGCTGAATCGCACGGGCCGTGCACTGGTGGCATACGGCGCGGTTATCGGCGTGGTCGTGCTGCTGTTCATGCAACTGCCGACGGCCTTTCTGCCGGAGGAAGATACCGGTGAGTTCATGACCGTCGTCATGCTGCCGACCGGCGCCACACAGGCGCAGACGCTCGACGTCGTTCGGCAGGCAGAGCAGTACTTCATGACGCAGGAACCGGCCGTGGCGTCTACGCTCGCCATCACGGGGTTCAGCTTGTACGGCAACGGCCAGAACGCGGCCATGCTGTTCCTGACGCTCAAGGACTGGAAGCAGCGCAAGGGTGCTGGCCAGCATGTCGATGCCGTGGTCGAGCGCGCCAACGCGGCATTCGGCAAGATCAAGGGCGCGATGGTCATGGCGATGAACTCGCCGGCTCTGCCGGAACTGGGCAGCAAGCCGGGGTTCGACCTGCGCTTGCAAGACCGCGGCGGTGCCGGCTACGAGCGCCTCGCGCAGGCACGCGACCACATGCTTGCCGAGGCGGCGAAGCATCCTGCGCTGTCGGAAGTCACGTTTGCAGGCCAGGGCGATGCACCGCAGGTGCTGATCGATGTGGACCGCAAGAAGGCGCTGTCGATGGGTGTGTCGATCGAAGACATCAACCGCACGCTGGCCGTGATGTTCGGCTCCGACTACGCCGGCGATTTCGTCTACCGCAACCAGGTGCGCCGTGTGATCGTGCAGGCCGACGGCAAACAGCGCGTTTCGGTCGAGCAGCTTGGCCGCATGCACGTGCGCAATGCAGCAGGGGCCATGGTGCCGCTTTCCGCATTCACCACCACCAAGTGGATCGTCGGGCCGCTCAAGCTGGATCGCTACAACGGCTTTCCGGCCATGACGATCACCGGCGCGCCTGCACCCGGTCATAGCTCCGGCGAGGCGATGGCGGCGATGGAGTCGATCGCGCGCGGTCTGCCTGCAGGCTTCGGCTACGAGTGGACGGGGCAGTCGTTCGAGGAGCGGCTGTCGGGCGCGCAGGCGCCGGCGCTGTTTGCGTTGTCGATCCTCGTCGTGTTCCTGTGCCTAGCCGCGCTGTACGAGAGCTGGTCAATTCCGCTGGCGGTCTTGCTGGTGGTGCCGCTCGGCGTGCTGGGCGCGCTGCTGGGCGCCACGCTGCGCTTTCTGCCCAACGACATCTACTTCAAAGTCGGGCTGATTGCGACCATCGGCCTGTCGGCCAAGAACGCGATCCTGATCATCGAGGTGGCCAAGGATCTGGTGGCGCAAGGCATGGGCTTGATTGAAGCCACGCTGGAAGCTGCGCGGTTGCGGTTCCGGCCGATCGTGATGACGTCGCTGGCGTTTGCCTTTGGCGTCGTGCCGCTGGCGCTTGCAAGCGGCGCGGCATCGGCCAGCCAGCGCGCCATCGGCACGGGCGTGCTGGGCGGGATCATCGCGGCAACGGTGCTGGCGGTGTTCCTGGTGCCGGTGTTCTTTGTGGTGGTGCGGCGCGTGTTCAAGGGCAGCGAGCGGCAGCGCCGGCTGGACGCGGCGCACGAGCACGAGACGGCCGGGCCGGCCGCCTGATCGGCGTCGGCATCAATCTGCGGCGGCTGGGCCTTTGCGCCTGGCTGCTGCCGGGTCGAAGCCGAAAAAGCCGAGGACCTCTGCTGCGACCTGATCGCGGTCGTTGTCCACGCAGATCATGTGGTAGCTGTTTTCCAGCACCACGCTGCGCGCATGGGGCAGGGTGGCCTGTAGCGTTTGGGCGGAACGCAGGCTGGTGAGTTCGTCTTCGCGGGAATGGATCACCAGCGTCTGGCACTGCGTATCGGGCGCCCCGGCCAGTGCCCAGCGTCGCAGCCGGTCTACCTGCCGAATGCACGCCAGCGGCACCCACGGGTAGTGGAAGCTGTCACCGCGCGCGAGCTTCGCCTTGATGATCCGCCGCAACAGCGGGTTCTTGATGCCGAACGGCTCGTCCTCTTCCACGCGCATGCGCGCCGCCATGCCCGGGATGCGATACACCGCGTAGCGTAGATCCCGATACCACGGTGTCGACCAGCCATCGATATGGACGGGCGTGGCGAGCAGCGCCAGCCTGTCCTGCGGGCGCGCAATGCCATGCCGAACCCGGTGCGCCAGCACCAGTGCCAGCAATGCGCCCATGCACATCCCCGCGATATGCACGGTGTCATGCTCGGCGGCAAGCCGTTCATACGCTTGCGTAAGCGTTTCAAGCCACGCCTCGGCAGGCATGTGGATCAGGTCTTCCGGGCGCGTGCCGTGGCCGGGCAAGGTCGGCACGTGCGTGACCGCGCCGGCGTTGCGCAGCGCTTTCTGCAGCACGCCCACGTCGTAGGCCGTGCCGCCCAGACCATGGATCAGCAGCACGGCCGTGCTGCCGGGCACCGATGGGGTCACAGTGCGGTCTCGACCGACCAGGTCCCGGCCACGAGCGCCGTGTTGCCAACCGCATCCGTCAGGGGGCGACCGGTATCCACCACGGTGTGCAGTGTGCCGTCGCGTGCGGTGATGCGCAGCGTCTGGCGGCGTGCGGGCGTTGCTGCATCGCCCTCCAGCACGGCGGCCCCGAGCCAGCGCGCGCGCAGCGCATCGCGGTCATCCGGATGCACCAGTTGCAGTACGGTCGAGATCGACGCCATGCTTGCCGGTTCGTGTCCGAACATGAGCGCGACGTCGCCGCCCCAGTCAATGCGGCCGCTGGCTGGGTCGATGGTGTAGACAAGCTGGCCCGACGCCGCCAGCGCCAGTTCGACGCGGTTTTGCCACTGCGCGCTTTGCTCGTGCAGTTGTTCGCGCGTGGTCTTGAGTGCGCTCACCAGCAGCACCAGCAGCGCGGCAATGCCGAGGTACAGCTGCGTTTCCAGCAGCGACTGGCCATAGTGGTGATCCAGCACGGCGAACGGGCCGTCGCCTTCGGCGGTTTGCGTGAGCGCCACCAGCGTGAGCAGCAGCACCGCCAACGAGCCACCGCGGCCGCCCCACATCAGCGCCACCACCACGGCAAAGAACAGCGGGACGTACGTCAGCGCAAAGCCGATTCCATCGCCAAACTTGGCATCGCTGTTGCCATCGAAAATGATGTATGACGACAGCGCCAGCGCAACGACGGCCGCCAGACCGAGCAGGAAATCCGTGCGGTCGGTGCCACCCGAGCGGAATGCGCGAAAGCGCGACCATGCCGCGAGCACCGGCGTGACGATCAGCACGCCCAGGAAATCCGAAGCCGCCCAGATGCGCAGCACGTGTCCGAACGAGCCGCCCTGCGACCAGGCAAACCACGCCGCGCCGAACAACGCCCCAAGCAGCGCACTGACCGCGCCCGCCACCAGCATTGCGCGCACGAAGTAGAGGCCTTCGAGCGGCACGCGCGCGAGCCTCACCAGCGCCACGGCCAGGGCCGCACTACCGGCTTCGTCGAGCACGAAGAGCATGGCGTGCGCGGGGTTGGTGCGCTCGATCGCCGCCAGCATCAGCTGCGCCACGGCAAACGCTGCCCCCAGCCCGGGCCATTCGCGATACGGCCGCAGCATGAACGCGGCCATGGCCACGCCCGCCGGCAGCCAGATGTAGCCCGTCATGTCGATCGGCCCGTTCAGCCGGTGCGACACGATGGCGGCAACCAGGTAAAGCGCGCCCCAGAGGGCCGTGGCGACGGTCGTTGAAGGTCGGTTCAATGGCATCCGGGTTTCCCTCGGTGAAAACAAAAAACCGCGCCGGCGTCGGTGCCGTGCGCGGTTGATGATGCTACCGCAATCGGTTTCAGGCGGGCTTAGACCACGGGCAGTGCCAGGACTTCCCGCGCGGCGCGGCGGTCGCGCAGTTCGGCCATCCAGCGCTCGAGGTTCGGTCGCGCAGGACGGTCCATCGGCAGGCCCAGCCAGCGGTGCGTGGCGCAGCCGCAGACGATGTCGGCCATGGTGAAGCGACGGCCGGCCACGTACGGCTGCTTGGCCAGCACGGCTTCGAGGATGGCGGTGCTGCGCTCCGCGGCCTGGCGCGAGCGTTCAATGCGCGCGGCGTCGCGCTGGTCTTCCGGCGTGCGCACGAGCTGCAGGAACGCATCCACCATCGATGGGCTGTAGGACGTGGTCTGCCAATCCATCCAGCGGTCGGCATCGGCGCGCTCGTGCAGTTCAAGCGGGTAGAGGTTGCCCGGGCCGTAGCGCGCCGAGAGATAGCGCACGATGGCGTTGGATTCCCACAGCACGAAGCGCGTGTCGCCGGCATCGTCCAGGCCATCTTCGATGACAGGGATCATCCCGTTCGGGTTCATCGCCTTGAATTCCGGCGTGTCAACGCCGCCGAAGGCGCCGCCGACGTCGATGCGCTCGTGGTCCAGCGACAGCTCATGCGCGCACCAGACCACTTTCTGAACGTTGACCGAAGAGAGTCTTCCCCAGATCCGCAGCATCGACGACGGCTCCTTTCTCAGATGAACAAGTGAATGGTGTTAGCGAATTTACGCGGCCTTGGGCGTGAGCGCAGCGATTTCCGCGCGGATCAACTCGCCCAGGACGGCAATGCCTTGCTCGATGCGCTCCGGTGCGACCGTCACGAACGCCAGTCGCAGCGTATTGCGATGCGGCGCATTGGCATAGAACGGCGCGCCCGGCACGAACGCCACATTGCGCGCGACGGCCTTTTCCAGCAGCGCCATCGTGTCGATGCCTTCCGGCACCTCAACCCAGATGAACATGCCGCCTTCCGGACGGTTCCAGTGCACGCCGGCTGGCATATGGCGCGTGAGCGAGTCGAGCATCGCTTCGCATTGCTTGCCATAGAGGTTCCGGATGCTCGGGATGTGCGTATCGAGCAGCCCGGTCTTCAGCACCTCGTATGCCACACGCTGCGTGAAGCTCGGCGTGTGCAGATCCGATGCCTGCTTGGCCTGCACGAGTTTGAAGTGGATATGCTCGGGCGCGATGATGTAGCCCAGGCGCATGCCCGGCGCCAGGATCTTCGAGAACGAGCCCATGTAGACCACGCCGTCCGGATTGAGCGAGCGCAGCGAGGGCAGGGCGTCGCCGGTGTAGCTGAGTTCACCGTACGGGTCGTCTTCGACGAGCAGAACGCCGAGTTCCTTCGCGCGGGCCACCAGGGCCTGGCGGCGGTCCAGCGGCAGGCGGCGGCCGGTCGGGTTCTGGAAGTTCGGGATCGTGTAGAAGAAGCGCGCGCCCGCCCCCAGCTCCGGCGTGAGCGCGTCCGGCAGCAGACCTTGGTCATCGGTGGCGATGGACGTATAGGTCGGCTCGAACAGCGAGAACGCTTGCAGCGCGCCCAGGTACGTCGGCGTTTCGACCAGCACCTTGCTTTGCGGGTCGATGAAGATCTTGCCGAGCAGGTCCAGCCCCTGCTGCGAGCCCGTGGTGATCAGCACGCGCGAGGCGGTGGTGCCATGACGCTGGGCAATCCACTCGCGCAGCACCGACAGGCCTTCCGTCGGCGTGTATTGCAGCGAGGCCTGCGGATTGTCGGCAAACATGCGGGCACACGCCGCCTGAATCGCTTCGACCGGGAAGGTGACCGGGGCGGGCAGGCCGCCGGCAAACGAAATGACCTCAGGACGTTCGGTGATCTTGAGGATTTCCCGGATCGCCGAGCTGGTCAGTTTCTGAGCGCGGCTGGAGAAGGTACAGGCGGTGTGGTCCATGGTGTGGTCCTAGTGTTACAGCGCCCACCTCGTGAGCGAGCGCCGTGGGTGGGCAAGACGGTGAGAATAGCAGGCAACCGACCCGTCTAACACTGGCCGGCTGCCGGTGGCACAGCAGGAAAAAGCGTCGCTCAGGCGACTTCTGCAATCAGCTCGATCTCGACGCACGCACCAAACGGAATCTGTGCGACGCCGAAGGCGCTGCGGGCGTGCTTGCCGGCGTCGCCAAACACCTCGACGAACAGTTCCGATGCGCCGTTGGTCACGAGGTGCTGCTCGGTGAACTCCTGGGTGGAGTTGACCAGGCTCATCACCTTGACGATGCGCTTGACGCGGCTGAGATCACCGCCCAGGTGCGTGTTCAGCGTGGCGATCAGGTCGATGGCGATGGCGCGTGCCGCGGCCTTGCCTTGTTCCGTGGTCATGTCGGCGCCGAGCTTGCCAACCCACGGCTTGCCGTCTTTCTTGGCGATGTGGCCGGACAGGAAGACCTGGTTGCCGGTTTGCGCGGCCATGACGTAGGCGGCAGCGGGGGCGCCGGCGGCAGGCAGTTCGATGCCGAGTTGCTTGAGCTTGGCCTGAGCGTCGTGCGAGGCGGACATGAAGACTCCTTGGTAAGTGCGGTCAACAAGAGAGGGAAGACGTTGCTATCGGCGGACCGACGTTCGCCGGCCGATGCCGACCACGGCAATGACGGCCAGCGCAAACAACACGGTGGGCGCGTCAAGCGATTCACCCAGCAGCAGCCAGCCGCCGATCAGCGTCATGAAAGGTTGCAGCAATTGTATCTGGCCGACCCGCGCAACACCGCCTGCCGCCAGGCCGGAGTACCAGAACAGGAAGCCGATGAACATGGAAAAGGCCGACACGTAAGCCAGCCCCATCCAGGCACGGGACGACGCATGCACCAGGGCTTCGGCCTGATGGGATGACGGCATCCACGCCAGCGCTCCCACGATCGGGAGCAACACGGGCAGCGAGACGACCAGCGCCCAGGCAATCGTCTGCGTGCCGCCCAGTTCTCGCGCAAGCTTGCCGCCGGTGGCATAGCCGAGGGCGCCGGTCACCATCGCGGCGAAGAGGAGCCAATCGGCGCGATGCAGGCTCCCCGCGCCTTGCAGCAGCGCAAAGGAGACGACAAGCACACTGCCCGCCAGCGCACACAGCCAGAACCCGGCAGACGGCCGCTCGCGCCCGAACCAGGCGGCGAAGATGGCGGTCGCAAGCGGTAGCAGGCCGGTGATGATGGCGCCATGGGCGGCCGGTACGTCTCGCATCGCCAGCGACGAGAACAGCGGAAAGCCGACCACCACGCCCATCGCCGTCACCGCCAATTGCCACCATTGATTGCCGCGCGGGCGCTTGCTGGCCGAGAACGCGCCCGTGACCGCGAGCAGCACGAGCGCCAGAACGCTTGCCAGAACGGCACGCGCCAGTGCCACGAAGGTCGCATCCAGCTCGGCGACGGCCATGCGCGTGAATGGCAGCGTCTGGCTGAAGATGGCCACACCGATGAAGCCGAGCAGCAAGCCCCGGCGTTCGGCATGGTCGGCGTGTTGCATGGGGAGGGCGGCGGACTTGTTCATGGTGGCCGCTCAGTCTGCAAACGCTACGGCCACGCGTCGGTTCTGGCGGCTCTTCTTTTCGATCTTGGTGACGATCACGCGGCCGATTTCGCCGGTGGCGCGCACGTGGGTGCCACCGCACGGCTGCCGGTCGATGCCGTCGATGTGGATGATGCGGATGGCCGATGCGCCCGCCGGCGGCGCCGCGCCGATGGTGCGCACGAGTTCGGGCTGGGCGGCCAGTTCTTCCGGGGTGATCAGGTCGATGCGCACCGGCGTGTTCCGGCCGATGAGTTCGTTGAGCTGTGTGGTCAGCGTGTCGCGGTCGAGCGTTGATTCCGGCAGGTCGAAATCGATGCGGCCGGCGTCTGGCGAGATACCGCAGCCCGTGACGGGCACCGGAATTAGCGAGCCCAGCAGGTGCAGGCAAGTATGCAGCCGCATCAGCCGGTGGCGGCGGTCCCAGTCGATGGTGGCCGTGATGGCCGTGCCGGGCGCGAGCAGCGTGAGGCCAGCATTGTCGGCGGGCACATGCAGGACGGTTTGGCGATCCGGGCTATAGACGGTATCGGCAATCGCGATGGTTGTTCCATCGGCCAGGACGAGTGTGCCGGTATCGCCAGCCTGGCCGCCGCTGCGGGCGTAAAACACCGTTGCATCCAGCTCAATGCCTTCCGGGTGCAGAGCGACGACGGTGGCATCGCAGGTGGTGCGGTAAGCGTCTTCGTCAAAACGTTTCAACGTTGGCATGGCGGCGTCTCCGGGTTCGCTGGGGGCGGAATTCTGACCTTGATCCTACCGAACTGTGTCTGTACAGTACCTGTACACTTTGTCGTGGCGCTTTCTGTACAGTTTTCGGCCCGCTCCCGCCTACCTCGTCATGAATTCCACCTCCCACATCATCAGCCTGGATGCCCGCCGCGCAGCCGCCCGCCCGGCGGCGGAGCAGTTGCCCGATCCGATTCCATCCGCGCAGATGACGCTGGTGGATCAGCTCACCGAATGGGCGCGCATGCGCATCGACGAGCGCGTGTTTCGTGCCGGCATGCGCATGCCGTCGATCCGGCAACTGGCGCAGGAGAAGAGCATTTCGCGCTTCACCGTGGTGGAGGCGTACGAGCGGCTGGTGGCGCAGGGGTATCTGGAATCGCGCCGCGGATCGGGCTTCTACGTCAAGGAGCGCCAGGCGCCACTGCCCGAGGAGCCGGTTGCGCCGCCGCCCACCGCCGCCCGCAAGATCGACGTGACATGGCTGCTGCGGAACATGTTCCATTCCGCCGAGCCACGCAAGGCGCCGGGCATCGGCTTTCTGCCCAACGGCTGGCTCGACGGCGAGCTGATCGCCAACGCGCTGCGCACGCTCGGCCGGCAGAACGGCAACCAGTTTCTGGCGTGGGGATCGCCGCAGGGCTTTTTGCCGCTGCGCCAGCAATTGCAGACGCGGTTGGCGGAGCTGGAGATCGGCGCCCGGCCGGACCAGATCGTGATGACCTCGGGCATCACCTCGTCGCTGGACCTGATCGCGCGCCAGTACGTGCAGCCCGGCGATACGGTGCTGGTGGGCGATCCGGCGTGGTTCCTGATGTTCGGCCGCTTTGCCGCGCAAGGGGCGCAGGTGATCGGCGTGCCGTACACCGCCGAGGGGCCCGACCTGATGGCGCTGGAGGGGTTGGTGCAGGTGCGCCGGCCCAAGCTGCTGATCATCAACTCGATCCTGCATAACCCGACGGGCACGTCGCTGTCGGCGGCCAAGGCGTTTCAGTTGCTGCGGCTGGCCGAGCAGTACGGTTTCCTGATCGTCGAAGACGATATCTACGGCGATCTCGCCCCGCCCGGACACCCCGGCACGCGGCTGGCCAGCCTCGACCAGCTGCGCCGTGTGATCTACCTGAGCAGCTTCTCCAAGACGCTCGCGGCCAACCTGCGCGTGGGGTTCATTGCCTGCCACCCCGAGCTGGCCAAGAACCTCGTCGACGGCAAACTGCTGACGGGCCTGGTCACGCCCGAGATCAACGAGCGCGTGCTCTACAAGATTCTGACCGAAGGCCATTACCGCAAGCATGTCGAACGCATACGCGCCCGTCTGGACCGCGCCCGCGACGGCGTGCAGCGCAGCCTCGAGCGCATGGGGCTGAAGCTGTTTGCGCAGCACGGCGCGGGCATGTTCCTCTGGGCCGATACGGGGCAGGACACCAACGCCATTGCCCGCGCCGGGCACGAACAGGGCTATGTGTTTGCGCCCGGAAGCCTGTTCTCGCCGTCGCAGATGCCGTCGACGTGGATGCGCTTCAACATTGCGACCAGTGCGGACCCGGATCTGCTCCGGTTCCTGGCCGGGCAGCTCGATCGTGGGGCTTGAAAACCGAGCCCGACGCCCTATCTAGCCTCACAAATCCATACGGGCGCACGTGCAAGGTGTCGCCCGCTTCTCTTTCCATTTTTCAGACCATTTTGATGCAGACCATGAGCGCACCGCACGAGAAGATGGCTTTCCAGGCAGAAGTGAAGCAGCTTCTGCATCTGATGATCCACTCGCTGTACAGCAATAAGGAAATCTTCCTGCGGGAACTGGTTTCCAATGCGTCCGATGCGGTGGACAAGCTGCGTTTTGAGGGCATCGCCAATCCGTCGCTGCTGGAAGGCGGCGGCGAGCTTGGCATCCGCATCGGCTTTGATGCGGCCGCGCGCACCATCACGATCGCCGACAACGGTATCGGCATGAGCCGCGACGAGGCCATCCGCAACCTCGGCACCATCGCCCGCTCGGGCACGCGCGAGTTCTTCAGCCAGCTTTCGGGCGACCAGCAGAAGGATGCTGCCCTGATCGGCCAGTTTGGCGTGGGCTTCTACTCGGCGTTTATCGTGGCCGACCGCGTGACGGTGGAATCGCGCCGCGCCGGTGTGGCCGCCAATGAAGCCGTGCGCTGGGAAAGCACCGGCGACGGCGAATTCACCGTCGACAGCATCGAACGTGCCGAGCGAGGCACCACCATCACGCTGCACCTGCGCGAGGGTGAGGACGATTTCCTCTCCGCCTGGCGCATCAAGTCGGTCGTGCAAAAGTATTCGGACCACATCTCCCTGCCGATCCAGATGCGCAAGGAAGCGTGGGACGAAGAGAAGAAGGCGATGGTGGCCCAGGACGAATGGGAAACCATCAACCAGGGCAGCGCGCTGTGGGCCCGTCCGCGCGCTGACGTGACCGATGATCAGTACATCGCGTTCTACCAGCACATTGCCCACGAAAACGGCAAGCCGCTCGCCTGGACGCACAACCGCGTGGAAGGCCGTAGCGAATACACGCAGCTGCTGTACCTCCCGACCAACGCGCCGTTCGACCTGTGGGACCGCGAGCGCCGGAGCGGCCTGAAGCTGTACGTCAAGCGTGTCTTCATCATGGACGACGCAGAGCAACTGCTGCCGGGCTACCTGCGTTTTGTGAAGGGCGTGATCGATTCGGCCGATCTGCCGTTGAATGTCTCGCGCGAAATCCTGCAGGAAAGCCGCGACGTGAAGGCTATCCGCGAAGGCTCCACCAAGCGCGTGCTGGGCATGCTGGAATCGATGGCCGAGTCGGATGACGCGGCCGAGAAGGAAAAGTACGCCACGTTCTGGCAAAACTTCGGCCAGGTGCTCAAGGAGGGCATCGGCGAAGACCACGCCAATAAAGACCGCATTGCCAAGCTGCTGCGCTTCGCTTCCACGCACAACGAAGACAGCGCCCAGACCGTCTCGCTGGCGGATTACATTGGGCGCATGAAGGAAGGCCAGGACAAGATCTACTACGTGACCGCCGAAAACTGGACGGCCGCCAAGTCGAGCCCGCATCTGGAAATCTTCCGCAAGAAGGGTGTGGAAGTGCTGCTGCTGACCGACCGCGTGGACGAGTGGATGCTGTCGTTCCTGCACGACTTTGAAGAGAAGGAACTGGTGTCGGTGGCGCGCGGTGATCTTGATCTGGGCGCCTTGGAAGACGAAGCCGAGAAGGCCGAGCACGCCAAGGTGGAAGGCGAGTTCAAGCCGCTGGTCGAGCGTGCCAAGGCTGTGCTCGGCGACAAGGCCAAGGACGTGCGCATCACGCATCGTCTGACCGATTCGCCGTCGTGTCTGGTGGCCGATGAAGGCGACATCAGCGGCACGCTGGCCCGTCTGCTCAAGCAAGCCGGCCAACAAGCCCCGGACAGCAAGCCGGTGTTGGAGCTGAACCCGACGCACCCGCTCGTGCGCAAGCTCGCGCTGCTGGAAACCGTGACCGGCAACGAAGCCGATCGCGCCGCTTTTGAGGATCGCCTGCACGTGCTGTTCGACCAGGCACTCCTGGCTGAGGGCGGCGCGTTGGCCGACCCGGCGGCGTACGTGCAGCGCGTGAACCGCCTGCTGGCCTGACGACCCGCGTGACGCTCAAGCGATGCTTTCCGCCTGTGGTCGACGCGCACACGCGCGTGCTGATCCTGGGCAGCCTGCCCGGCGAAGCATCGCTTGCGCAGTCGCAGTACTACGCACACAAGCAGAACCAGTTCTGGCGCCTGGCCGGCGAGGTGATCGGCCAGGATTTGCCGGGCATGGAATACGCCGCGCGTTTGCAGGTGCTGCTTGCGCATCGCATCGGCCTGTGGGATGTGGTGGCCGAAGCCAAGCGCGAAGGCAGTCTCGACAGCAAGATCCGGGACCATGCCGGGAATGACCTTGCCGGCTTGATCGCCTCGTTGCCGGAACTGGCGCTCATTGCCTTTAACGGCGGCACCGCGTCGCGCATTGGCGTAAAGGCGCTGGGCGACATCGGCGACCGCCACACCATCCTCAAACTCCCTTCCAGCAGTCCGGCCTATGCAGCCGTGTCGTATGCCCAGAAGTTGGCGGCGTGGCTAGCGGTGCGTGAGTGGCTGTCGTAGCTTCCTGCTACCTGGTCGGTCCCTTGTACAAGCCGGTCACGTCGTTCATCACCTCAGTGACATGTGCCCGAAGGTTTGCGATGCCGGCGTCGATGGCCGGCGCGTGCCGGCGCCGGACTGGCCGGCGTCGTTCGTGCCGACGACATTGCGGATCAGTTGGTCCATCTCCTGGATGATGTCTGCGAGCACCGTCGTAATGACCGAGAACTCGCGCCCGTAAGGACCCGCCCGCGCCGCGGAGACGCGCGCGTTCATGGCGACGATGTTGGCCTGCATCGAGATGCGGCCAAGGTGCGTGGCGATGTCCGCCTGACGCTTGCGCAGTGCGACTTCGCATACATGCATTTCCTCCTGGTACGCCTGCGTGATGGTCTGTAGCAATTCCAGCATGGGCGTGGCCTGCGCGACGAGCGCATCGAGCGACGGGTTGCGCTGGGTCGTGCCGGTCGACAGGGTATCGATGGCGCTTTTGGCCAGCGCGATGAACTCGCGGACGCGCGCATCGCCGCGCAGCTTGCCCGAGTACAACTGACGCAATGCCTCCGAGAACGCGCCGGGCAACCGCGCATTGCCGTCCACAAGTTCGGTGTGTGCCGACGCGAATGTCGCCAGGCACGATCGTGCGATGTCGAGCGCGGCGGCATGACCCTGAGCCGCCAATACCATTTGCAGCACGATCCGCTGTGACAGCATGCGCTGCCGTCCGGACAGGTTGATCAGCTCACCAATGGTCTCGACGGACACATCGGCCGCGGAAGCCGGGATGGAGGGAGCGTTCATGTCATGCCTTGCAGGTGGTGTCGGCGCTGATGGAGTCGCGCCGGCCAGAAAAAAACGCCCCGAAGCGAGACGGCGACGCACCGGTTGCCGGGGACGTGCCGTGTCGCCTCGGAGCGCCGTTGCCCCGGACGCTCCTGTGCGGAGCGCGTTATCGCGAAGTGCCAAGGTAGATCAAGGCCGCCGTTGGCCTTGTCCTTGCCGATGCAATAGCCATGCCACGCAAGAGAGGCCGGCGGGCCCGTCGATCCGCACACGCCAAGAGGGTCTGCCGCACTAATCTCGTGCCAGATGCCTCATGACGAGGCGTGCGCGTGCGCCATGCACCGGCCGAATCGCTGGCCTACACTGTGCCCTGCGCAAGAGCGCGCTGCCGCAGGGTTGCGCAGAAGATCGTCGGCGGCCACAACGATGGATACCAAGGAAAGCACTCCCATGACCACACCTTCGATGTACGAGTTTCTCGTACCGACGGCCAACCGCATGCTCGGCAATCTGTCGGCCCTGCTCGACAAGGCGGCTGCCCACGCAGAAGCGAAGAAGTTCGACCCGGCCAATCTGATGACCGCGCGTCTGGCGCCGGACATGCATCCGTTCACGCGGCAGGTCCAGATTGCCTGTGATCAGGCCAAGGGCGGCGCGGCGCGCCTGTCTGGCAACGAGGTGCCGTCGTACCCGGATGTGGAGACGACCATTCCAGAGCTGAAGGCGCGCATTGCCAAGACGCTGGAGTTCGTCAACAGCATCGACCCCGCGGCCTTCGCCGGCAGCGAGGATCGCCAGATCACGCTCAAGAGCCCGACCCGCGAACTGCAGTTCACGGGCATCGATTACCTGCGCGGTTTTGTGCTGCCGAACCTGTATTTCCATGTCACCACGGCCTACGCGCTGCTGCGCCATAACGGCGTGGAGATCGGCAAGCTGGACTTCCTGGGTCATCCCTGAGGTTCGCTTCGCCTAGGCCATTGCCCCATCGACCCTGAAGACCGGCTCTATGCGGCTTCCGGGCGAGCAGGGTGCAGGCGTCAAGGGCGCGGCATCCCCCCCGCTGCAGCGCATCTGTCACAATCGCGCCCGAGGCCGACGCGGGGGGGCGTCGGTGCATTTCTCTATCGGGCCTTCACATGCCGTTTCTTGGAATCGGGTTTCACGTCATCGTCGCGCTGTTCTTTGCGGTGCACGTCGTGCGCAACAACCAGAACATCTACTGGTTGTTCATCTTGTTTGCGTTCCCGCTGCTGGGCAGCGTGGTGTATTTCTTCGCGATCTATCTTCCGGAGATGCGCCACTCGCGCGGTGCCCGCGTTGCCAGTCGCGCAGTGACGCAACTGATCGACCCCAACCGCGCCGTGCGCGAAGCCCGCAACGATTTCGACCGTGCGCCGACCGTGCAGCACCGACTGCGTCTGGGCGAAGCATTGCTGGAGGCCGGCGATGCAAAGGAAGCCCGCCAGCACTTCGAGCAGGCAGCGACCGGCCCGTTTGCCGGCGACCCGGCCGTGCTGCTGGGTCTGGCCCGCGCGCAGTTCGCCACGGGCGATGCGGCGCTCGCCAAGGACACGCTCGACAAGCTGTTCGAAGCGCATCGCGTGACTCGCCAGCAGCCCGATCCGACATTGCTGTATGCACGTGCATTGGCCGCGACGAATGCGCCGAATACGCGTGAAGCGTTCGAGCAGGCCCTGACCTGCGCGAACGATGCCGCCGCCCGTTGCCTCTTCGGCGAATGGCTCCTCGCCCAGAACAACGATGCCGACAAGCTGCGGGCGCAGGCCCTGTTTGAGGAAATCCTGCGCGACGCCAAGCACTGGACGCGCTATGCCAAAGACCACAATCGCGAATGGCTGCAGCGTGCCGCGGCCGCCCAGTCTTCTTCCCGTTGATCCGCTTTATGACGCTGTTGAAACGTAAATCCATCGAGGCCGTCGCCTCGCGCCGTCCGGCCCGTGCCAAGCGCGAAGACCGCCAGAGCCACGATGACGAACCGAAACGCATGGCCCCGCGCTTTGCGCCCGTCACATTCTCTGAACTGGCGGGGGTCCGCTATCTGCACTTTGGTACGGAATGGGTGCAGGGCGCCATGCGCTTGTCCAAGCCCGATGCCATCGAACTGGAATACGCGCAGCAGATGATGGCGTGGCTGCTGTTTCTCGACCCGGCCGCGCGAGCGGACTTCCACGTCGTGCAACTGGGTCTCGGCGCTGCCGCTCTGACCAAGTTCTGCCATCGTCATCTCGCGCCCGCGCAGGTGACGGCGGTGGAGCTGAACCCGTCCGTGATCGTCGCGGCGCGCAGCATGTTCGGCCTGCCGTTTGACGATGCACGCTTGAGCGTGCTCGAGCAGGATGCGTACGACTGGGTGACGGACGCGAGCCACCACGGCACCGTCGATGCGCTGCAGATCGACCTGTATGACGCCACCGCGCGCGGCCCCGTGCTCGATACACCGGCGTTCTACAAGGCTTGCCACCAGGTATTGCGCTCGCCGGGTGTGATGACGATCAACCTGTTTGGCGACCACACCAGCTTCCCGCGCAATATCGAGCGCATCTGTGACGCGTTCGACAATCGCGTGCTCGTATTCCCCGAAGTGCATGACGGCAACGTGATTGCGCTGGCATTCAATGGCCCGCCGCTGCAGGTCAGCTGGGAAGCCGTGCAGGCGCGCGCCGCCGCGCTGCAGGCCTCGATCAAGCTGCCGACCAAGGGCTGGGCTGAGGGTTTGCGCAGTGCCAACGCCGGCCAGGAAGACGCGCTGTCTATCTGATTGCTGCCGCGTGCCGCCCATGCAAAACGCCCCGACTTTCGGGGCGTTTGGTTTTGTGCGGGGCGCTCAGGCGGCGTCGCCCATGCCTGGCATCTGGTCGATGAAGCCGGTCACTGTCTGCATGCGGTCGCCTTCGATGCGTACGAAATCGGTGCCCTTGACTAGCGCCTGCCCCTCGGGGCCGAGCGTCCAGCGGAAGCGGATCGTGTCCTGCACGACATCCGCGCCGCCGTCGCGCGCAAAGCGGAAGCCCGGGAACTTGGCCTGCACGACCGCAATGAGCGCCTCGATGCCGTCATGGCCGGCGCCCTGCATCAGCGGATCGACATACGTGGCGCTTTCAGTCCAGGTTTGCGCGACGAGGGCGCGGCGTTGTGCAGCGTCTGTTGCGTTCCATGCGGCGATGTAACGGTCGACCAGCGTATCGGCGAGCGTGTCGTTGGCGGCGAGTTGGGTGGCGGTCATGACGTTTCTCCGTTCGAAGTGGGAAGCTTGCCCAGCGCGGTGATGCGTCATGCGCTGGATGGCTTCATCTTCGGCGCCAGCGGGGCTGGTGTCGATTACGCGTCAGGTAATCACCGCGTCCACGCCCGGAGAAACGTTGGGAGGTGCGTTACTTCGATAACAGTCGCATCGCGGATTCCAACCCCGCAATCGTCACCGGGTACATCCGCGTCTTCACGATCTGGTTGATGACCGAGATGGATTGGCGGTATTCCCACAGGCCTTCCGGCTCGGGGTTCAGCCAGACGAACTTCGGGAACTGTTCGATCAGCCGCTTGAGCCATGTGGCGCCGGCTTCGGCGTTGTTGTATTCCACCGAGCCGCCGGCCTGCAGGATTTCGTACGGGCTCATGGTCGCGTCGCCCACGAAGATGAGCTTGTAGTCGGGCGGGTATTTGCGGATGACGTCCCAGGTGGAGAACCGCTCCGCATGGCGCCGTCGGTTGTTCTTCCACAGCCATTCGTAGACGCAGTTGTGGAAGTAGTAGTACTCGAGGTGCTTGAATTCCGTCTTGGCGGCGGAAAAAAGTTCTTCCACGCGCTTGATGTGGTCGTCCATCGAGCCGCCCACATCCATCAGCATCAGCACCTTGACGTTGTTGTGCCGCTCGGGGCGCATCTTGATGTCGAGCATGCCGGCGTTGGCGGCGGTGGAGTGGATCGTGTCGTCGAGGTCCAGCTCGATGTCGGCACCATCACGCGCGAACTTGCGCAGGCGGCGCAGCGCCACCTTGATGTTGCGCGTGCCGAGTTCGACGGTGTCGTCGTAGTCTTTGTACGCGCGTGCTTCCCACACCTTGACCGCGGTGCGGTTGCCCTTCGATGGCCCGCCGATGCGGATGCCTTCGGGGTTGTAGCCGCCGTGCCCGAACGGCGACGTGCCGCCGGTGCCGATCCATTTGTTGCCGCCTTCGTGGCGCTCGTGCTGCTCGTTCAGCAGTTCTTTCAGCCGCTCCATCAGCTTGTCGAGGCCGCCCATGGCTTCGATCTTGGCCTTCTCCTCGGGCGAGAGTTCGCGCTCCAGCTTCTTGGTGAGCCAATCCAGCGGAATGTCCGCACGCCAATCGACCGCGCCTTCCACGCCCTTGAAGTAGGCGCCGAACGCTTGGTCAAACTTGTCGAAGTGCTTTTCGTCCTTCACCAGCGTCATGCGCGCGAGGAAGTAGAACTCGTCGAGCGACGGCGCGATGACCTGCTGCTTGAGCCCTTCCAGCAGCGTCAGGTATTCCTTGACCGAGACCGGCAGCTTGGCGTGCCGCAGCGTGAAGAAGAAATCGATGAGCATGGTGGTCCTCCGGCGCTCAGGCGCGCGGTTGCTCGAGCTTGTATTGCAGATGGCGTTTCACGGTCAGCCATTCCGATTCGATGATCGAGAACACGACCGTGTCGCGGAAGCTGCCGTCCGGCATGCGCTGGTGATTGCGCAGCACGCCGTCCTGTTTGGCACCGAGCCGGGCGATGGCCGCGCGGCTCTGGTGGTTCATCCAGTGTGTGCGGAATTCCACCGCAATGCAGCGCAGTGTCTCGAATGCGTGCGTGAGCAGCAGCAACTTGCATTCGGTGTTGACCGCCGTCCGCTGTACGGATTTGGCGTACCACGTGTGGCCGATTTCGAGCCGCCGGTTGGCTTCGTCCACGTTGAAGAGGCGCGTGGCGCCGACCACCTTGCCGGGCTGCCCATCGTGCATCTCTCGCACGACGAACGGCATGGCACCCAGGCGTTCGCGCATGTCGAGGGCAATGGCCAGCCATTCGCCGGTCTTGTCGGGCGATGGGACGGATGTGTACCAAAGCTTCCACAGCTCGCCATCAGCGGCCGCGGCGCGCACTTCGTCCTCGTGCTCCGGGCCGAGTGGCTCCAGCCAGGCGTGCTGGCCGGACAGCGTGACGGGCTCGATCAGGCGCGGCATGGTGGTGGCTCGCTCAGCGATTGGCGCGGTTCATGAATACCAGGCGCTCGAACAGGTGTACGTCCTGTTCGTTCTTGAGCAGCGCCCCGTGCAGCGGCGGAATGGCGGCGTTCTTGTCCTGGCTGCGCAGCGATTCCGGCGGAATGTCCTCGGCCAGCAGCAGCTTGAGCCAGTCGATCAACTCGGACGTCGACGGTTTCTTCTTCAGCCCCGGCAGGTTGCGCATCTCATAGAACGCATCCAGCGCAGCCTTGACCAGCGCGGGCTTGATACCCGGGTAGTGCACATCGACGATGGCCTGCATCGTCTCGGCATCCGGAAACTTGATGTAGTGGAAAAAGCAGCGGCGCAGGAACGCGTCGGGCAATTCCTTCTCGTTGTTCGACGTGATGATCACCAGCGGGCGGTGCTTGGCGCGGATGGTTTCGCGCGTTTCGTACACGTAGAACTCCATGCGATCCAGTTCGCGTAGCAGATCGTTGGGGAATTCGATGTCGGCCTTGTCGATCTCGTCGATCAGCAACACGACAGGTTCGTCCGCCTCGAAGGCCTGCCACAACACGCCCTTGACGATGTAGTTGCGGATGTCGTGCACTTTGTCATCGCCGAGCTGCGAGTCGCGCAGGCGCGAGACGGCATCGTATTCGTACAAGCCTTGCTGGGCCTTGGTGGTCGACTTCACGTGCCACTGCAATAGCGGCATACCCAGTGCGGCGGCCACTTCCTCGGCCAGCATGGTCTTGCCTGTGCCCGGCTCGCCCTTGATGAGCAGCGGGCGCTGCAGCGTCATCGATGCGTTGACGGCAAGCTTGAGGTCATCGGTGGCGACGTACTGGTCAGAGCCTTCGAAGCGTGTGCGCTGGTCGGATGGGGCAGGCGAGGTGGTGGTGTTCATCGTGCAAGCCTACTGAGCGGTAAAAGATTTGGAAACGGCCAGTATAAGAGCATTTGGGTGTTTGACGCCGAACGCCAGCGGCGCGCGCGCCGTGCCATTCCTTGCTGTCAAGTCACGGGAGCCCTAACTGGACTGGCAAAAAAACGGTGCGGTACAATGCGCCGGTTTGACGCACCTCAAATGACCGTCTTCTGGCTTGTTGCCAACGGCGGGTGAATGCGCCCAGCGAGACAGCCGGCTGAGACGAGCCAAGCCGGCAGGGCGAGCAGGATTCTGAAACTCCACGCTTAAGAACGAGATGAAAAAGATCCTCACCATGGTGGCCGCATTGGGCACGTTAGGCGCACTGTTCGCCGCACCCAGCAGCGCCGCCGCAGCCGACGTCCAGGGCAACGCTGCCGCCGCGGAAAACAAGGTCGCCATGTGTATCGGCTGCCATGCCATCCCCGATTACAAGACGTCGTTCCCCGAGGTGTATCGCGTGCCCTATCTGGGCGGCCAGAACGCCAAATACATTGAAAGCGCGCTGCATGCGTATCAGAAGGGTGACCGCAAGCACCCGACCATGCGCGCCATCGCCGGGTCGCTGACTGACCAGGACATCGCCAACCTCGCCGCGTACTACGCGGCGCAGACGCCGGCCACCCAAAACAATCCGCAGAAGTGACGAGGAACAATATGAAGAAGATCTCGCTCGCAATCTCGTTCAATCTGGGCGCGCTGATGCTGGCAGCCGCTGTGTCTGCGCACGCTGCCGATATTGAAAAGGGCAAGCAACTGGTGGAGAAGGGCGCTTGCGTGGCCTGCCATGGCGCCGGCCTGAACGCTCCGATCTCGCCGGACTATCCGAAGCTCGCAGGCCAGCACGGCGATTACATCTATCACGCGCTGCTGGCCTATCAGACCAGCAACAACCCGCTGGTGGGCCGCAGCAACGCCATCATGGCGGGCCAGGTCAACAGCAACCCCGCCACCACCGGTGCCGACGGCAAGCCGCGTCCCTTTACGCAGGCTGAGCTGAAGGACATTGCTGCGTACATCGAATCGCTGCCGGGCTCGCTGGTGCTCAAGAAGTAATGCGGCATCGCCGGTAAAGAAAAACCGCTCTTCGGAGCGGTTTTTTGTTGGCTTCAGATTCAGCGGGCGGTGGCGCGCTTGCGCACGCACTCGATATAGGCGTCGCCGTCGGGCGGCAGGCCCGTGCGCTGCGCCGTCCAGAGCATCTGGCCGAGGCATTCCATCACCTGATGCTGCGCCTCGTGCGGCGAGTCGAGCCGCTGGGCCAGCGCTTCATACGCAGCGCGAATGCCGCGCGGCTGATCCACCGACACCTGCTCGCTGATCGACAGGTGCATCGACAGGTGGAGGAACGGGTTGCTCTGTCCGCTTTCCGGCGTGTAGTCGCGGGCGAGCGCTTCTTCGCCGGCCTCCAGGGTGTCGTGGTATTCGGGATGCTGCAGCATCCAGTCGAGCGCCATGGCCTCAAGCGGCGTGAGGATTTCTGCCTGGCGGTGCTTGCGCCATGCGCCACAGAAGAATTGACGGACTTCGTCGCGGGATGGATTGAACATGATTTCAACATTGTACCGGCGCGCCCTGACGCCTGCCGGTAGCTTGGCGAGACGGCAACGCTACAATGGCGCCCCCATCTCCAGACGGCGACCCCAACAAGATCGCCGCATGCCATGAGACGACCGATCGCTTCCTCCCTCGCTGCGCGCGCCGCCGACAAGCTCCTAGGCGTGCTGCTGATCGCCGTGTCCGCCGCATCGTTCGGCGCGATGGCCATCTTCACGCATTACGCCTATGCGAGTGGCGCCAACGTGGTCGGTCTGCTGATCGTGCGCTTTGTGATCGCGGCCGCGGCGCTGATGGCCGTGATGCGTGTCCGCCGCATCGGCATACCGCCGTGGTCGCGCGTAGCGGGGCTGGCGGCCATGGGCGGCATCGGCTATGCCGGACAGTCGTTCGCGTTTTTCACGGCGTTGAACTACGCACCGGCCAGCCTGGTGGCGCTGCTGCTGTATCTGTATCCGATGTTCGTCACGGTGCTGGCGGCGATTTTCCTGCGCGAGCGGCTGACCACCACGGCGATCATCGCGCTGGCGCTGTGCTCGGTCGGGGCGGGGCTGACGGTGGGCGGTGCGGGCCTGTCGGGCGGCAGCCTTCTCGGCATCGGGCTGGGCGTGGCCTCGGCGGTCATTTACTCGATCTACATCACGGTCGGTGCCCGTGTGACGCGCGGGCTCGATCCACTGGCGTGCACGACCGTCATCTGTACCGCTGCGGCCGTCGTGTACACGGGGATGGCGTTGCTCGGTGCACCGGCGCATCTGCCGGGCACGTTCAGCGGCTGGGCCGCGGCGCTGGCCATTGCAGGCTTGTCGACGGTGGTGGCTATCCTGACGTTCTTTGCCGGCCTGCAGAAACTGGGGGCGGCGCAGGCGTCGATGCTGTCGACGCTGGAGCCGGTGGTGACCGTGCTGTTCGCGGCGTTGCTGCTCGGCGAGTCGATCGCGCCCATGCAGATGGCTGGCGGCGCATTGATCCTGGCGGGCGTGCTGTGGTTGACCCGCGCAGATGCCAAGCCTGCCGGTCACAGCGCGGACGAAATGGCCTGAAGCGGAATCTTCACGCCCCACAAAAAACCGCCCAACAAGAACTGGGCGGTTTTGCTTTCGGCCTTGAGGCGATTACTTCTTCGGGCCGCTCGGCAGGCGTTGCAGGCTCTGCACCCGCATCAGGGCCGGACGATCGGCCATCACGCCATCGTAGAACGAAGCCAGGTCACCCTTGAGCGCGGTGCGCGACGCATCGTTCAGATAGATCATGTGGCCGGACGGGTAATTCTTGATCGTCAGGTTCTTCGCCTTGAGCGTCGGATCGAGCGGCATCTGCGCCAGCGTCAGCTCGGTCTGGTGGAACGGCGTGACGGCGTCGAAATACCCACTGGCCTGCAGCACCTTCAGGTCGGGGTTCAGGCTCATCGTCGAGGCGAGGTCGCCAGCGGTGTACAGCGTGTTGCCGCCGCCCTTGTTGGCGCCGGTCGGGTCGATGTGGCTGAAGTCCCAGTTGTTGAACACGGCGTCGTTCAGGTCCACGAACGACGAGGTCGACGTGTACTTGAGCTGGGTGTTCAGGTAGCTGTTCCACAGCACCGTATACGCACCGCCGATGTTCGAGATCGACGGATCGTTGCTGCCCGAGTTCGGCAGGATGAACGGCGCGATGCCCTGGCCCGTGTAGTTGGCGCGGCCGTCATACTGGCCGATCTGGATGCCCGGGTTGAGCGTCAGGAAGAACGTGTACGGCGGGTTGTTGTTCTGCGACGGCACGTTGCCCAGCGCTGCCGGATTGCCGAACGTCTGGATCAGCGAGACCGGATCGGTGCCGATGTACGAGCCCATCGTCTGCGCCGTCGACAGGTTCAGGTTCAGGCGCACGTTGACGAACCCGCCATCTGCGGCGCTCGGCGCTTGTGCCAGCGGGGCGAGCGTGTTGTCGGCGTAGTTGCGGGCCTGGACCATGTAGCCGTCGAGGTCGGTCGGTGCCGGGTTGAGCGTCGTCTTCTTCCAGTAGAACGCGTCGGCGGCCAGCGTCGGGAAGGTGCCGACGGCCGAGAGTGCATTCGCGTAGTCAAGGATCGACGATTGCAGCGTGATCCCGTTCAGCTCGATACCGTCTTCATGCAGCACCCACGACAGCACCGCACTGCGCGCCGTGCCATACGACTCGCCGTACAGGAACTTGGGTGAGTTCCAGCGCGAGTTCTTGGTCAGGTAGCGCTGGATGAAGCGGTCGATGGAGCGGGCGTCCTGGTCGGTGCCCCAGAAGTCTTTGTTCTTGACCGGTGCAATGGCGGCCGAATATCCGGTGCCTACCGGGTTGATGAACACGAGATCGGAGCGGTCGAGCAGGCTGTCCGGGTTATCGGGCAGCTTGTACGGCGCCGGGGGCGTGAAGTTCGGGAACGACGACTGCAGCCGCTTCGGCCCGAACGAGCCCAGCAGCAGGAACACCGACGACGAGCCCGGGCCGCCGTTATAGAAGAACGTCACCGGACGCGGCTTCGATGGATCGGGATTGTCCTGCGTGTAGGCCACGTAGAACATCGTCGCGTTGGATCGCGAGGTGACCGGGTCGATGGTGGTCAGGTGGCCGGCGGTGGCTGTGTAGGCGATGCTCTTGCCGCCGATTGTGACTGTGTGGTGCGTGATGGCTGCGCTTTCGCCCGGGTCGGCGGCAAGTGCGTCGTTGGGCCCGGTGCCGTAGACGTTCGGGTCGACGTAGGGCTGGTCGGGCGGCACGGCGGCCGTCACCGGCTGTGTGGTTGCGTTGCCGGCGTTGGCGGCAACGCCGCTGGGGTTGGCCGTGGCGGACGAATCTCCGCCGCCGCAACCCGCAAGCAGCACGGCGGACAGCGCCGCGGCCGCAAACGATACACCAAGGGTCCGGGACAAACCTGCAAAATCACTGGTCGATAACCTGGATTTTTTCATGGCGATAATGGCCTTTTTCAGGGTGACGAACGCCATCACTTAAAACGTGTGGTTTTAAGTGGGCTCCATATTCGCTTTGCGTTTTTTCATTTCTATGCGACGCGAAACGAATATTATGATTTCCCGCCTTGTTTGCGGAAATTAATGCAATTGTTTTTTATTCGGCAAAAGAAGCCCCTGAAATCCAAGCGGATCTCAAAAACAGATGGATTGCGGGGTCAAGCCCTCAAGGCGTTTGCGCAAAGCTTGGCAAGGGCTGTGCGAAAACATGGGGATGAACGGAACTGCGCGCCCTTTTTAAAACAAGGCGCGAATCCGATACATCCAACCCTGCGGGTAATGCAATGACGAACGAAAAAGTAGTTCGTAAGCAAACCGTTGTAAAGGGCTGTTTTTCATCGTGCGCGATGGACTGTAAAAATGGCCATGTCAATGCGGTGGTGCATCGCAGTAAGTGCGATTAAATACAAAGAAGGCATGTCGTTTTTTCTAAAGCCACTGGGCTGCTGATGGCGCCCGGGTGCCCATCCGGGGCGTGCGGGTGTCCGGCGCACACGGATATGGCGCATTACAATGCGGTCCTCAACTTTTTCCGGAGCACCTTGCAATGCCGATGCTTGAACCGTCCGCGCTGGACCAACTGTTCCACGCAGCCCGTACCCACAACGTGTGGCTGGACAAGCCGGTCGATGACGAACTGCTGCACACGCTGTATGACACCGTGAAGTACGGCCCGACTGCTGCGAACAGCACGCCGGCTCGTTTCGTATTCGTCAAGAGCGCTGCTGCCAAGGAGCGTCTGATTCCATGCATGTCGGCCGGCAACCAGGAAAAGACCCGCCAAGCGCCCGTGGCCGTGATCGTCGCGTATGACACGCAGTTCCACGAGCAACTGCCCAAGCTGTTTCCGCACGCCGATGCCCGTTCGTGGTACGCCGGCGACCAGGCCAAGATCAACGCCGCCGCGCTGATGAACGGCTCGCTGCAGGGCGGCTATCTCGTGCTCGCCGCGCGTGCGCTCGGCCTGGATTGCGGCCCGATGGCCGGCTTCGATGCCGACAAGGTGAACGAGACGTTCTTCCCCGATGGTCAGTGGAAGGTCAACTTCATCATGAACATCGGCTACGGCGACGCCGAGAAGCTGCACCCGCGCAACCCGCGTCTGTCGTTCGAAGAGGCGTGCAAGATCCTTTGATCGACGACCGGTCGCGCAAAGAAAACGGGGACTCGCATCAGACGGTGCAGTCCCCCTTTTTCATTCCTTCGGCGCTGGCGTCTTCGGCCTGAATTCACACAGCGGCTCGATCGCGCAATGCCAGCACTCGGGCTTGCGCGCCTTGCATACATAGCGCCCATGCAGGATCAGCCAGTGGTGCGCGTCTTGCCGAAACGCTTCCGGCACCACCTTCATCAGCTTCAGCTCGACCTCAAGTACGTTCTTGCCGGGGGCCAGGCCCGTGCGATTGGCGACGCGAAAGATGTGCGTGTCGACCGCGATTGTCGGCTCACCAAAGGCCGTGTTCATCACCACGTTGGCGGTCTTGCGGCCCACACCCGGTAGTTCTTCCAGCGCGGCGCGGTCACGCGGCACTTCACCGCCGTATTGGTCGAGCAGGATGCGGCACGTCTGGAGGATGTGCTTGCACTTGGTGCGATACAGCCCGATGGTCTTGATGTATTCGGTGATGCCCTCCTCGCCAAGCGCCAGCAGCTTGGCGGGCGTATTGGCCACCGGAAACAGCTTGCGCGTCGCCTTGTTCACGCCAACGTCGGTCGCCTGTGCCGACAGCAGCACCGCGATCAGCAGTTCGAACGGCGTGGTGTATTCCAGCTCGGTGGTCGGCGTCCGGTTGTTCTCGCGCAGGGTCTCGAAGATGGCGTGGCGCTTGGCAGGATTCATCGTCGGGCTGGTTCAGTGGGCGTCTGCGTCGGGTTTGGTGCTCTGTTCGATCTGGCTGGCGATGCGCTTGCGGCGGGCTTCGGCCTCATCGATCTGGGCTTGCACGTCCGCCGTCACGTTGGTCACGTTGCGTGGACCTTGTCCGCGCGCGGCCATCTCGGCCTGCTTCTGGCGCGCCCGTTCAATGGCGGCCTGGATGATCGCCTTCTTGCGCGCTTGCGCGGCAAGCTCAGCCTCATCGGCCGGTTGTTCAGCGCTGAGGGCAGCGAGTTTGGCCGCTGCCTTGGCGGCGAGGCGCGCTTCGTTCTCGGCTTGTTCGCGCTTGAGGCGCGCGTTGCGGAAGACGTAGCGGTCCCGCGCGACATCGGCCTGTTGCTGGCTCCAGGCATCCCAGCCCGTGCGTTCGCCAGTGACAGGGATCATGTCGATGCAATCGACAGGGCAGGGGGGCACGCAGAGGTCGCAACCGGTGCACCAGTCCTCCAGCACCGTGTGCATCGCCTTGGGCGCGCCCACGATGGCGTCGACCGGGCACGCCTGAATGCACAGCGTGCAACCGATGCAGCGTTCCGGGTCGATGACTGCGATGGCGCGAGGCTGTTCGATGCCGTTGGACGGGTCCAGCGGCAGCAGTTCGCCTGTGCGGCCAAGTGCGTCGGACAGCCGGCGAATACCTTCCGCCCCGCCAGGTGGGCAACGGTTGGGGAGCGCCTCGCCGCTGGCCATGGCTTCCGCGTAGGGACGGCAGCCGTTGTAGCCGCACTTGGTGCATTGCGTTTGCGGCAAGAGGTTTTCGAGCCGGTCGGCCAAGGATGCGGCCACTGCGGGGACCAAGGAAACCACGATGGGACTTGTCGTTTGAATAGTCTGCCATTATCGCCGATTTGGCCCCTGCGCAAGGCGTGCATGCCCTGACATCGCATACGGCGGGCATGTCTTGACCGTATGACATAATTCCCGCGTTCTAAACGGACCGACGTGCCATGCCGTCTCATCCAGCCGCGCCACTCGCCGACATCGAAGCCGATGCTCACGGCGAATCCGCCGCACCCCGCACGCGTCGCGACCCCGCCGGCACGCGCCGACGCATCCTTGCTGCTGCAATCGAGGAGTTTGCGCGCGGTGGATTTGCCGGCGCGCGCGTCGACGCCATCGCCCGGCGCGCCGAGACCAACGAGCGCATGCTGTATTACTACTACGGCAGCAAGGAAAAACTCTTCCTGACCGTGCTCGAGCACATGTATTTCCGCTTCAAAGAGGCGGAAGAGCAGGTACAGATCGAGTCGTCGGACCCGCGTGAGGCGGTCATCCAGCTTGCGCGGTTCGTCTGGGATTTCTATTACGAGAACCCCGAGTTCATCCGCTTGCTCAACAGCGAAAACCTGCACGAGGCGCGGCATCTGAAGACCTCGCCGCA
Source organism: Ralstonia sp. OTU4908 (assembly GCF_038440115.1). Taxonomy (NCBI): domain Bacteria; kingdom Pseudomonadati; phylum Pseudomonadota; class Betaproteobacteria; order Burkholderiales; family Burkholderiaceae; genus Ralstonia; species Ralstonia sp. OTU4908. The sequence continues at coordinate 269,421 of NZ_JASATD010000002.1, read as the reverse complement.
CTTGGGCGAGCTGGTCAACCCGGTCATCGAGGTGCTGCGAGGTGTGGTGGAGCGCGGCCAGCGCGCCGGCATCTTTCGCGACGACGTCGATGTGTCGCGTCTGTATCTGACGATCTCGGCGCTGGGCTATTACGTGCTGTCCAACCGTTACACGATCAGTGCCGTGGTGGGGCGCGACATTGCCTCTGCCGACGAGCACGAAGCCTTCGCGCAACTGCATATCAAGATGCTGCTGGCGTATCTGGATCGGCCCAAGGGCTGATCGGCGAAAGCATCGTCGCGCAACAAAAAGCCTCGCAACTGCGAGGCTTTTTGTTGGGTGCTCCAGTCTCAGGCGACGGCCTTGATGCGCGGTGCGGTTTCTTCGTTGCGGCGGATGAAATCACGCAACTGCGGATACACCTGCTCGCGCCAGCGGCGGCCCGAGAAGATGCCGTAGTGCCCGCACTTGGGCGCCGTCAGATGTTGCTTGCGCGTGCTCGGGATGCCGGTGCACAGGCCATGCGCGGCTTCGGTCTGGCCGCTGCCGGAAATGTCGTCCAGCTCGCCTTCGATGGTGAAGAGCGCGGTGCTCTTGATGTCCTGCGGACGCACCGGCTTGCCTTCCACCACCCACGTGCCGTTGGCCAGGTGGAACTCCTGGAATACGTCGCGGATGGTCTCCAGGTAATACTCGGCGGCCATGTCCAGCACGGCGTTGTACTCGTCGTAGAAGCGCACGTGGGCCTCAGCGTCTTCCGTGTCGCCCTCGATCAGGTTCAGGTAGTAATCGTAGTGCGATGACAGGTGGCGGTCCGGGTTCATCGCCACGAAGCCGGCGTGCTGCAGGAAGCCCGGATACACCTTGCGGCCGTGGCCCGGATAGTTGGCGGGCACCGTGTAGATCACGTTGTTTTCGAACCAGCTATGCGCCTTGTTCGTCGCAAGCGAGTTGACGGCGGTCGGGCTCTTACGTGCGTCGATGGGGCCGCCCATCATGGTCATCGTGCGCGGCGTCTTCTCGCCGTCCGAAGCCATCAACGAGATGGCGGCCAGGACGGGCACGGTCGGCTGGCACACCGAGATCACGTGCAGTTTGTCGGCGCCAATGTGATTGATGAATTCGCGGATGTAGTTGATGTAGTCCGACAGGTGGAACGCACCTTCTTCGATCGGCACCATGCGTGCGTCGATCCAGTCGGTCACGTACACCTTGTGATCCTGCAGCAGCGTGCGTACGGTGTCGCGCAGCAGCGTGGAGTGATGGCCAGACAGCGGCGCGCACACCAGCACAACCGGCTCATCCTTGAGCAGCTTGATGGTCTCGGCGTCGTCGGCGTAGCGCTTGAAGCGGATGAGGCGGCAGAACGGCTTTTCGATGATGGTCTGCTCGACGATCGGAATGTCGCGGCCGTTGGATTTGACGGAGCGGATGCCGAATTCCGGCTTCTCGTACTCCTTGCCCAGGCGATACAGCAGTTCGTAGCCCGCAGCGTAGCGTTGGGCGCCCGGCATCAGAGACAGCGGACTCAGGGGGTTGGTGAAGGTCTTGGCAGTTGCCTGGGCCCAAGCCGTCATGGGGCTGAGCAGGGCGCGCTGGAATTCGTGAAGCTGGTAAAGCATGGCTGGACCGGTCTGTGGTGGCGAGGGCGACGCAAACGATTATGCACCTGAGTGCAGGTTACTGCGATGCAGCATAAACCCTGATACGAGAGTGTTGCGCTGCTTCTATGATGCGCCCGTGTCAGTCTATTCCCATGCAGCAAAAAAGCGGCCGAAGCCGCTTTTCTTTTTGCAATTGCCTGTAGGGCGTGACGCCTACCGCACCTTACAGCACATCTGCAATGGCGTTCACCACGGCGTCGATGTTGTGGGTGTTCAGCGCGGCCACGCAGATACGGCCGGTCGACACAGCGTAGATGCCGTGCTCGGTACGCAGGCGATCCACTTGTGCGGAGGTCAGGCCCGAGTACGAGAACATGCCGCGCTGTGCCTTTACGAACGAGAAGTCGGTCTTCACGCCCTTGGCGGCCAGTTTGTCGACCAGTGCATTGCGCATCGACTTGATGCGATCGCGCATTTCGCCCAGTTCCTGCTCCCACATCGCGCGCAGCTCGGGGCTCGTCAGCACGCTGGCGACGATCGTGCCGCCGTGCGTCGGCGGGTTCGAGTAGTTCGTGCGGATCACGCGCTTGACTTGCGACAGCACGCGGGTGGCTTCGTCCTTGCTGGTCGTCACGATCGACAGCGCGCCGACGCGCTCGCCGTACAGCGAGAACGACTTCGAGAACGAGCTGGAGACGAAGAACGGCAGGCCCGATTCAGCAAACAGGCGCACAGCCAGGCCGTCTTGCTGGATGCCGTCGGCGAAGCCTTGGTAAGCCATGTCGAGGAACGGGATCAGGTTCTTGGCCTTGATGACTTCCACGACCTGCTTCCACTGCTCGGTGGTCATGTCCACGCCAGTCGGGTTGTGGCAGCAGGCGTGCAGCACGACGATGGTGTTCGGCGCGTAGCTGTTCAGCGAATCCATCATGCTGGCGAAGTTCAGGCCGTGCGACGGGGCATCGTAGTACGCGTAGTTGACGACTTCGAAACCGGCCGACTCGAACAGCGCGCGATGGTTTTCCCAGCTCGGGTCGGAAATCGCGACCTTGGCGTTCGGGTACAGGCGCTTGAGGAAGTCGGCGCCGATCTTCAGCGCGCCGGTGCCGCCCAGGGCTTGCGCGGTGACCACGCGGCCTTCGGTGATGAGGGGCGAATCAGCGCCGAACAACAGCTTCTGCACAGCCTGGTCGTAGGCGGCGATGCCTTCGATCGGCAGGTAGCCGCGCGGAGCAGCGGCGGCCAGGCGGGCCTTTTCGGCTTCCTGCACGGCGCGCAGCACCGGAATTTTCCCTTCGTCGGTGAAGTACACGCCCACGCCCAGATTCACTTTGGTGCTGCGGGTATCGGCGTTGAAAGCTTCATTCAGGCCCAGGATGGGATCGCGCGGAGCCAGTTCGACGGCGGAGAAAAGCGACATGAGATGTCTCGATCGGTTGGTTCGGAATTCAGTGGGATCTTGCAGGCGGTGCGGCGTGGACTTCGGGGCGGGTCGCCCGGCGCCAGATGCACAACGAGGCGCGCACGAGGATGAATTGTACCGAATACACGCTCTAATCGCCCGCAAAATCCTTGCAGAACAGGGGCCTAAAGCGGTTCAAAGGCCAGTACAGAGGTGCGGCCCCGGCTGTCCAAACGATTGCTCGAGCTGCAGGCTACACTAGACGATTGGTGGCAATTGCCGCTGCTGCCCTCATCTGGACAGGGCGTGCAAGTCACTTTGTCGACTTCCCGCGCTGCCATCCCACCCGCCGCCATGACCGATCTGAGCCAAGTCCCCAGCCCGCACGACGAGTCGAAGTTCGTGACTTTCGAGGGTTCGCCGTTCCAGTTGTACCAGCCGTACCCGCCGGCCGGTGACCAGCCCGAGGCGATCCGTCAGCTCGTCGAGAACATCGAAGACGGCCTGTCGTACCAGACACTGCTGGGCGTGACGGGCTCGGGCAAGACCTTCACCATGGCCAATGTGATCGCCCAGGTGGGGCGCCCAGCCATTGTATTTGCGCCGAACAAGACGCTGGCGGCGCAGCTGTATTCGGAATTCCGCGAGTTCTTCCCGCGCAATGCAGTCGAGTACTTCGTCTCTTACTACGACTATTACCAGCCTGAGGCTTATGTGCCGCAGCGCGACCTGTTCATCGAAAAGGATTCGTCGATCAACGAGCACATCGAGCAGATGCGGCTCTCCGCCACCAAGAGCCTGCTGGAACGCCGCGACGTGGTGATCGTGGCCACCGTGTCGGCCATCTACGGTATCGGCAACCCGAGCGAATACCACCAGATGATCTTGACGCTGCGCGCCGGTGACAAGGTCAGCCAGCGTGACGTGATCGCGCGCCTGATCGCCATGCAGTACACGCGCAACGAGACGGATTTCCAACGCGGCACGTTCCGGGTGCGTGGCGACACGGTCGACATCTTCCCTGCCGAGCACGCAGAAATGGCGGTGCGCCTGGAGCTGTTCGACGATGAAGTCGAATCGTTGCAGTTGTTCGACCCGCTGACGGGGCGTGTGCGGCAAAAGATTCCGCGCTTCACGGTGTACCCGTCGAGCCACTACGTGACGCCGCGCGAGACCGTGTTGCGCGCTATCGAGACCATCAAGGCCGAGCTGCGCGAACGGCTCGATTTCTTCTACAAGGAAAACAAGCTGGTGGAAGCGCAGCGGCTGGAGCAGCGCACGCGCTTCGATCTGGAGATGCTGCAGGAGCTGGGCTTCTGCAAGGGCATCGAGAACTATTCGCGGCATCTGTCGGGTTCCGCGCCTGGCGAACCGCCGCCGACGCTGGTCGATTACCTGCCGCCCGATGCGCTGATGTTCCTCGATGAATCGCACGTGCTGATCGGACAGCTGAACGGCATGTACAACGGTGACCGCGCGCGCAAGGAAACGCTGGCCGAATACGGTTTCCGCTTGCCTTCTGCGCTCGACAACCGGCCGCTGAAGTTCGCCGAATTCGAGACCAAGATGCGGCAGGTGACGTTCGTGTCTGCCACACCGGGGGATTACGAAAAGAAGACCGCCGGCACGGAAGTCGTGGAACAAGTCGTGCGCCCCACGGGCCTCGTCGATCCGATCATCGAGGTGCGCCCTGCCACGACGCAGGTCGACGATCTGCTCTCCGAGATCCATGTGCGCGTCAAGGCTGGCGAGCGCGTGCTGGTGACCACGCTGACCAAGCGCATGGCTGAGCAGCTGACCGAGTTCCTGTCAGAGAACGGCATCAAGGTCCGCTACCTGCATTCGGACATCGATACCGTGGAGCGCGTGGAGATCATCCGTGACCTGCGTCTGGGGACGTTCGATGTGCTGGTCGGGATCAACCTGCTGCGCGAGGGCCTGGATATTCCCGAAGTGTCGCTCGTGGCGATCCTGGATGCGGACAAGGAAGGCTTCCTGCGCGCCGAGCGTTCGCTTATCCAGACCATCGGCCGCGCCGCGCGGAACGTGAACGGGACCGCCATTCTCTATGCGGATCGCATGACCGATTCGATGAAGAAGGCGATCGACGAAACCGAGCGCCGCCGCGCCAAGCAGATCGCCCACAACGAGGCGCATGGCATTACGCCGCGCGGCGTGGTCAAGCGCATCAAGGACATCATCGACGGTGTGTACAACGTCGACGATGCGCGCGCCGAGCTGAAGGCCGCGCAAGAGGCCGCCAAGTACGAAGACATGAGCGAGAAGCAGGCGTCCAAGGAAATCAAGCGCCTGGAAAAACAGATGCTCGACCACGCCAAGAACCTCGAATTCGAAAAGGCGGCAGCGGTGCGCGATCAGCTTGCCAAGCTCAAGTCGCAGCTCTTTGGGGCGAGCGGCGAAGACCATATCGTTCCGGCCGCCTGAACCGCGCGGCCGTCGCTTGACACCTCGCTACCTCGTGCCGGGTAGCGGAGGTTGCTGTTGACACCAGTTCGGATCAAATTCGGGCGGCCGTCGCGTCGTCTGACCGGGAAGCCGGCATCTGCGGCAGCGCGTGGCTGCGCGCGTCTGCCCTCAAGGGAGTTCGATGTTCAAATTTTTGCTTAGCCCGTGGCGCAAGTGGCGCGATTCCCGGCACGCCAGCCATCAACTCGATGCCATCCTGGCGCAGTTCGAGCCCACGCGCAGTCTCGCCGAACGCAATGAATGGCTCATCGAGCTGGCTTACTGGTTGCGCCGGGCGGACCGGCCAGCGGGGGCCGCATCGGAGTCCTGGCGTTATGCCCGCCTGCGTTATCTCCTGCAGGTGCTGGAAAACAATCCGGCCCTGGCAGAGCGTGTCGGGCGGACACTGCGCAGCATCGTGCAAGACAATGATCCGGTGTCGCTGCTGTGCGATACCGGGTTGTCCTCACGCTCCGGTTTCTGGAGCGAGTTGCTCGACCGCTGGCAGGCGCGTCTGCTGCCGCCCGCACCGAATCAGCCGCAGCTGGCGACATTGTTCGCGCTCATGTTTGTCGGGCCGACCGATGCGCAGTGGGTGGAGGGCCTGGACGACGAACTGGTCGCGCGCCTCCACGCGCTGTTCCGCGCGGGGATGACCGCTGACGAGCTCGCAGCGGGCCAGACACGGTTGGAGCGCAGCCTCGGCATCGGTATCCAGATCCTGATCAGCCAGGTACGCGCGGCGGGGCTGTCGCGGGGCATCCGCAGCCGCATGGACCATGCGGAAATCACCGACTCTCCGTTCTATCTGCTGGCCGATGCGGCCAACGCGATCTTCCTGGAGCGACCCAACGCGGAGCTGGCAAGCCCCGAGCGGTTTCTGCAGGAACTGAACTATTTCCGCGCGGTGCTGGACCGTTGCCGCACGGCGACGGCCAGCGTGTATCAGCACCTGGACGAGAACGGCGTTTCGGTGGAAGTCGTGTTCCAGGTCGAGCGGATGAAAGCCTGGCTGGGCCGCATCGATCTGCTGCTGACGGCATGGGCCGACGCCAAAGGCTCGCGCCGCTTCGTGCATATGACGGCCGAATTGGTATCGGCGAGCCAGCATCGCCGCAGCGTGGGGTATCTGATCCGCTCCACGTTTGCCGATCTGGCACGCAAGGTGGTCGAGCGGTCTGCCCAGAGCGGCGAGCACTACATTACGCGCGACAGCAAGGAATACGGCGCGATGGTCAAGGCGGCGGCCGGTGGCGGCGTCATCACGGCAGCGACGGTCTACATCAAGTTCTTGATCACGGGAGCGTATCTGTCGCGCTTTACCGAAGGGCTGTTCGCGTCGATCAACTATGCGGTCAGCTTTCTCGGCATCCATTTCGCGCATTTCACGCTGGCGACCAAGCAGCCTGCCATGACGGCGCCCGCACTGGCGCACCGGCTCGACCAGGTGGGCCGTCCGGAAGGGCTGGACCGCTTTGTCGACGACACCGTCGCCATGATCCGCTCCAACGCGGCGGCGATTGCGGGCAACCTCGTGGCGGTGGCGCCGGTGGCCTTTCTGGTGCAGTGGTTGGCCGGGCGGTTCTTCCATACGGACCTGATTTCGGCCGCAAAAGCGATGGCGACCATCGATTCGTTTTCCATTCTTGGGCCGACGCCGCTGTATGCCATCTTCACGGGCGTTCTGCTGTGGGCGTCAAGCCTGGCCGCGGGTTGGGCCGACAACTGGTTTGCGCTGCACCGTGTGCACGACGTGATTGCCTACCACAGGCGCCTGCGTTTCATGGTCGGCCCGCAGGGGGCGCAACGCATTGCCAGCTTCTGGAAGCGCAATCTGTCGGGCATCGTGGCCAATGTGTCGCTGGGCTTCATGCTGGGGCTGGGCCCAGAAATCCTGTCGTTTTTCGGCCCGCATATGGAAGTGCGTCACGTCACGCTGTCGACCGGCGCGGTGGCTACCGCCGTGGGCGTGCTGGGGCCGAGCGTGATGCATACCACTGCGTTCTGGCTGGCCGTGGCCGGCATCGCGCTGATGGGCGTACTGAATGTGCTGGTGTCGTTCGCGCTGGCGTTCAACATGGCGATGCGCTCGCGCAACCTGCGTGGGGTCGATCGCAAGCGCGTGACGGGCGCCGTGTGGCGCCGCATCCTGCGGGATCCGTTGTGCCTGCTCGTGCCGCGCCCCCCGACTGCGAGCACACCCCCGAGCACCAGCACGCCGGTCTAGTGAGGTGCGGGCGCGGCCGGTGCGCCCAACTCGCTGCGGAACGGAATGGACGGCTGCGCGCCAAGCCGCGTGACCGACACGGCCGCCGCAGCTTGCCCAAACGCGATGGCGGCACTGGGCGCTGCGCCCTCTGCCAGAACCGCAGCCAATGCGCCCACAAACGTATCGCCGGCAGCGGTGGTGTCGATGGCTTGTGCAACGGGGGCAGGCATCAGTTGGCGCGCGTCGCCATCCACATAGGCAACGCCTCGCGCGCCCAGCGTGACAATCACGTGCCGCGCACCCTGCGCGTGGAGATCCGCGGCGGCATCCAGAGCCGCTTCCGGCGAATCGACCGGCCGCGCTGTGAGCAACGCGGCTTCGGTTTCATTCGGGATCAGGTAATCGCAGGCGGCGAGCCACGGGGTCGGCAATGGACCGATCGCAGGTGCCGGATTCAGGATGACCGTCTTGCCAAGCCGCTGGCCCAGCTTGAGCGCGCATTCCACCGCATCCGGTGGTGATTCCAACTGACAGACGATCACGCGTGCGCGCTCGAACGCGGCACGCTGCGCTTCGATCATCGTTGGCGTCAGCATTTCGTTGGCGCCGGCCACGATGACGATGGTGTTCTGGCCGCTGTTGGCCACGGTCACGCACGCGATGCCGGTCGCCGCCCCGGCGTGCACCGACACCATCGATGTGTCCACGCCTTCGCGGCGCAGGCCCTCGCGCAACGCGGTGCCGTAAGCGTCATCACCCACGCAGCCGAGCATGGCGACACGGGCCCCCAGGCGTGCGGCTGCCACGGCCTGGTTGGCGCCCTTGCCGCCGGGGATGGTTTCCAGCGCAGGGGCTGCAACCGTTTGCCCGGGACGCGGCAAGCGGGGCGTGCGGATCACGAGATCCATGTTCAGGCTGCCGACGATCAGCACGTCGGCAGCGGGGTGCGCAGAAGAGGCGGAAGGGCGCTTGGCCACCATGTCGGGACGACGTCGAAAGCGTGAAAGGAATACGGAATCAGGCGGCGCGGGCCGGGCGTTCGGGTTCGGCGGTCGACTCGCGCAAGGACAGGCGCGGCGGCAGCACGATGCGGCGTGCGCGCGGCTCTTCCACAGGATGCCGCAGGGCGTTGTCGCCGAGATGCTCGAGCAGCGTCTGCGCGGTGGTCTCGCCGAGTTGGCGGATCGATTGGCCGACGGTGGACAGCGCCGGATAGACGTAGCGGCTCAGTTCGATGTCGTCAAAGCCGATCACCGATAGGGCCTTCGGAACGGGAATGCCCAGCTCGGCGGCGGCGCGCAGTGCACCGATGCCCATCAGATCGTTGCCGGCGAAGATCGCGGTGGGCATTTCGCCCTCGGTCAGCAACTGGCGCGCGGCGCGGTAGCCGCCGGGGCTGGTGAAATCGCCTTCGGCAATGCGGGCGGCGGCTTCGGGCACACCCGCCTCGCGCAGCGCGCGGTGGAATCCGGCCAGGCGCTCTGCCGTCACGCTCAGCGACGATGGACCGCTGATGCAGGCAATACGGCGGTGGCCGAGGTCCAGCAGATGCTTGGTCGCAAGGTAGGCGCCTTCTTCGTGGTCGACCTGGACCTGATCGGCCTGGATGCCTTCAGTCGGGCGGTCGACCATCACGATGGGCAGGGCGGATTCACCGAGCGCTTCGATCAATGCCGTGTCGGGCCCGGCGCTGCTGACGATGATGCCGTCGACGCGTTTTTCCATCAGCACGCGCAGGTAGTCGCGCTGCTTGCGGGGGTCGTCGTCGGAGTTGCAGAGGATGACGCTGTAGCCGGCGGCGGCGCACACGTCTTCAATGCCCCGCGCCAGCTCTGCAAAATAGGGGTTGGTGGCCGTGGGCACGAGCACGCCGATGGTGCGCGTGGTGCGGTGCTTGAGCGAGCGGGCCACGGCGCTGGGCACGTAGCGGGTGGCCCGGATGGCTTCTTCCACGCGCTTGCGCGTCTCGGCGTTGACTGGCCTTGTGTTGTTGATGACGTGCGAGACGGTGGTGAACGAAACTCCGGCCAGCGCGGCCACGTCCTTGATGGTTGCCATGACGATCTCCTCGGTCTCTTAATGATGCTTGCTGCGGTTGCGCTTGCTGCGATAGGTATCCATGACCACGGCTGCGACGATGACCGCGCCCGTGATGATGCGTTTGGTGGGCTCGGAGGCGCCGATCTGCGCAAGGCCCGATTCGAGCACCGAGATGATCAGCACGCCGAACAGCGTGCGCACGACCGACCCCCGCCCGCCCATCAGGCTCGTGCCGCCGATCACCACGGCCGCGATCACCTGCAGTTCCATGCCGACGCCAGCATTCGGATCGGCGGCTTCCAGGCGCGACACCTGGAACAACGCAGCCAGGCCCGAGAGCAGCCCCATCAGCGCGAACACCGCAATCTTGTAGGGGCGCGGATTCACGCCCGCCAGCCGCACGGCTTCTTCATTGGTGCCGATGGCAACCAGGTAGCGGCCGAACACCGTGCGCACCAGCACGATCTGGCCAACCACCGTGATGGCAACCGCAATCAGGAACGACGGCGCGATGCCCAGCGCGATCGGGTTGGCGAGCCAGTCGACCGCGCTGCCGATGTACACCGTGCGCGAATCGGTGAGGCTGTAGGCGAGGCCCCGCGCCATTTCCAGCACGCCCAGTGACACGATGAACGACGGAATGCCCCAGTGCACCGTGACCGCGCCCGTCAGCATGCCGGCCGCCGTGGCCAGCACCACGCCCGCCAGCGCAGCCGGCAACAAGCCCCAACCCAATTGGCTCATGGCCACCGACAGCACCGAAGCCGACAGCGCCAGCACCGAGCCCACCGACAGATCAATGCCGCCGATCATCAGGATGAATGTCATGCCCACCGCCATCACGAGCAGGTCGGGAATCTCGTTGGCGATGGTTGTGAACGTGGGCAGCGAGAAGAACGTTGGCGACAGCGTGCCGAACAGCACCAGCATGGCGATCAGCGCAGCGAGCAACCCGCCGATGGTGCCAAGCGACATGCCCAGCGCCGCGCGCGTGCCGGCAGTCGCAGCGGGCGGCGTCGGGGGCAGGGTGGAATCAGAGCGCATCTGCGGTCTCCGAGGGCGATCGAGGTGCATATGAATCGGATTCTTCCGATTCACCGAAGGCAGCGGCGAGCAGGGCGTCCTGGCTCCAGCCACCGCGTTGGAAGATGTGCGTAAGCCGCCCGGCGCGCATGACGCCAATGCGATCACACAGTTGCATGAGTTCGCGCAGATCGCTCGACACCACGACCAGCGCCTTGCCTCGCGCGGCCAGCGCGTCGAGCAGCGTGTAGATGTCGAACTTGGCGCCGACATCCACACCCCGCGTGGGCTCATCGAAGAGCAGCACAGGCGTGTCGCGCTCCAGCCAGCGCGCAATCGCCACCTTCTGCTGATTGCCGCCCGAGAGTTCACCGACCGGTTGCTCAGGCCCAGCGCAACGGATGCGCAATGCGCCGATGTGCCGCTGCGCCAGCACCCGCTCGCGCGCCGGTTGCAGCCAGCCTCGCTTCGTTACGCTTGGCATGTTGCCCAGCGCGATGTTGGTCGCGATGGGCAGGCTCAGCATCAGGCCTTCGTCCTTGCGGTCCTCGGTGAGCAGGCTGATGCCGTGGCGCACCGCGTCGCCCGGCGAACGGATGCGCACTGCCGCCAGCGGCGAGCCGACTTCGACGCTGCCCGCATCCGCGCGGTCCGCACCGAAGATCAGCCGCAGCAGTTCCGTGCGCCCCGCACCGACCAGGCCCGCGATGCCGAAGATTTCTCCCGGCGCCACGTCAAAGCTCACCTCGCGCACAGCCGGGGCACGCGTCAGCCCGGTCACCCGCAGCGCCGGTGAGCCGTCACCGGGCCACGGTTCGCGCGCGGCCCGCTGCGTTTCGGACGAGGCGGCCACGTCGCGACCGACCATCGCCTGGATCAGCGCATCCTGCGTGACCGTCGCAGCCGGCGCATCGGTGACGAGCTTGCCGTCACGCAGCACGACGATGCGATCGGCAATGCGCGCCAGTTCGTCCAGGCGGTGAGAGATGTAGAGGATCGCCACGCCTTCGCGGCGCAGCGCGTCGATGCGCTCGAACAGCGTGGCGCTTTCGTGCGCGCTCAGCATCGCCGTCGGCTCGTCGAGGATCAGCACACGGCATGCGCTGGCCAGCGCGCGGGCAATCTCGATCATCTGCCGGTGGCCGATGCCGAGCGTGTGTACGGGCGTCCAGGGGTCGAGGTCCAGGCCCACGCGCGCAAGCGCCTGTTCGGCCCGAAAGCGCAGCGCAGAGCGATCCACGAAACCCAGCCGCCGGGGGAGTTCGCCGAGGAACAGGTTTTCGGCCACTGTCAGCGTCGGCACCATGCTCAGTTCCTGCAGCACCATGCGCACGCCCAGCGCCTCGGCTGCGCTGCGCGAATCAGGCGCGTAGAGCGTGCCGGCAAGCGTCATCGACCCGCAGGTTGCCGTCTCCAGCCCGCAGAGGATCTTGGAGAGCGTGCTCTTGCCAGCGCCGTTTTCCCCCGTGAGCGCAAGCACCTCGCCCGCGTGCACGTCGAGATCGATATCTCGCAGCACGGGGGCGGCGTAGTGCTTGCTGAGCGCGGAGACGCGCAGCAGCGGTGTGCGCGGTTCGTAAGCGGCAGACATGGCTGGCGGCGGCTGGCCGGTCTGTGGCGTTACGTGCGCGTGACGAGGTTGACCGGTGTCTCGACGACACCCGACAGCTTCGCCTGCGGCGTCTTGGAGGCCCAGGCCTTCAGCGCGGTTTCGATGCCGTAGACGGCTTGCTGATCGGCGTGCTGATCGGCAGTCGCGACGACACGCCCATCCGCCAGCATGGCCTTGATGGCGTCGATGTTGTCATAGCCTCCAATCAGCACCTTGCCCAGCTTGCCGGCTGCGCGCACCGCCGAGACGGCGCCGATCGCCATGTTGTCGTTGCCGCACAGCAGGGCCTTCAGGTCGGGCTCGGAGCGCAGCATGGCGGCTGCCACCTTGTTTCCCTTGTCGATTTCCCATTCGCCCGATTGCACGCCCGCGATCTTCAGCTTGGCGGCTTCGGCGGCGTCCTTGAAGCCAGCGGTACGTTGCTGGGCGTTCGTGGTGGTCGGTATGCCTTCGATGATGCCCACGGCATCGCCCGGCTTGAGCGACTTGGCAACGAAGTCGCCCACCAGTCGTGCACCCTTGCGGTTGTCCGGCCCCACGAAGGGCACGTTCAGCCCTTTCTCTTTCAGTGCCGCGGGGTCCAGCCTGTTGTCGATGTTGATGACGAGAATGCCCGCGTCCACGGCCTTCTTGACGACCGGCACCAACGCCTTGGAATCGGCCGGGGCCAGCACCAGCGCATCCACGCGCGCGACGATCATCTGCTCGACCAGACGAATCTGGCCAGCGGTGTCGGTTTCGTCGCGAATGCCGTTGGTCAGCAGTGAATACTCCGACGCGTGATCCTTCTGATGCTTACGTGCGCCGTTCTCCATGGTCAGGAAGAACTCGTTGGCAAGCGACTTCATCACCAACGCCACCTTGGGCGGCTGGTTAGCGGCATGCGCGAGCGAAAACGGGAACGGCAGAGCAGCGGCTACGGCAGAGCCCACGCCAAGTTGCAGGGCGCGGCGACGGCGGATATCCATGGTGTCTCCTCCAGGAAGAGGGCTATCTGGGGCGGGTGGGTGCGGGCGTCGTCGCTGCCCCATACCGTCAGGCATAGGTAAGGGCAATTGCGCCTCGCTCTTCGCAAACGTTTGCGTACCTGACAGTCTCGGCTACCGCGTAACAGAAGTCAACGAAATTGCGCTTTCCACCGCATAAGTAAAAACCCGGAGTGATGGTGCCCTGACGATGGACTCGCAAGTTGCGCTGCGGGAGTGACGGGATAGCCCTATCCAACGTGGTTGATTGTTTTAGTCCACAATACGGCCTGCCGCGTGGCCATCCCGTTTTTCGGGCTCTGCAAATCCCCTTGCTGCGACGCGGAATCCCCCGACACCTTAGTTGACCGATTTTGTCGGGTTCCTTTATACTTGAGCAAAACGATCAGGTATTTCCCCGACGCCATGAGATTGACCACCAAAGGCCGCTTCGCGGTCACCGCCATGATTGACTTGGCGCTGCGCCAAGAGCAGGGCCCGGTCACGCTGGCCGGCATCAGCCAGCGTCAGAAAATTTCGCTGTCGTATCTGGAGCAGCTGTTCGGCAAACTGCGCCGCCACGAAATCGTGGAAAGCGTGCGCGGCCCGGGCGGCGGCTACAGCCTCGCGCGCCGCGCCGACGACGTGACCGTTGCCGACATCATCATTGCCGTGGATGAGCCGCTCGATGCGACCCAATGCGGCGGCAAGGGCAACTGCGGCGGCGAAGAGCATGTCGGTGGCCATACGGGCCGCTGCATGACGCACGACCTGTGGGCCACACTCAATCAGAAGATGGTCGAGTATCTCGATTCGGTGTCGCTGCAGAACCTGGTCGATCAGCAACGCGAGCGTCAGCCCGAAGTGATCCAGGACATGCGTGAAGCGCGTCCGGCTCGCCGCGAACGCACACCGACACGCGCCCGCGCCGTTGATACGCCGGCTACCACGTCGGTGGCCGCCGAGCCCGTCAAGCGAGCACCGCTGGTCAACTCCGTTTTCAGTCTGGCGCAGTCGTGATTGCGCCAGCGTGAGACTGGCCACGACGCCAGTCCACACAAGAACATCGCCCCCCACACAAGGCAGACAAGATATGAGCACCCCGCAACTTCCCATCTACATGGACTATTCCGCGACGACGCCGGTGGACCCGCGCGTGGTCGACAAGATGATTCCGTATCTGCGCGAGAGCTTCGGTAACCCGGCTTCGCGCAGCCACCCGTTTGGCTGGGAAGCCGAGAAGGCCGTCGAGACCGCGCGCGAGCAGGTCGCCGCGCTGGTGAATGCCGACCCGCGCGAAATCGTCTGGACGTCGGGTGCGACCGAATCCGACAACCTGGCAATCAAGGGCGCTGCCAACTTCTACAGCAGCAAGGGCAAGCACATCATCACCGTGAAGACCGAGCACAAGGCTGTGCTGGACACGACGCGTGAGCTGGAGCGCCAGGGCTTCGAGGTGACCTACCTGGACGTGAAGGACAACGGCCTGATCGATATCGACGTCTTCAAGCAAGCCATCCGCCCCGACACCATTCTGGCGTCGGTGATGATGGTGAATAACGAGATCGGCGTCATTCAGGACATCGAGCAGCTCGGCGAAATCTGCCGCGAAAAGGGCGTGATTTTCCACGTCGATGCTGCCCAGGCCACGGGCAAGGTTGAAATTGACCTGCAGAAGCTGAAGGTCGACCTGATGTCGTTCTCGGCGCATAAGACGTATGGTCCGAAGGGCATCGGGGCGCTGTACGTGCGCCGCAAGCCGCGTATCCGCATCGAAGCGCAGATGCACGGCGGTGGCCACGAGCGCGGCATGCGTTCGGGCACGCTGGCGACGCATCAGATTGTGGGCATGGGCGAGGCCTTCCGCATCGCCAAGGAAGAAATGGCGACCGAGAACGAGCGCATCCGCATGCTGCGCGACCGCCTGTATCGCGGCCTGAACACGATGGAAGAGGTGTACGTGAACGGCGACATGGAAGCCCGTGTGCCGCACAACCTGAACATCAGCTTCAACTTTGTGGAAGGCGAGTCGCTGATCATGGCGATCAAGGACGTCGCCGTGTCGTCGGGCTCGGCCTGCACGTCGGCCTCGCTGGAACCTTCGTACGTGCTGCGTGCGCTGGGTCGCAACGATGAACTCGCGCACAGCTCGATCCGCTTCACGGTGGGCCGCTTCACGACGGAAGAAGAAGTCGACTACGTGGTCGAGCTGCTCAAGAGCAAGATCGGCAAGCTGCGCGACCTGTCTCCGCTGTGGGAGATGTATAAGGACGGCGTGGATCTGAACAGCATTCAATGGGCGGCGCACTGAGCGCGGCGTTTGAGAACAACGGCGCCCCCGCGCCAGCCAACGATTGAAAGAGGTGTGAAATGTCTTACAGCAACCAAGTTCTGGACCATTACGAAAACCCGCGCAACGTCGGTTCGTTCGAGAAGGGCGACGACACGGTCGGCACCGGCATGGTCGGCGCGCCGGCTTGCGGCGACGTGATGAAGCTGCAGAT
Organism: Ralstonia sp. OTU4908; assembly: GCF_038440115.1. Classification (NCBI taxonomy): domain Bacteria; kingdom Pseudomonadati; phylum Pseudomonadota; class Betaproteobacteria; order Burkholderiales; family Burkholderiaceae; genus Ralstonia; species Ralstonia sp. OTU4908. The sequence continues at coordinate 253,616 of NZ_JASATD010000002.1, read as the reverse complement.
CAAGGTCAACGAGCAGGGCGTGATCGAAGACGCCAAGTTCAAGACCTACGGCTGCGGTTCGGCCATCGCTTCGTCGTCGCTGGTGACGGAATGGGTGAAGGGCAAGACGCTGGATCAGGCACTGGAAATCCGCAACACGGCCATCGCTGAAGAGCTGGCCCTGCCGCCGGTGAAGATCCACTGCTCGATCCTGGCCGAAGACGCCATCAAGGCGGCCGTGGCCGACTACAAGGAAAAGCACGGCTCGGCCGAGCAGAAGGCTGCTTGAGCCGGATTGGATAGAAAGGACGCAGCATGATCACCCTGACCGACAAGGCCGCGCAGCACGTTTCCCGCTATCTGACCCGCCGTGGCAAGGGCGTGGGCCTGCGCGTGGGCGTGAAGACCACGGGCTGTTCGGGCCTGGCCTACAAGCTCGAATATGCAGATGAGATTGCCACCGAAGACCAGGTCTTTGAATCCAACGGCGTCAAGGTGATCGTCGATCCTAAGAGCCTGCCGTACATCGACGGCACTGAGCTGGACTACGCACGCGAGGGGCTGAACGAAGGGTTCCGCTTCAACAATCCAAACGTGAAGGACGAGTGCGGCTGCGGTGAATCGTTCCGCGTGTGAGCGGAGCACATTGAAGCAGCCGATTGTCGGTTTCGAGCGGGACGAGGAGGGCCATTGGGTCGCCCGTCTCGCTTGCGGACATGGGCAGCATATGCGCCACGATCCGCCTTGGCAGTTGCGCCCCTGGACTGAAACCGAAGCCGGGCGCGCCAGCAAGATTGGCGCGGTGGTCGAGTGCCTGAAGTGCGATCGGGGTGACCCGGCCGAATAAGAAACACGAAGGAACACGAGGCGGCGCGGCCGCTTTTTTTATTCATGAATTCCGGCTTGTCAGCGAACACGACGCATTTTTCCCTCTTCGGTCTGCCCGAGCACTTCGAGGTCGACGACGACGCGCTGAACGCTGCGTATCGCACCGTGCAGTCGCAGGCGCATCCGGATCGTTATGCCCATGCGGGCGATGCCGAACGCCGCGTCGCCATGCAGTGGGCCACACGTGCGAACGAGGCGTATCAGACGCTGCGTGACCCGCTCAAACGGGCGACGTATCTGCTGCACCTTCGCGGTATCGACGTGCAGGCAGAGAACAACACGGCCATGCCGCCCGCGTTTCTGATGCAGCAAATGGAATGGCGCGAAGCCTTGGGCGACGCCAAGGCGGAGCGCAACGTCGATGCGCTGGATGATTTGCTTGGCATGCTGCGCAAGGAAAAACGCACGCGCTATCAGGCGCTGTCCGGTCTGCTCAATAGCGATGGCAACACCGCAGCAGCAGCCGATGCCGTGCGCCAATTGATGTTCATCGAAAAGATCGAACGCGACACCGCCGAGGCCATCGACCGGCTGGACGACTAGAACCCAGAATTTGCGACAATGCCGGGTTTGCCCCGGCAGGCAGCCCATCCGCGCAATCGAGACATCCCCATGGCTTTACTGCAGATTTCCGAACCTGGCGAATCACCCGCACCGCACCAGCGCCGTCTGGCGGTCGGCATCGACCTGGGCACGACCAACTCGCTGGTGGCCTCCGTGCGCAGCAGCGTGCCGGAAGTGCTGCCTGACGATCAGGGGCGCCCGCTGTTGCCCTCTGTGGTGCGCTATCTGCCCACGGGCGGCGCCCACATCGGCTACAAGGCCCAGGCCGAAGCCGTGCGCGACCCGAAGAACACCATCATCTCGGTCAAGCGTTTCATGGGGCGCGGCCTCAAGGATGTTGCTCACATCGAGAACACGCCGTACGACTTTGTCGACGCGCCCGGCATGGTCCAACTGAAGACCGTGGCCGGCGTGAAGAGTCCGGTGGAAGTGTCGGCCGAGATTCTCGCCACGCTGCGCCAGCGCGCGGAAGATACGCTCGGCGATGAACTCGTCGGCGCCGTCATCACTGTCCCTGCGTACTTTGACGACGCACAGCGGCAAGCCACCAAGGACGCCGCCAAGCTGGCGGGCCTGAACGTGCTGCGCCTGCTGAATGAACCGACCGCAGCCGCCATCGCCTACGGCCTGGACAACGCCGCCGAAGGCATTTACGCCGTCTATGACCTGGGCGGCGGTACGTTCGACATCTCGGTGCTCAAGCTCACCAAGGGCGTGTTCGAGGTGATGTCGACGGGCGGTGACTCCGCCCTTGGTGGGGACGATTTCGACCAGCGTATCGTCTGCTGGATCGTCGAGCAGGCCGGCCTGCAACCGCTCTCTGCCGAAGACACGCGCCTGCTGCTGAACAAGGCCCGCGCCGCCAAGGAATGGCTTTCCACCGCCGACAGCACCGAGATTGACGCGATGCTCTCCACCGGCGAGACCGTGCATCTCGTGCTGACCGCTGAGACCTTTGCCGAACTGACCGCCACTCTCGTGCAGAAGACGCTGTCGCCCGTGCGCCGTGCGCTGCGCGATGCAGGCGTGACGGTGGAAGACGTAAAGGGCGTGGTGCTCGTAGGCGGCGCGACGCGCATGCCGATCATCCGCCGTGCCGTGGGTCAGCTGTTCGGTCAGACGCCGCTCACGAACCTCGATCCGGATCAGGTGGTCGCCATTGGTGCGGCCATGCAGGCCAACCTGCTGGCCGGCAACCGTGCGCCGGGTGAAGACTGGCTGCTGCTCGACGTGATCCCGCTGTCGCTGGGCGTCGAGACGATGGGTGGCCTGGTCGAGAAGATCATCCCGCGGAACAGCACGATTCCCGTTGCGCGCGCGCAGGAGTTCACCACGTTCAAGGACGGCCAGACGGCCATGGCGATCCACGTGCTGCAGGGCGAGCGCGAGCTGGCGAGCGATTGCCGTTCGCTGGCGCGTTTCGAGTTGCGTGGCATCCCGCCGATGGTGGCCGGCGCCGCACGCATCCGCGTGACGTATCAGGTGGACGCTGACGGTTTGCTGTCGGTGTCAGCACGCGAAACGGTGTCGGGCGTGGAAGCGTCGATCACTGTAAAGCCGTCGTACGGCCTGGCTGATGACGATGTCGCGCGTATGCTGCAGGAAGGTTTCCAGTCCGCCGAAGACGACATGCGCCGTCGAGCGCTGGCGGAGGAGCGTGTTGAGGCCGAGCGCCTGCTTGAGGCGCTGTCGCAGGCCCTGGCGGCCGATGGCGATCTGCTGTCGCCCGAAGAGCGCGCCGCCATCGACGCCGAGATCGTTGCGCTGCGCACCACCATGCAGGGCGAAGACCATCGCGCCATCAAGGACGCCGTGGATGCCCTGTCGCACGGCACCGACGAATTCGCCGCGCGCCGCATGGACCGCGGCATTCGCAAGGCGCTCGCCGGCAAACGGATCGAGGAGCTCGGCTGATCGCCGATCGCATCTCCTAAAACACACTTATCGAACGAGTTTCTTCATGCCACACATCGTCGTCCTTCCTCACGTCGAATACTGCCCGGAAGGGGCCGTGATCGAAGCCAAGCCCGGCACGACCATCTGCGATGCGCTGCTGGGTGCCGACATCGAGATCGAGCACGCGTGCGAGAAGTCGTGTGCCTGCACGACCTGCCACGTGATCGTGCGCGAGGGCTTCAATTCGCTCGATGAGGCGACCGAGAAGGAAGAGGATCTGCTCGACAAGGCCTGGGGCCTGGAGCCGAACTCGCGCCTGTCCTGCCAAGCCAAGGTGGCGGAGTCGGACCTGACCGTCGAGATTCCGAAGTACACGATCAACCACGCCAAGGAAAACCACTGAGCCGAGCAGCCAGCGGTGGAGGGAGCCCATCATGAAATGGAACGATATCCAGCAGATCGCAGAAGCGCTGTACGACAAGTACCCCGACGTCGATCCGACGCGCCTGAACTTTGTCGACCTGCATAACAAAGTCGTCACGCTGGAAGGCTTTGATGACGACCACAAGCGTGGCGGGGAGAAATTCCTCGAAGCCATCCAGCAAGCCTGGATCGACGAGGCGGAATAAGCGCGGGAATATGCGCGCAGCCTCGAACGCTCAAACGCGTGCGCATGAAAAAACCGGCCCGAAGGCCGGTTTTCTTTTGGGCGAAGGCGATGCCGATTTAGCCGGCCACCAGCGTCCCGTTCTCGATATGCACGCGTTCGCCTGCCTGGAAGCCCGGGGCCGCCTTGTACATGAAGCTGCGGGTCGTGCCGTTGTCCATGCGGACGTTCACACGGTACTCCGTATCGCGGTGGTAGTAGTTTTCTGCCACATGGCCGCCGTAACCGCCGGCCAACGCGCCACCGACTGTTGCGAGTGTACGACCATTGCCGCGGCCAATCTGGTTGCCCAGCAGCCCACCCACCACAGCGCCACCAATCATGCCGAGGCCGGTTTCCTTGCCTTGCATGGTGATCGGCGTGACCGACGTTACGTGGCCTGCATAGGGGCTGGCCGACTGGCGCGGTTGTGTCTGCGCATAGCTGGGGTTGCCCGACGGCGCGCGCTCGGCATACGACGGCTCCCGGGCGCGCACTGGGGCGGGCGCCACGTTTTGTGCCGGATACGGAGCAGCCTGGGCCGGTTGCGTCGTCTGGCCCGGTGCAGCCAGTGCCATCGGCGTCGAAGCGCCGGGCATGGCCGCTGCCGATTGTGCTGCGACATTCGGGTCGGTGCTGCCTTGCGTTGCCTTCGAGGTGGGCAGCACGCCGGTAATGGCGGCCACCGCCGTCAGGCTGGCGATGATCACGGCGACAGCAGCCGTCGTCATCAGTGGATGCATGCGGCGCGAAGACGGAGGCACTTGCCCCGGCGACGTGCCGCCGTATTGTTGACCTTGATTCGGTTGGATGTTGTTGTTCATCTTCGTTCTCCTGCGGCCCGTGATGGGTTTGTTGCGGCCTTTCGATGAACACAGTGTGGTTCATCGCCGAAACAGATGCCGTTTTAATTTGTAAGCATCTGTACCGAGATTTTTCCCTTGAAAATCAGTTATTTGGCGTACTTTGATACATATTGTGGAAACGGGGCGATGTTACAAATAGCGGGGTGGGCGCGTCTTTTGCGCTTGTGCAGGCAACAAAAAAACGCCCCTAGGGGCGTTTTTCCACGGCGCTCGACCGAACCGGTCAGTCTTCGCGGCGCAGGTGCGGGAAAAGGATCACGTCGCGGATGTTTGGGCTGTCGGTGAGCAGCATCACCAGACGGTCAATGCCGATGCCGCAGCCGCCGGTCGGGGGCATGCCGTATTCCAAGGCGCGGATGTAATCGGCGTCATAGAACATGGCTTCTTCGTCGCCGGCGTCCTTCTGTTCGACCTGCTTGCGGAAGCGCTCGGCCTGGTCTTCCGGATCATTCAGCTCGGAGAAACCGTTGGCGATTTCGCGGCCGGTGATGAACAACTCGAAGCGCTCGGTGATGCCCGGCAGCGTGTCGGAGCCACGTGCCAGCGGCGACACTTCGACCGGGTAGTCAATGATGAAGGTGGGCTCCCACAGTTGCGACTCGGCGGTTTCTTCAAACAGCACAAGCTGCAGGGTACCCACGCCGGCGTTCAGGAATTGCGGCGCATTGGTGTCGATCTTGAACTTCTTCAGCTCGGCGCGCAGGAAGTCGACGTCAGCCAACTGCGCGTCCGTGTATTGCGGCGCGTACTTCTGGATCGCCTGGCAGATGGTCAGGCGATGGAACGGCTTGGCCAGATCCAGCTCGCGGCCCTGATAGGTGAGCGTGGCGGTGCCCGACGCGTCGATCGCCGCCTGGCGGATCAGCTGCTCGGTGAAGTCCATCAGCCAGCGGTAGTCCGTGTAAGCCGCGTAGAACTCCATCATCGTGAACTCGGGGTTGTGTCGCGGCGACACGCCCTCGTTACGGAAGTTGCGGTTGATCTCGTACACGCGCTCGAAGCCGCCGACGATCAGTCGCTTGAGATACAGCTCCGGCGCGATGCGCAGGAACATCTGCATGTCCAATGCGTTGTGATGCGTGATGAACGGCTTGGCCGCCGCGCCGCCCGGAATGGGGTGCAGCATCGGCGTTTCGACTTCCATGAAACCGTTGCCGGCCATGAAGTTGCGCAGCGAGGCCATGGCCTTGGTGCGGGCGCGGAATGTGTCGCGCGTTTCCTTCGAGACGATCAGATCGACGTAGCGCTGGCGGTACTTCTGCTCCTGGTCAGCCAGGCCGTAGTAGTCGCCCGGCAGCGGACGCAGGCTCTTCGAGAGCAGGCGCAGCTCCGTCACAGCCACCGACAGTTCGCCGGTCTTCGTCTTCATCAGCGTGCCGCGCGCCGCCACGATGTCGCCCAAGTCCCACTTCTTGAAGCTGGCGTAGACGTCTTCGCCCACGGCGTCGCGGCTGATGTAGAACTGGATGCGGTCGGTGCTGTCCTGCACGGTGGCAAAGCTGGCCTTGCCCATCACGCGCTTGAGCATCATGCGTCCCGCAATGGCCACCTGCACCGGTTCCGCTTCCAGAGCAGCCTGCTTCAGCTCGCGGTACTTGGCTTGCAGATCACCGGCATGGTGCGTCGGGCGAAAATCGTTGGGGAACGCGACGCCTTGCTGGCGGATCTCCGCGAGCTTCTCGCGGCGCTCGGCGATGATCTTGTTGTCGTCCTGCGCCGGCACGGCGGCCGCGGTACTCGATTCGGCCGGGTTGTTCTGTTCGGTCATGATGGTGATGAGAGGAATGTCGGTTCAGGCGATGTTGCGCAGGTCATCCAGCTCGGTCGCGCCAAAGTCGGGGCGGACGAGGTAGGCGGCGATGCGCGCGGCGGCGTCTTGCGGCGAGACCAGCTCGCCATGCGCGTGCAGATCGCGGAAGCGCTGCACGCCGGCAAAGTCGGCGCCACGGATGGTGCGTTGCATGTCGGTGTCGATCACGCCAGGGGCGAGTGCCACGGCGCGCACGCTCGCGTCGCCATCGGCATTGATGGCGCGCACGAACATGTCCAGCCCGGCCTTGCCGGTGCAATACGCCGCCCAGCCGGCGATCGGCCGGCGCGCGGCGCCCGACGAGATCGCCAGCACGCGGCGCTGCGCGTTCCACGGGGCGGTGCCGCGCAGCAGGGCAGCGGTCAGCGCCATCGGGCCGGCCAGGTTCAGCTGCAGATGCGGCAGCAGCGTATCGGCGCGCAGTGTGTCGACGGTGCCGATCGGCTCGACCGCGCCGGCGTTGAGCACCAGCGTCACCTTGGCAAAGGCGGGCAGGGCGGCAAGCGTCTTGGTCATCCACGCCTCGGCGGCATGCGCGTCGGACAGGTCGACCTGGTGCCAGTCGAGCGTCAAGCCGGCGGCTGCCGCCTGCGCGCGCAATTCGGCGTTATCGCCGCGTGCGACGCAGATGAGGCGGTGGCCGGGTTGCATCAGCGCCTGGGCCAGCGCGGCGCCCAGGCCGCGCGAGGCACCGGTCAGGATGAACAGGGACGTGTCAGACATGGCAGTCGCTCTGGTTTGGCTCGGATCAGACGCCCTGCTTCAGGCTGGCCTGAATGAACGGGTCAAGGTCGCCGTCCAGCACCTTCTGCGTGTTGGAGATTTCCACGTTGGTGCGCAGATCCTTGATGCGGCTCTGGTCCAGCACGTACGAGCGGATTTGATGGCCCCAGCCCACGTCGGTCTTGGCGGCTTCCTGCGCGTCGGCAGCGGCCTGACGCTTGCGCAGTTCGTGCTCATACAGGCGCGACTTCAGCATCGTCATCGCCTCGGCACGGTTGCGGTGCTGCGAGCGGTCGTTCTGGCACTGCACGACGATGCCGGTCGGGATGTGCGTAATCCGCACGGCCGAATCAGTCTTGTTGATGTGCTGACCACCCGCACCCGAAGCGCGATACGTATCGACGCGCAGATCCGCGGGGTTGACCTCGATCTCGATCGAGTCATCGACTTCGGGATACACGAAGATCGACGAGAACGATGTGTGACGGCCACCCGCCGAGTCGAACGGTGATTTGCGCACCAGACGGTGCACGCCGGTTTCGGTGCGCAGGAAGCCAAACGCGTATTCGCCCTCGACCTTGATCGACGCGCTCTTGATGCCGGCCACGTCGCCTTCGGATTCTTCCAGGACTTCGGTCTTGAAGCCCTTGCGCTCGCAATACTTCAGGTACTGGCGCAGCAGCATCGACGCCCAGTCGCACGCCTCGGTGCCGCCAGCGCCGGCCTGGATGTCAATAAAGCAGTTGGCGGCGTCCATCGGGCCAGAGAACATGCGGCGGAATTCCATGTCTTCGACGATGGCGCGCATGCCTGCGGTGTCAGCCTCGATGGCTTCGATGGTCTCGTCGTCGCCCTCTTCGCGGGCGAGCTCGAACAGTTCGGCGGCGCCGGTGAGATCTTCGTCGAGCTTGGTCAGCGCCAGCACGACGGTTTCAAGCGACTTCTTCTCGCGGCCCAGCTCCTGGGCGCGTTTGGGATCGTTCCAGACCTCGGGGTTTTCGAGTTCCTTGTCGACTTCGACTAGACGTTCAGATTTGACGTCGTAGTCAAAGATACCTCCGAAGGTCGTCGGCGCGCGACTTCAGGTCGGCCAACGTGTTCTGGATGGCATTGAGGCGTTCTGCTTCCATGGTGCAAAAATCCGGTCGGAAACCAGAAATTATAGCGGAATCAAGGGGTTTCTCGCCCGCATTGACCGTCGAAACGCCCATTTTCCGCGCCGGGGCGCCGGCATTTATCTGACCGCCACAGGCGTCCCGCCTGGCTTCGGTTAGCATGACGACCAGTCCACATGGCTTTTGGCGCTGTCCGATGATCATCCGCTCGCTGCTCGATACCGATCTGTACAAATTCACGATGATGCAGGTGGTGCTGCATCACTTTCCCGGCGCGCATGTCGAATACCGCTTCAAGTGCCGCAACGCGGGCGTCGATCTGGTGCCGTTCATTGAGGAGATTCGCGCCGAGATCCGCCAGCTCTGCACCCTGCGCTTTACCGATGCGGAACTCGATTACCTGCGCGGCATGCGCTTCATCAAGAGCGATTTCGTCGATTTTCTCGGGCTGTTCCATCTCAACGAGAAATACATCGACGTGCGTCAGGCACCCAGCAACGATGGGCAGATCGAGATCGTCATCGCGGGGCCGTGGCTGCACACGATCATGTTCGAGGTGCCCGTTCTGGCCATCGTCAACGAGGTGTTCTTCAGCCGCACGCAGACGCACCCGCAGTGGGAGGAGGGCAAACGCCGCCTGACCGACAAGCTGGCGTCGCTCAAGCGCCCCGGCCTGGAGGAATGCCGCATTGCCGATTACGGCACCCGCCGCCGCTTTTCGCATACCTGGCACGAGCATGTGCTGCTGGAGACGCGTGCGCAGCTTGGTGCTCAATACGCGGGCACCAGCAACGTGTACTTCGCCATGAAGCACGGCATGACGCCGTTGGGCACCATGGCGCATGAATACCTGCAGGCCTGCCAGGCGCTGGGCCCGCGCCTGCGCGATTCCCAGACCTTTGCGCTGGAAACCTGGGCCAAGGAATACCGCGGCGATCTCGGTATCGCGCTGTCGGACACCTATGGATTCGACGCCTTCCTGCGCGATTTCGACATGTTCTTCTGCAAGCTCTTCGACGGCGTGCGCCATGATTCCGGCGACCCGTTCGAGTGGGGCGAACGCATGCTCAAGCATTACGACGACATGCGCGCCGAGCCGAAGTCCAAGGCGTTGATCTTCTCCGACAGCCTCGACATGCCGAAGGTCATCGGCCTGTATGAGCGCTTTCATGGCCGCTGCAAGCTGGCGTTTGGCGTGGGGACCAATCTGACAAACGACCTGGGCTACACGCCGCTGCAGATCGTCATCAAGATGGTCCGCTGCAATGGCCAGCCGGTGGCCAAACTGTCGGACGCGCCGGAGAAGACGATGTGCGACGATCCAGCGTACCTCACGTACCTGAAGCAGGTATTTGGCGTGCAATAAGGCTCACGCCGACGCCGAATAAGTTTCAACGGCGGGGGCGGATCGTGCAGGAAGCGGCTCGTATAATCGATCGATCTTTCGGAGCCGCCATGGAATCACAACCGGACACCCCCGTCGACCCGCTCGACACCAGCCGCGCCCGCGACGCCATCTTTGCGCGCATCCGCAATGCGCAGCATCGTCCCGCGAAACCGACGCAGGGTGAGCGCGATGCCGTGGCGGATTACCTCGCGCGCCACCCCGCCGGCCCGCGCCCGCCGGTGCCGGAAAACCTTGCCGCGCATTTTGCCGAGCAGGCGCTGAAGATGGCTTCCACGCTGGATACCGTGGAGGCGCTGTCCGACGTGCCGGGCGCGGTGGCCCGTTACTTGTCTGGGCTGAACCTCCGGCCGCAGGCCGTGGCCTGGACTACGTTGGAATCACTGGACTGGGCCGCTGCCGGCATCGGCATCGAATTCCGTCCGCCGGTGCGCGAGGCGCAAGCCGATCAGGAGCACGGCGATCTCGTCGGCATCACGGGTTGCTTCTGCGCGATTGCTGAGACGGGCTCGCTGATGCTGCTGTCGGGGCCGGAGAACGTTGCTTCCACGGCGCTGCTGCCCGAGACGCATATCGCCGTGGTTCCGCAGTCGCGCATCGTCGCCAATCTGGAAGATGCCTATTCGCTGATGCGCGCGGAGCGCGGCGAGTTGCCACGCGCCACCAACGTCATCAGCGGGCCGTCGCGCACGGGGGATATCGAGCAGACCATCGTGCTCGGCGCACATGGCCCGTATCGGGTGCATGTGATCGTGGTGTCGACTGCCTGAGACAGCGTCCAGGGCTCATTCGCTCATCAAACATCGGAGGACGTTCAGGGCGACAGACCTCGGGCGTTTACACTGGCGTCTTTGTTCGTGTGGCGAGGCTGCGTTTGCCGTGTGCGCCCACGCTTAGGAGAACGCCTACGTGAAACGCCTTTGGCCCCTTGTCTTCCTGTTCGTCTGTGGCCTGGCGCGCGCTGCTGATGTGAGCGGCGCTGAGTTGCACCTGTTGTGGGGTGTGCCGTTTGCGGGCATCCTGCTCTCGATTGCCATTGCACCGCTCATGATGCCCAAGCTATGGCACGACCATTACGGCAAGATCGCAGCGTCTTGGGCATTGGTGCTTCTGGTGCCGTTCGGGATCGCGTTTGGCTCGCAGGCGGCCATCGCTTCCGTTAGTCACGCAGCCCTTGCTGAATACATTCCCTTCATCGCGCTGATCGCCGCTTTGTACGTTGTTGCAGGCGGTATCTGCATTCGCGGCAATCTGCATGGAACGCCAAAGCTCAACACGGGCTTGATCGCGCTTGGTACGGCGCTGGCCAGCATCATGGGCACGACCGGCGCCGCGATGCTGCTGATCCGGCCTTTGCTGCGCGCCAACGAGGCTCGCCGGCATCGAGCGCACGTCGTCGTGTTCTTCATCTTTCTGGTGGCCAATGCAGGCGGGGCCCTTACGCCGCTGGGCGATCCGCCGCTCTTCCTCGGCTTCTTGCAGGGCGTGGATTTCTTCTGGACCGCGCAATATCTGTGGCGCCAGACGTTGACGATGTGGGTGCTGCTGCTGGCGATCTTCTTCGTTATCGACAGCTATTTCTATCACACGGGCAAGGAAGAACTGCCCAACATCACCGACGCCTCGCCGGATGATGCGGGCCCGCTGCGCTTCGAGGGCAACGTCAACTTTGTGCTGCTGGCGGGCATTCTCGGCCTCGTGCTGATGAGCGGGCTGTGGAAGCCCGGCATCGTCTTCCACGTGATGGGCACGGAGGTGCTGCTGCAGAACGTCGTGCGCGATGTTGGGCTGGTGGTGATTGCGCTGCTGTCGATGTGGCTTACGCCGGGCAGCGCGCGCGCCGGCAACGAGTTCAACTGGGAGCCCATCCTGGAAGTCGCCAAGCTGTTCGCCGGCATCTTCGTCACCATCGGGCCCGTGATTGCCATGCTCAAGGCCGGCGTGGACGGCCCGTTTGCGGGCATCGTCCATCTCGTCAACGACAGCGCGGGCCAGCCGAACAACGCGATGTACTTCTGGGCGACGGGGTTGCTATCGTCGTTCCTGGACAATGCGCCGACGTATCTGGTGTTCTTCAACACCGCCGGCGGTGACGCCTCCATGCTGATGAGCGAGGGCGCCTCCACGCTGGCCGCGATTTCCGCCGCGGCCGTCTTCATGGGCGCCAACACCTACATCGGCAACGCGCCCAACCTGATGGTGAAGGCCATTGCCGAAAGCCGCGGCTTGCAGATGCCCAGCTTCTTTGGCTACATGCTGTGGTCCGTGTGCATTCTCTTGCCGATTTTCGTTCTGATGACCTTCGTCTTCTTCCGCTAACCGAACGTGTGCTGAACGTATGAAACCCGGAATCCTCGTCACCCGCGCGATGTTTCCCGAAGTGCTTGAGCGCTTGCGTGAGACCTTCGACGTGATCGACAACCAGGCGGACATCGAGTATCCGCCCGAAGCGCTAGCCGAGCGGCTGCAAGGCCGCGTAGGCCTGCTGTCCAACGCCGCCGACACCATCAACGCCGAGTTGATCAGCCGCGTGCCGACGCTGCGCGCAGTGTGCAACATGGCCGTCGGCTACAACAACTTTGACCTTGCCGCGATGACGCGTGCAGGCATCCTGGCCACCAACACGCCGGACATCCTGACCGAGACCACCGCCGACTTCGGCTGGGCGCTGCTGATGGCCGCCGCACGCCGCGTCTCAGAGTCAGAACGCTGGCTGCGTTCGGGACAATGGAAGCGCTGGACTTACGACATGTTCCTTGGTGCCGAGGTGTACGGCAGCACCCTGGGCATTCTCGGCATGGGCCGCATCGGCCAGGCGCTGGCGCGGCGCGCGAGCGGCTTCTCGATGCGCGTGATCTATCACAACCGCAGCCGGCTTTCGCCTGAACTCGAACAGGACACGCGCGCCACGTATGTCAGCAAGGATGATTTGCTGAAACAGGCAGATCACCTCGTGCTGGTGCTGCCGTATTCCAAGGAAAGCCACCACGCCATCGGCGCGGCCGAGCTGGCACAGATGAAGCCGACCGCCACGCTGGTCAACCTCGCGCGCGGCGGCATCGTTGATGACGCCGCGTTGGCACAGGCGCTGGCGCACAAGCACATCTTTGCTGCCGGCCTGGATGTGTACGAGGGTGAGCCTAAAGTACATCCGGCATTGCTCGACGCTGAGCACGTCGCGCTCACACCGCACATTGCCAGTGCCACCTTGGGCACGCGCCTGGGCATGGCCAACCTGGCCGCCGACAACTTGATCGCTGCACTCGGCTTCGGCCCGCACGCAGGGCGGCCGCCTAACTTGTTGAACCCGGACGCGCTGGCGCAGCGCGCGTCCTCCTGACCGAACGCTGATATGGACTGGTTGGCTTTACTGACGTTGCTGGGCGTAGCTGTGGTGGCTGTGCTCTGCGTATTGATCTGGCGTGGTGTCTCTCGCCCCGCAGGAAGCGATATATCACCGATGCTCGCGACACTGCGTGATGAACTGGCGCGCGGCAATGAACGCATCGAGCGCGAACTGCGCGGCGAAATCGCTGAGACGGCCCGCATCGGCCGCAGCGACGTCACGCAGCAATTGGGGCAATTCCAGCAGGTGCTGGCGACGCAGCTCACCAGCGTCGCCACGCTGCAGAACAACCAGATCGACACGTTCGCGCAGCAGCTCACCAAGCTGACCGAGACGAACACGCAGCAGCTCGAGGCCGTGCGTCAGAACCTGCAGCAGCAAGCCCAGCAGGCGCGCGACGAGCAGGGCAACGCGCTGCGCCGCTTTGGCGAGACGATGCAGCAGCAGCTCGCCCAACTCGGCGAGGGCAACGAGCGCCGCCTGGCGGAGGTGCGTGCCACGCTGGAGCAGAAGCTCAAGGACATCGAGGCGAACAATGCAACCAAGCTCGACGAGATGCGCCGCACGGTCGACGAAAAGCTGCACGCCACCCTGGAGCAGCGTCTGGGCGAATCGTTCAAGCTGGTGTCGGACCGGCTGGAGCAGGTGCATCGCGGCCTTGGCGAAATGCAGGCGCTGGCGCAGGGCGTGGGCGACCTGAAGAAGGTGCTGACCAACGTGAAGACGCGCGGCACCTGGGGCGAAGTCCAGCTGGAGATGCTGCTGGAGCAGATGCTCACGCCCGAGCAATACGACAAGAACGTGGAGACCGTGCACGGTACTGGTGCGCGCGTGGAGTTCGCCATCCGCCTGCCCGGTAAGACCGATGCCGATCACGATGCAACGGTCTGGCTGCCGATCGACGCCAAATTCCCGAAAGAGCAGTACGAGCGCCTGCTCGACGCACAGGAGCGGGCCGATGCCGACGCAGCCGCCGCTGCCAGCCGCGAGCTGGAAGTCGCGGTGCGCAAGGAGGCCCAGACGATCCACGAGAAGTACATTGCGCCGCCGGCCACGACCGACTTCGCCATCCTGTTCCTTCCTACCGAGGGACTCTACGCTGAAGTGCTGCGCCGTCCGGGCCTGACCGACGAGTTGCAGCGCAAGTTCCGCGTGACGGTGGCGGGTCCGACCACGCTCACCGCGATCCTCAACAGCCTGCAGATGGGCTTCCGAACGCTGGCGCTGGAGAAGCGCTCCAGCGAAGTCTGGCAGGTGCTCGGTGCCGTGAAGAGCGAGTTCGGAAAGTTTGGCGACGTGCTGGCCGCGACGAAGAAGACGCTGGAGCGCGCCGTCAGCAATATCGAGCAGGCCGAGGTGCGGACGCGCCAGATGAACCGCAAGCTCAAGGCGGTGGAGGCGTTGCCGAGCGATTCTGCGCAGAGCGTGCTGGGGCTCGAGTCCACTGTGTCGCCGGACGAGGAAACCGAATCCGAGTAAGGCCGGGCCGGATAGGTCATCGGCATCAGCAAAAGAAAAGGGGCGGATATTTCCGCCCCTTTTTCTTGAACCGCACAGCCGCGATCAGGCTTCTTCCGGCACGTCGCGCAGCAGGATTTCGATGCCGCCAAAGCGCTCGGCAACCCAGTTATAGGCATGGCAGGCCAGCCACAGCGCACCAAAACCGACCAGGGCGTTGAGGATCAGGCCGCTGAGCACGACGATCGTCGGCAGTTCACCATAGCGGACGAAGCCCACGAAGAAGAACAGTCCCACGACCGGCAGCGAGAAACAGAGGTACACCAGTACCAGCGCGCGGGCGGTATGGGCCGGGTGAAGATACGCAATCTCCTTGGTCATCATGGCAGTGCTCAGGCTCAAATCCGAAACAATCAAACTGGCGCAGAGTGTAGCGAATCGACTGATGCACCGATACCCGCAGCCCGGAGGTGACGCAAAAAACCGACAGCATGCGGTGTTGCTGTCGGCACAAAAGCCGCCGTTGCCACGCCGCCTAGACGAGGCCGTCGAACAGCAAGACCTGCACGGCGTCGCCGGCGTTGACCTGACCCTGTTCGTGAGCGAGCACGACGAAGCAATTTGCTTCGCTCATGGAACGCAGCACGCCCGACCCTTGCTGGCCGGTGAGGCGGACTTCGAGCTGGCCGCGATCGTTCAGGGCGGCGATTGCGCGCTGATATTCCGTACGCCCGGGCCGCTTGCGGATCGGGGTGGCGCTCACGGCCGGCACCAACGGTGCGCCGGCGTCGGTGGCGCCCATCATGCGCAGCAGCGCACCGCGCACGAAGTGATAGAACGTCACCATCACCGCCACTGGGTTGCCGGGCAAGCCAAAAAGGAACGCACTGCGGCCATTTGACGCGATGCGTCCGAACGCCATCGGCCGGCCCGGGCGCATGGCGATCTTCCAGAACGTTACGTCGCCGAGCTTGGCCATCATCTGTTTGGTGAAGTCTGCTTCACCGACGGAGACACCACCCGAAGTGATGATCGCATCGGCGTTTTCAGCGGCGGTGCGGAAGGCGGTTTCGAGCGCCGCCGGGTCGTCGCGCACGACGCCCATGTCGAGCAGTTCAACACCCAGGCGCGAAAGCATGCCGTGCAGCGTGTAGCGGTTGGAGTCATACACACATCCGGCGTCGAGCGGCTCACCAATGGAGCGCAACTCGTCGCCGGTGGAGAAAAACGCCACGCGCAGCTTGCGGCGTACAGACACTTCAGCGATGCCAAGCGAGGCTAGCAGACCGATGTCGGCGGGGCGCAGCGTTCGGCCTGCGGACAGCGCGGCGCTGCCTCGCGCGAGGTCTTCTCCACGCAGACGTCGGTTGTCGCCTGCGCGCACGGCATCGCGGGCAAAGCGAACCGTGTCGGCATCGCCTCGCGTGAATTCCTGTGGGATGACCGTGTCGCAGCCGGCCGGCATGACGGCACCGGTCATCACGCGCACGGCTTCGCCTGCGCTGGGTGCACCATCAAAGGAGGCACCCGCATACGCCGTGCCGATCACGCGCAAGGAGATTTCGCCCGCATGGCCTGCAAGTTCTGCACTGGCGAAGGCGAAACCGTCCATCGCCGAATTGTCGTGCGAAGGCACGTCGATGGACGACAGCACGTCTTCGGCCAGCACGCGATCGAGCGCACTGCGGATGGGCACGCGGGCAACGCCGCTTACGGGCTGCACGAAGTCGCGCATGATGGCTTGCGCTTGCGCGACGGGCAGGGCATTCGGATCGTAATCGGACAGACACGAAACGACGGAGGCAAGGGTGGTCATGACGTCGATGAGGGATCGGTGGCGTTGGCGTTCTAGCGGCGCTCGGCCAGCTGGTGCAGTTCTTCCAGCGTGTTGATGTTGGCGAAGGCGGAACTGTCGTCAAACAACACGTCCACCGTCGGGTGGCGCGCGGTCCAGCTTTCGATCTTGCGGCCACCGCCTTGCAGATAGACGATCAGGTCGTCGGCCAGCAGCGCATCGATCAAACAGAATACCGGCTGCACTTGCCGGCGCGGGTGACCTTGTTCGTCCGGCTCCATCGTCACCGGCATGGCGATGCGCGCGCGGGCCTCATCCATTGCGTGCGAGAGCTTGACTGCCAGGTCGGTCGGCACGAACGGCGAATCGCAAGGCGCAGTCAGCAGGTAGCGCGTCTCACATTGCTCCAGCCCGGCCAGGATGCCCGCCAAAGGGCCGGCAAAATCCGGCACCGAATCCGCCACCACCGGCACGCCAAACGACTCGTACGCGGCCAAGTTGCGATTCGCGTTGATCAGCATGTGGCCCACCTGGGGTGACAGGCGCATCAGCGTGTGCATCGCCATCGGCGCGCCGCGAAACGTCTGCAGGCCTTTGTCGACGCCACCCATGCGGCTGCCCCGGCCGCCGGCCAGGATCAGGCCGGTAATATCGGATGTCGGAATCATGTGGTTGAACGCTGGCGGATTCAGCCGCCGATGTAGGACATTTCGATGCGCCGGCCGGCTGGCTGGGCCTCGCCGCTGGCACGCAATTCGGAGTAGCGATCGGCGCGGCCTTGCCAGACCGTGCGGATCGCGTTGGAGAGTTCCAGATCGGTCGCGCCGCCGCGCAATAACGCGCGCAGGTCGAAGCCTTCGGTGGCGAACAGGCAGAGATACAGCTTGCCTTCGGTCGACAACCGCGCACGCGTGCAATCGTGGCAGAACGCCTGGGTCACGCTCGAGATCACGCCGACCTCGCCAGCGCCGTCGACGTAGCGCCAGCGCTCGGCCGTTTCGCCACCGTAATTGGCCGACACCGGCTCCAGCGCAAACTCCGACGAAAGACGCTTGATCACCTCGGCCGACGGCACGACGGAACGCATGTCCCAATGGTTGGTCGTGCCCACGTCCATGTATTCGATAAAACGCACGATGATGCCGCTGCCGCGGAAGTGACGCGCCATGGGCACGATCTGGTCATCGTTATCGCCTTTCTTGACGACCATGTTGACCTTGATCGGCGCCAGTCCGGCGTTCTGCGCGACTTCAATGCCGTGCAGCACTTCGCTCACCGCAAAATCGACATCGTTCATGCGGCGGAAAGTCGCATCGTCGATGCCGTCGAGGCTGACGGTCACGCGGCTGAGGCCCGCATCTTTCAGGCATTGCGCCTTGCGAGCGAGCAGGGCGCCGTTGGTCGTGAGCGTGAGGTCTAGCGGCTTGCCTTCGGCGGTGGTGAGGCGCGCGAGCATTTCGACCAGACGTTCGATGTCTTTGCGCAGCAGCGGCTCGCCGCCGGTCAGGCGGATCTTTTCGACGCCGTGCTCGATAAACAGCCGCGCCATCCGCTCGATCTCTTCGAACGACAGCAACTCGGAATGCCGCAGAAAGCGGTAATCCTTGTCGAACACGTCCTTCGGCATGCAGTAGACGCAGCGGAAGTTGCAGCGGTCTGTCACCGAGATGCGCAGATCGTGCAGCCGGCGGCCGCGCGTGTCCGTCAGCCTACCCTCTGCCGGGACGAGCACATGGGGCACGGCGGGCACCGTGGCGCGATGGTGCTGGCCATCACGCAGATCGTAGAGGGGGATGACGGTTTCGGTCATGGTGTGGTGCGGTGCGTCAATCCACGAAGCGGGAGAGTTGCACTCGATACAGGTTCGAGTGTAGCGCAGCCCCTGTTCCGCGCGAGCGGTGGGGTTTCATACTCGATAGATCGCGCACAGGAAAAAGGGCGGCCGAAGCCGCCCCCAGGCACTTGCTCCGGCGGTTGCCCGCCGGTGTGCTGCTTACTGCTGGTCCATGCCAGCCGCTGGGCGGTTGGTTTCGACCAGGATCATCGGGCCTTGCTGGATCGGCGGCAGCGGCTTGCGTTCACGGGGCACACGCGGCGCGGCAACGGTGCGCGCAGCTTCTTCCTGCGACGCACGCAGCTTCTGGCTATCGGTGTGGACCCACGTCATGCCAGCGTTGTCGAGCACGCTTTGCAGCGTCTCGATTGGCAGCGGCGAAGCCTGGGCGATCGTGCTGACCGGTGCCGGCACTTCGGCAAACGCCGTCACGATGGCCTCTTGCGGCGCCGCCGCTGCGGGTGCGGGCGCGGGCGCTGCAACAGCCGTCGCGAGCGCGGGCTCTGTCGGCTGCACTTGCGGCAGTGCCGACACAGGTGCCACGGCTTCCGCGGCATGCACTGGCTCGTGCACCACCGGAGCCGGGTTTTCGACCGGTGCGAACGAAGCGGTCAGCACAGGTTCCGTCACGGTTGCGGGCAGCACCGGCTCGGCATGCATGACGGCGACGGCTTCGTCTGCGCTTTCGGCGCCTTCGTTTTCGCCTTCACCTTCACCTTCCGCACGGACGCCTTCCGCGCCCTCGCGGTCACGGCGATAGCGGTTGCGGCCACGGCGCCCACGGCGCCGGCGCTCTTCACCTTCACCGTTGCCCTCCGCGCCCGGCGTCACGCCTTCGCCCTCGATGCCTTCTACCGGAGCAGCGGTGTCGAGCAGCGGTTGCGGCACTTGCGATGCGGCGGTCTGGTCGATCAGGGCTTCGGCGGCCACGGCTGCGGCTTCCTTGGCTTGTTGGTCGCGCTCGCCACGGTTTTCGCGCGGCTCGCGGTTTTCACGTGGCTCACGCGGCTCCCGGCCCTCGCGGGCTTCTCGGCCCTCACGCGGTTGGCGCTCGCGACGTTCCTGGTTGCGCTCCCGGCGGCCTTGACCCTGGTTCTGACCCTCGGAGCGAACCTCCTGACCTTGCTGCGGCTGGCGCGCTTCAGCCGCCTCGCGGACAGCGCCTTCGACCTGGGCCGGCTGGCGGTTGCGATCGCGGTTGCCGCGCTGACCGTCACGTTGACCTTCGCGCTGGACTTGTTGCTGTCCTTCACGGGCTTCGTTGCGCTCACGGCCCTGGCGGCTGCCATCGCGGCCGTTCTGACCTTGACCTTGGCGCTCGCCACGCTGGCCACGCCCACCACGGTCCTGGCGATTGCCGCGGCCTTGGCGGTTGCCTTCTTCAGCACGTTGCTTCGGCGTTTCCACCGGTGCAGTCACTACCGGCTCGGCCGGTTTGGCGCCAAACAGCGCCTTCAGCCACGAGACAAAACCACGCTGGGCAGGGACCGGAGCCGGAGTCGGCGCTTGCGGTGCCGGAGCAATTTCCGCACGGGCCGGACGCTCGGCACGCGGTACCGACACGGGTGCCGGTTGGTCCGGGGTGATGCCCTTGACGGCGGCTTCCTGACGCGGCTTGGCAGCTTCCTTGCGCGTGCTGTAAGCCGTGTCGGCTTCCAGTTCCTTGGCAGCCTCTTCGGCCATCTTGTAGCTGGCCTTGTCTTCGTCCAGGCGCGGATCGTCGTGGCGCAGGCGCTCCAGCTTGTAGTGCGGCGTCTCCAGATGCTTGTTCGGGATCAGCAACACGTTGACCTTGAAGCGCGTCTCGATCAGGTTGATGTCCGGGCGCTTCTCGTTGAGCAGGAACGCGGCTACTTCCACCGGCACCTGGCAGTGGATCGCGGCGGTGTTTTCCTTCATCGCCTCTTCCTGGATGATGCGCAGCACCTGCAGGGCAGACGATTCGGTATCGCGAATGTGGCCCGTGCCGTTACAGCGCGGGCAAGTGACGTGCGAGCCTTCCGACAGCGACGGACGCAGGCGCTGGCGCGACAGCTCCATTAGGCCGAAGCGGCTGATCTTGCCCATTTGCACCCGGGCGCGGTCGTGACGCAGCGCGTCTTTCAGGCGGGTTTCGACATCCTTCTGCGCCTTGCTCGACTCCATGTCGATGAAGTCGATCACGATCAGGCCGCCGAGGTCACGCAGGCGGAGCTGGCGGGCGATTTCGTCGGCAGCCTCGAGGTTGGTGCGCGCGGCGGTTTCCTCGATATCGGCGCCCTTGGTGGCGCGCGCCGAGTTCACGTCAATGGCGACGAGCGCCTCGGTGTGGTCGATCACAATTGCGCCGCCCGAGGGCAGCATGACCATGCGCGAGTACGCCGATTCAATCTGGTGTTCGATCTGGAAGCGCGAGAACAGGGGAACGTCGTCGCGGTACTTCTTCACCCGATTCATGTTGTCGGGCATTACCACGCTCATGAAAGCGCGGGCCTGATCGTAGATATCGTCCGTATCGATCAGGATTTCGCCGATATCCGGCTGGAAGTAATCGCGAATCGCCCGGATCACCAGGCTGGATTCGAGATAAATCAGCAGCGGGGCCTTGTTGTCGACAGCAGCGCCGTCAACGGCTTTCCACAGCTGCATCAGGTAGTTCAAGTCCCACTGCAGCTCTTCAGCCGAGCGGCCGATGCCGGCGGTGCGGGCGATGATGCTCATGCCGTCCGGCACTTCCAGCTGCGCCATGGTTTCGCGCAGTTCCTGGCGGTCTTCGCCCTCGATGCGGCGCGACACGCCGCCGCCCCGCGGGTTGTTCGGCATCAAAACCAGGTAGCGGCCAGCCAACGAGATGAAGGTGGTCAGGGCAGCGCCCTTGTTGCCGCGCTCTTCCTTCTCGACCTGGACGATCAGCTCCTGGCCTTCGCGCAGCGCATCCTGGATGCGCGCATTGCGCACGTCCACACCGTCCTTGAAATAGGCGCGGGCGACTTCCTTGAAGGGGAGAAAACCGTGTCGCTCTTCGCCGTAATTGACGAAGCACGCTTCCAGCGACGGTTCGATGCGGGTGATGACACCCTTGTAGATATTGCCTTTGCGCTGTTCGCGCCCGGCGGTTTCGATGTCGATGTCGATGAGTTTCTGACCATCGACAATGGCGACGCGCAATTCTTCTTGCTGCGTCGCATTGAACAACATGCGTTTCATTGCAACCTCACTCCAATGCCGTGCAAGCACGGCGCTTCATGGAGCACGCAAAGGCGGAGCGGGTGGTCAACGAATTGCCGAGGTGCCGGCCAACAAAACAAGGAAGGCGCGACGGGGCACGGGCGAAAGAAATGAGGGCATTCCACGCGTCATCATGGATGGCAGGGCGGAGACCGCGGATGCCGTTGGCGTCCAGTTGCGCGTCCTGTCACTCGTGCCGCGGGCCCGTTGCATCTGCAGGCGGGCCGGCGGCGGCGAGTCGCGTGAAGCGACCACAAAGAGCGAATTGACGGACGGCCTGTCCGGACGAAACCCGCGGCGGGGCAAATCGGGCGGCGTGCTGCTTTTTAGAGTTTTGCCGCCGGACCGCCATGGCAACGCGGTAACCGGATGTTCAGCCGGCCGGCACCAGTCTGGTGCGGCAAGGGCTTCTTTCACCAAGCGGGCGCCGTATGGATGACCATGTGGCGCCCGCCTTTGAATTCTGTTCTACCAGCTGCTCGTTCTACGCTGGCCGACGTTGCCGACGTGATCTTTGGTTCACGTCTTGCGCGATGGGACAGCGGTGCGTGCTGCTTTCGTGCCGAAGTCGGCCACGTAATTAGCTTTGTAACACAAGTGGGCAAGAGATCGGCACGTTCCGGACCGAAACGGTGGCTGTGTACAATACCTGCTGTTTCGTTCCGACCGGCTGTTGCTGGCACATAAACGACTGTCCAGCGAGAAAATTATATTGAAAATGAATGAGTTACGCCATCCATTTGATGGCCGCATTCAACAGGCCGGACGTGGCACACTCGGCGACGCACTCGACGGCAAGTCAGTCGCCTATGTCGAAATCGGTGAAGAAGCCGAAGGGCAGCGCATCGACAATTTTCTGATGCGCGTGGCCAAGGGCGTGCCTAAAAGCCATATCTACCGCATCCTGCGCTCCGGCGAGGTGCGAGTCAACAAAGGCCGCATCGACGCGGAATACCGTCTGAAACTCGGCGATCTGGTTCGTATTCCGCCGCTGCGGATTGCCCAGCAGGTGGAAGCGGCCCGCCCTGTGCCGGCGGCAGAATTCGCGATCCTTCACGAAGATACGCATCTTTTGGTGATCGACAAGCCCGCCGGGGTGGCCGTGCACGGCGGCTCCGGGGTGGCCTTCGGGGTGATTGAACAATTGCGTCAGTCGCGCCCGGACGCCAAGTTCCTGGAACTGGTGCACCGCCTTGACCGCGAAACGTCTGGCGTGCTGCTGCTTGCCAAAAAACGTTCTGCACTGGTGGCGCTGCACGAGCAGATCCGCGAAGGCCAGTTGGACAAGCGGTACTTTGCGGCGGTGAAGGGCGTCTGGCCGCACAAGCGACAACACATCAAATCGCCACTGTATAAATACACTACACCGGAGGGCGAGCGCCGCGTACGCGTGCAGGCCGATGGGCAGGCGTCGCACACGATCTTCAACAAGGTCGGTGTGTTTGGCCCATACACGTTGCTGGAGGCCGAACTGAAGACGGGGCGCACGCACCAGATTCGGGTGCATCTGGCGCACGCCGGTTTTCCGATCCTGGGCGACGACAAGTACGGCGACTTTGCCCTGAACAAGGCGCTATCCCGCGCGAATGCCTCGCCGCGACTGGCGCGGATGTTCTTGCATGCGCATCGCCTACAACTGACGCATCCGCATAGCGGTGAAGTCGTCACGTTCAACGCTCCGTTGCCCGCCGAATGTACCGATTTCCTCAACGCTTTCCAGGGCCCCGATTCCGATGCCGCAGCAGCGCTTTGATCTGATCGTCTTCGATTGGGATGGCACGTTGATGGATTCGACGACGGCCATCACCCGGTCGATCCAGCTCGCATGCCGGGATCTTGACCTGCCGGTGCCCGACGATGCACGGGCGAGCCACGTGATTGGCCTGGGCCTGCGGGATGCGCTCGAATACGCCGTCCCGACGCTTGATCCCGCCGACTACGGCAAGCTGGCGGACCGGTATCGTTTCCATTACCTCAGCCGTGATGCGCATCTCGTCCTGTTTCCGGGCGTGCGAGAAATGCTGGAAGCACTGCGCCGCCAGAACTATCTGCTGGCTGTGGCGACGGGCAAGTCCCGCGTGGGCCTGCAACGTGCAATGGAGGCGACAAATCTGACGGGCGTGTTCGACAACACCCGTTGCGCCGATGAGACGTTCTCTAAGCCGCACCCCGCCATGCTGCTCGAACTCACGCGCGATCTCGGCATGGAGGTCGAGCGCACGGTGATGATCGGCGACACGACGCACGATCTGCAAATGGCCGCCAATGCTGGCGCCGCCGGCGTGGCCGTCACATACGGCGCGCATCCTGCCGATGTGCTGGATTCGCTTACGCCGTTGTATAGCGCCAAGTCGGTTCCGGATTTACACAATTGGCTGACGCAACATGCCTGAGATGGACGAGCCCGTTCGTGTATGTGAAAGCGCAGCGTTGGAAGATGGCGGCTTAGGTGTCCGGTTTCAGGTGGACGTGCGCGGTCGGCTCGTCAGCGCGTTCGTCGTCCGCTACGCCGGCGAGGCTCATGGTTATCTGAACCAGTGCGCACACGTGCCGATGGAAATGGACTGGCAGGAAGGCCAGTTTTTCGAAAGCTCTGGTCTGTATCTGATGTGCGCGACGCATGGTGCCATTTACGAGCCGGATACTGGCCGGTGCGTCGGCGGGCCTTGCCGGGGTTCGCATTTGTCCAAGCTTGAGGTTGCCGAGCGCGACGGTGCAGTCTGGTGGCAGCCGGATGCGCTATTCCGAGCGCCCGTGTCCGCGCCCGAACCAACACCTTCTGCCTAGTAGCGCAGTTTTCCTTCTCGATCGTTTTCTCCTTGTCTATGACTGACTCGATTCCGCCGAAAGGGCCCGACGACGCCCCCAACGAGGGTGCAGGCAAACCAGAAGCGCTGGAAGTCGCACAGCATGCGGATCATCCGCTTGAAGCCGAATTGCGTAACCCGCCCGCATCGGCATCGGCAGCCTCTGCGCCGGCCGGCGGCTGGGAGCGTGAGGTACTCGAAAAAGTCCTGATGGCAACGGTCCGTGAGCAGCGCGCCGCGCGCCGCTGGCGCATCTTTTTCCGCTTCGTGGCGCTGGGCCTGATCGGAGTGCTTATTTATGCGTTCGCCAGCTTGGAGGGCGAAACCGTCAGCACGGGCCGCCACACAGCGATTGTCACGCTCGAGGGTGAAATTGCGGCCAACACAAACGCCAGCGCCGAAAACATCAACGCATCCTTGCAGGCCGCGTTTGCAGATGACAACACCGTCGGTGTGATCCTGAAGATCAATTCGCCGGGCGGCTCGCCGGTGCAGGCGGGCATGATCAACGATGAAATCCGCCGTCTTCGCGCCAAGTACAAGAAGATTCCGCTATACGTCGTTGTAGAAGAAATGTGTGCGTCAGGCGGTTACTACGTGGCTGCCGCTGCTGACAAGATTTACGTCGACAAGGCCAGCATCGTCGGTTCGATCGGCGTGCTGATGGACGGCTTCGGCTTTACTGGTCTGATGGACAAAGTGGGCGTGGAGCGCCGCCTGCTCACCGCCGGTTCGAACAAGGGAATGCTCGATCCGTTTTCGCCCGTGTCTCCGCAACAGAAGCAATACGCGCAAGAGATGCTGGACCAGGTGCACCAGCAGTTCATCGACGTGGTTAAGCAGGGGCGCGGCAACCGACTGAAGGATGATCCCACGCTATTCACCGGCCTGTTCTGGACGGGCGCCAAGGCCGTCGATCTGGGTTTGGCCGACGCGATCGGTAGCTCGGATTTCGTCGCTCGCAGCGTCATCAAGGCGCCGGACGTGGTGGACTACACCGTCAAGGAAAACTTCGCCTCGCGCGTGGCGCGCAAGCTCGGCACGGCGATGGGAGCGGGCGCAGTCAAGGCGCTGGCCACTACGGGCCAGCTCAAGCTGCTGATGAAGGAGTAGAAGGGGAAGAGGTGCGCTATCGCGCCAGCAGCGAGAAGATTGCCGGCCGCTTATGCAGGTTCATGCGGTCGGCGCGCCAGTCGCTCACGGGCAACGTGACAACCTGCTCGCTGGGCAGTGTCAGGTCCACTGCAATCGACAGCAGCGTACTCGGCGCGCAGCCGGCCTGAATGGCTTCAAGCAACGCGCCATTGCGGTAAGGCGTTTCAATGAAAACCTGCGTTTGGGCGGCTGAGCGCGAGAGCTGTTCCAGTGCGCGCAGCTTGGTCTTGCGCTCGGCTGCATCGACCGGCAGGTAGCCGGTGAACGCAAAACTCTGGCCGTTCAGGCCGGACGCCATCACCGCCAGCAGAATCGAACTCGGTCCCACTAGCGGCTTGACGCGCACGCCGCGTCGGTGCGCGAGGCGCACGAGATTCGCGCCCGGATCGGCCACCGCCGGCACGCCGGCTTCCGACATCAGCCCCGCGTCCTGGCCCGCGACCACCGGCGCCAACAGTGCTTCCAGTTCCGATTCAGGCGTTTTGACGTTCAGCTCGCGGATGGTGATTTCCTGCAGTGGACGTGCCAGCGGCGTGGTCTCGGCCAGCTTTTTCAGCAACGCGCGTGCGGTCTTGGCGTGCTCGGCGACAAAGTAATCGAGGCGCGCAGTGATCTGCTGCACGCCGGCAGGAATCACGTCAGGCAGCGGGTCGGCCGCATCGCGCGTGCCTAGCGTATTCGGGATGAGATAAAGCGTACCGGCCATGGTTCAGGCGAAGAGGGGGTAGTGAACGTTGCGCAGCATGCTGGTCAGCGCGATCAGCGGCAGACCCACCAGCGCGGTCGGGTCCGACGACTCCACGCGTTCGAGCAGGGCGATGCCGAGGCCTTCCGACTTGGCGCTCCCGGCAACGTCGTACGGGTGTTCTAAATGCAAGTAGGCGTCCAACTCCTCATCGGAAAGATCCCGGAAGGTCGCCAGCGTGCGGATGTCCTCGCTCTGGTGTTGCCCGGTCCGGCCGTCGTATAGGCACAACGCTGAATGAAATGTGACGGTTCGCCCACGCATCCAGTGCAATTGCGCCAGTGCGCGGGCGTGGTCACCCGGTTTGCCGACCTGCTTGCCATCAAGCGTCGCGACCTGATCGGAGCCGATGACCAGCGCGCCCGGATAGTCTGCTGCGACCTTCTCTGCCTTCTGCCGAGCCAGGCGCAGAGCGGTCTGGTCCGGTGACTCGTCCGGGGCGGGCGTCTCATCAATGTTCGGCACCACGATCTCAAACGGCAGGCGCAGGCGTTCGAGCAATTCCCTCCGATATGGTGAGCTGGAGGCCAGAATGAGCGGCGGACGCGATGCAGAAGTCATAAGTGCTTGAAGATGCAGTGGATTTTGAGCAAAACCTTTTGACGCCAGAGGTTTCTGCCCGCTATAATCTCGGGCTTCGCGGATTGGCCGCGCAGTGTCGCAAACCGGGCGCCCAGGCGCAAGGTGTCAGGCGGTGCTGCAGGCAGTTGATCCGGTTTGCGCACCAACAGCAACGCGTTCGACAGGTTCGATTCGTGGATTTTCGTACATTCGATCTTTTCGCGTTCATTCGCGCGGGTGAGCCAGCAAGCGGTACGGTCTCTCTGACCGAGATGCCTCGCCTGCTGGCCGAGCAAGCCGCCGATGCCCCCGCTGACGCCAACACGCCGTTCAGTTGGCACTTGCAGGGTCTGGTGCGCGAGGAGGCTACCGCGGGCCAGTTGCCGCGTCAGCGTCTCTTCGTGGATCTTGAAGTGGAGGGTGCAGTCTGGCTGCAATGCCAGCGATGCCTCAAAGCTTACGAGCAGCCGCTCCCGGTGCGCACGCGCCTGGAAGTCATGCGTTCGGAAGCCGAGGCAGATGCCGCCCCGCTGGATGACGACGAGGCTGACGTCATCGTCGGCTCGCGCCACTTTGATCTGATCACGCAGATCGAAGACGAGCTGTTGCTGGCGCTACCGGTGTCGCCGCGTCATGCCGTCTGCCCGGATGAGGTGTTGCCGGAAGAGGCTGAAGCCGAAAAGAAGCCGTCGCCGTTCGCGGTGCTGGCCAACCTGAAGACCAAACATTAGGCGTGCGCGAGTATTGCGCGCGCTGATGGAAGTACGTTTCACACGCCTACCGGAATGGCTACGCTCCGGCTCCGTGTGATGTGATAAAATCGATCAAATTGCTTAGGAGTCAGTCATGGCTGTTCAACAAAACAAGAAGTCGCCGTCCAAGCGCGGCATGCATCGTTCGCACGATTTCCTGACGGCGGCCCCGATCGCTGTCGAGCCGACCACCGGCGAAGTGCACTTGCGTCACCACGTGAGCCCGAATGGCTACTATCGTGGTCGCAAGGTCGTGAAGACCAAGAACGACTGATGCGATTTGCCAGTTTTCTGGCAAGCGTGTTGGGTTGGTCTGAACGCACAGGTTCATGATGCAAGCAAAAAAGCGGCAAGCCAATTTGCCGCTTTTTTGTTGAGCGAAATTCGGCAATGCGTGTACGGGTTTGTGTACCATACGCGCGCCAACGGCCGGAGCCGCACGTGAAACCGCAACTCAGACTCGCATGACCATCAAGCTTGCCATCGACTGCATGGGTGGCGATCACGGCGTTGGCGTGACAATCCCTGCAGCGATCCATTTTCTCGCCGCACACGAAGACGTCGAAATGCTGCTCGTCGGGCAGCCCGATGCTATCGCGGCGCAGCTCAAGCGACTTCACGCCACCGCGAACCCGCGCGTCCACGTCGTCCCCGCCTCCGAGGTGGTGTCGATGGACGATCCGGTCGAGGTCGCACTGCGCAAGAAGAAAGATTCTTCAATGCGCGTGGCCATCAATCAACTCAAGGAAGGCGCCGCTCAGGCGTGCGTTTCCGCCGGCAACACCGGCGCGTTGATGGCCGTGTCGCGTTACGTTCTCAAGACGCTGGACGGCATTGATCGCCCGGCGATTGCCACCGCCATCCCGAACGAGAAAGGTGCCGGCACGACCGTGCTGGATCTCGGTGCGAACGCCGACTGCGAGCCCGAGCATCTGCTGCAATTTGCGCAGATGGCCTCGGCGATGGTGTCGGTGGTCGAGCAGAAGCCGCGTCCGACGGTCGGCCTCCTCAACATCGGCGAAGAAGTCATCAAGGGCAACGAGGTCGTTAAGCAGGCCGGTGAGCTGCTGCGCGCCTCCGATCTCAATTTCTTCGGCAACGTTGAAGGCAACGACATCTTCAAGGGCACGACGGACATCGTTGTCTGCGATGGTTTTGTCGGTAACGTGGCGCTCAAGAGCACCGAAGGCCTGGCCAAGATGATCGGCGAGATGCTGCGCCAGGAATTCAGCCGCTCGTGGTTCACCAAGTTGCTCGCCGTTGTGGCGCTGCCGGTGTTGACGCGTTTCAAACGGCGTGTCGATCATCGGCGCTACAATGGCGCCGCGCTGCTCGGTCTGCGTGGTCTGGTCATCAAGAGCCACGGCTCGGCCGATGCCTACGCGTTCGAATGGGCCATCAAGCGTGCCTACGACGCCGCGGCCAACGGCGTGATCGCCCGCATTGCGCAGGCATTCGAATCGCACCATGACGCAGCGGGCGCTGCGCCGGTCTCCACTTCCGCTCCGGCCGCCGACGCTGCTTGAACGCGTCGCCCCCGAGTCAGATTTCACCCCACCGCACATGACACGTTTCGCAAGGATCATCGGTACGGGCAGCTACCTGCCGCCCAAGCGGGTCACCAATGACGAACTGGCGGCCCAGCTGGCCGAAAAGGGTATCGAGACGAGCGACGAATGGATCGTCTCGCGCAGCGGCATCCGAGCGCGTCATTTTGCCGAGCCCGACGTTACGTGCAGCGACCTCGCGGTGAAAGCTGCTGAGCGCGCGATCGAAGCTGCCGGCATCGATCGTTCCGAACTCGACCTGATTCTGGTGGCAACGTCCACGCCGGATTTCGTGTTCCCGAGCACTGCGTGCCTAGTGCAGCAAAAGCTCGGCATCACCAATGGGTGCGCCGCATTCGACGTACAGGCCGTGTGTTCCGGCTTTGTCTACGCGCTCGCGACTGCTGACAAATTCATCCGCTCGGGTGCCTACCGCAACGTGCTGGTGATTGGCTCGGAAGTCTTCTCGCGCATCATCGATTTCAACGATCGCACTACGTGCGTCCTGTTTGGCGACGGCGCGGGTGCTGTGGTGCTGCAAGCTTCTGACGAGCCGGGCATCCTGTCGACTGCGCTGCATGCTGACGGCAGCCACGCCAACATCCTGTGCGTGCCGGGCAACGTGGCCGCGGGCGCAATCCAGGGCAGCGCCTTCCTCTACATGGATGGTCAGGCTGTCTTCAAGCTGGCCGTCACGGTGCTCGACAAGGTTGCCCGTGAAGCACTGGCAGCAGCGGAACTCGATGCCTCGCAAGTCGACTGGTTGATCCCGCACCAGGCGAACATCCGCATCATGCAGGGCACGACCAAGAAGCTGGGCCTCTCGAACGAGCGCCTGATCGTGACCGTCGATGAACATGGCAACACGTCTGCAGCCTCGATTCCGCTGGCGCTCGACGTTGCTGTGCGCGACGGCCGCATCCAGCGCGGCCAGCATGTGATGCTCGAGGGCGTGGGCGGCGGCTTCACCTGGGGCGCCGCGCTGCTGCGCTTCTGATTGACGAATTTCCAGAACGAACAATACGAGCCATGACATTCGCTTTCGTCTTCCCCGGCCAGGGTTCGCAATCGGTCGGCATGCTCAACGCGTTTGCCGATCATCCGGCTGTGGCGGCCACGCTGGCCGAGGCATCCGACGCGCTGGGCCAGGACATCGGCAAGCTGATTGCCGAAGGTCCGGCTGAAGAGCTGAACCTGACCACCAACACGCAGCCGGTCATGCTGACGGCTGCCGTTGCAGTCTATCGTGCATGGCAGGCCGCCGGTGGCCCGACGCCCACCGTCGTGGCCGGCCATAGCCTGGGCGAGTATTCGGCGCTTGTCGCCGCGGGTGCCATCGCGTTCAAAGACGCTGTACCGCTGGTGCGTTTCCGTGCCAAGGCGATGCAGGAAGCTGTACCGGTGGGCGAGGGCGGTATGGCTGCCATCCTCGGCCTGTCGGATGACGACGTGCGGGCCGCATGCGCCGAAGCTTCCGTTGCGGGCGTGGTCGAAGCGGTCAACTTCAACGCGCCGGCTCAGGTGGTGATCGCCGGTGCCAAGGCGGCCGTTGAGAAGGCTTGCGAAATCGCCAAGGCCAAGGGTGCCAAGCGCGCGCTGCCGCTGCCGGTGTCGGCGCCGTTCCACTCGTCGCTGCTCAAGCCGGCGTCGGATCGTCTTCGCGAGTATCTCGCCAACGTGACGGTCAATGCCCCGGTGATCCCCGTCATCAACAACGTGGACGTGGCCGTGGTGAGCGACCCGGCTGCCATCAAGGATGCGCTGGTCCGTCAGGCAGCATCGCCTGTGCGCTGGGTTGAGACCGTCCAGAAGATGAAGGGTGACGGCATCACCCGCGTGGTCGAATGCGGCCCGGGCAAGGTGCTGGCCGGCCTGGTCAAGCGTATCGATGGCGAGATCGTCGGTGACGCGATCTTTGATCCGGCGTCGCTGGAAGCTGTGCTGGGCCAACTCAAATAATCAACGGACTTCGTATGACCCAAGCATTGAACAATCAGGTCGCGCTCGTTACCGGTGCCTCGCGCGGCATCGGTCGTGCCATCGCGTTGGAACTGGCCCGTCAGGGCGCAACGGTGGTGGGTACGGCCACGTCGGAAGCCGGCGCACAAGCCATCACGGCTTACTTTGCAGAAGCCGGTGTGAAAGGCACGGGCGTGGTGCTCAACGTGAATGACGCTGCGCGTTGCGAAGCCGTCATCGACGAAACCATCAAGACGCACGGTGGCCTGAACATTCTCGTCAACAATGCCGGCATCACGCAGGACAACCTCGCGATGCGCATGAAGGACGACGAGTGGGTGTCCGTCATCGATACGAACCTCTCCGCCGTGTTCCGCCTGTCGCGCGCCGTGCTGCGCCCGATGATGAAGGCACGCGGTGGCCGTATCATCAACATCACTTCGGTGGTGGGCTCGGCCGGCAACCCGGGTCAAGCCAACTACGCCGCGGCCAAGGCGGGCGTGGAGGGCATGTCCCGCGCGCTGGCACGTGAGATCGGCAGTCGTAACATCACCGTGAACTGTATCGCGCCGGGCTTTATCGACACTGACATGACGAAGGTCCTGTCCGAAGAGCAACATACCGCGCTGAAGGCGCAGATTCCGCTGGGCCGCCTTGGCGCTCCGGAAGACATCGCCAGCGCAGTTGCCTTCCTGGCGTCACCGGCGGCGGGCTACATTACCGGCTCGACGCTGCACGTCAACGGCGGCATGTACATGGGATAAGGAAGCCGTCCCGGCGGCGGGTGTGCGGGGCTTTGCGCATGCGTAAAATCCTGTGCGATCGCTGATTTAACTGGCTTTTAGCATCATGTTGGGCGCATTTTTTGCATGGATTCCGGAGCGGTTTTTCACCGCGCAAACCTGCTAGAATGCGCGCACTTTTTGTCGAATACTTCCCTGGAGGGTTAAATGGACAACATCGACGCACGCGTTAAGAAGATCGTTGCTGAGCAACTCGGCGTAGCCGAAGCAGACATCAAGAACGAATCGTCGTTCGTGAACGATCTGGGCGCGGATTCGCTCGATACGGTTGAGCTGGTGATGGCTCTGGAAGACGAGTTCGGTATGGAAATCCCGGACGAAGAAGCCGAGAAGATCACCACGGTGCAGCAAGCCATCGATTACGCGACCGCCCACGTCAAGGCGTAAGCGTCAATCGATCTCTTGACATCGCGGGCCACAGAAAGGGCGGTTGTCCGGTTTGACCGGGTGGCGCGTTTTCTGTGGCCTTTGTCGCTGATACAGAGTTGCAGGAAAGCATAGTGAGCCGTCGTCGCGTAGTCGTAACCGGCCTGGGGCTGGTCTCTCCGGTGGGGAACTCGGTCGCCGAGGGGTGGGCCAATCTGGTCGCCGGCAAGTCCGGGATCGCCACCATCACCAAATTCGATCCGTCGAACCTGGCCGTGCATTTCGCCGGCGAGGTGAAGGGTTTCAACGCCGAGGAGTACATCCCGGCGAAGGAAGCCCGCAACATGGATACCTTCATCCATTACGGCATTGCTGCCGGCGTGCAGGCGCTCAAGGACAGCGGGCTGGAAGTGACCGAATCCAATGCGGAGCGCATCGGCGTGCTGGTCGGTTCCGGTATCGGCGGTCTGCCGATGATCGAAGATACGCACCAGACCTACGTCGACCGCGGTCCGCGTCGTATTTCGCCGTTCTTTGTGCCGGGTTCGATCATCAACATGATTTCCGGCCATCTGAGCATCATGTTTGGCCTGAAGGGGCCGAATCTGGCAGCCGTTACGGCGTGTACGACCGGTTTGCACAGCATTGGTCTGGCTGCGCGTCTCATCCAGGCGGGCGATGCCGACGCGATGGTGGCCGGCGGTGCCGAATCGACCGTTTCGCCGCTGGGCATTGGTGGCTTTGCTGCCGCCCGTGCGCTGTCCACGCGCAACGATGATCCGGCTACGGCCTCCCGTCCCTGGGACAAGGACCGCGACGGCTTCGTCCTTGGCGAAGGTGCGGGTGTGATGGTGCTGGAAGAATACGAGTCGGCGAAGGCTCGCGGCGCCACGATTTACGCAGAAGTTGCGGGCTTCGGCATGAGCGGTGACGCTTTCCATATGACGGCACCGAACATGGACGGCCCTCGCCGCTGCATGCTGAACGCACTGCGCGATGCTGGTATGAACGCGGATCAGGTGCATTACCTGAATGCGCACGGCACGTCCACGCCGCTCGGCGACAAGAACGAATCCGAAGCCATCAAGGCGGCTTTTGGCGATCACGCGGCCAAGATCGTCGTGAACTCCACAAAGTCCATGACCGGTCACTTGCTGGGTGGCGCGGGCGGTTTGGAGTCGGTGTTTACGGTGCTCGCGCTTCACAATCAGGTATCGCCGCCGACCATCAACATTTTCAACCAAGACCCCGAGTGCGATCTGGATTACTGCGCGAACACCGCGCGGGACATGAAGATCGACGCGGCCGTGAAGAACAACTTCGGCTTCGGCGGGACGAACGGTACGCTGGTGTTCAAGCGCCCGTAAGGCAGAGCGGCACTTCGCCCGAGGGCGCGTGCCGCTTCCTTGTTGCCTTGGTTATTCAGCTCCTTGTCTTTCCAGCGCCGTATCGGCGGTTATGCGGGATCAGCCGATTCGGCATGGCTGTTCTTGTCTGCGCGGTGGTGTTGTGGGCGATCAAGGCATGGGGCGCCGCATTGCCTTGGTTTACCTGGGGCGCTATCACCGGGTTGACGATGGCTGCCTGCGTTCCCTTGATGGTGAACCGTTCACCGCTCGCAATGGAACTGATGTGGCGCGCTCGTCTCAAAGAGGACGGAGAGCCGGGGCAAGCCGTGTGGCAGGTCCGATTGAAAGCGTCAAAAGCGGTCCAAAATGCGCCTCTGCTATGGTCATGGGCACTTGGTGAGCGCGTCTTGGTCCTTGGGGTCGCGCGCCGCGGGTGGTGTCCACAGATTTTCGTGCTGATGCCGCCGTGGTTTTCCGCCAGGACGCTACGTCGTATGCGAAGTCTATTGCGCCTGGGGCCCCCGCGGCTGGTTTCCCAGGTGTCCGGTGTGTCGTAGGTAAAATACAACGTTTCCGAGTCACATAAATTCAAGGCGATACACTGCAGGTGAAGAATCCGTGAGCGAACGCGAAGCCGACCAGATCCTCGTCGAGCGCGTCCAGCAAGGCGACAAGCGAGCATTTGAACTGCTGGTGGTCAAGTATCACCGGAAGATCATTCGGCTCGTCTCCCGCCTGATCCGTGACCCGGCCGAAGTCGAGGATGTGGCACAGGATGCCTTTATCAAGGCCTACCGTGCGTTGCCCCAGTTCCGGGGGGAATCCGCGTTCTATACGTGGCTGTATCGCATCGCCGTCAACACGGCAAAGAATTACCTGGCGACGCAGGGTCGGCGCCCTGAATCGTCCAGCGACATCGACACCGAAGAGGCTGAAACTTTTGCCGACGGTGAGCTACTAAGGGATATCAATACGCCGGACTCCATGCTGCACACCAAGCAGGTGGCCGAAACGGTCAACCGTGCAATGGAAGCGCTGCCCGAAGAATTGCGTACTGCAATCACACTCCGGGAGATCGAGGGTCTGAGCTATGAGGAAATCGCTGAGGCAATGGAATGCCCGATCGGCACCGTCCGGTCCCGCATTTTCCGGGCGCGCGAGGCGATTGCCGAGAAATTGCGCCCCCTGCTGGGAACAGTGGAGGGCAAACGGTGGTAGCCAGCCGATATGACAAGCCGGCGGCCGCATGCGGCTGCAAACGGTGAAACCTCGGGAAGTCTTCTCTCGGATCGTTGATTGGACGTTGGAGTTTTTGGGGTCGGGAAATGGGTCAGGCTCAATTGCAAACAGCAGAAGCGGAGTTCGCGCAGCGCATCTCTGCTTTGATGGACGGCGAAGTCGCGGCGCACGAGGTGTCGTCTGCGGTCGAGCTCGCCAAGGATGTTGAGGGCGCTGCGCATTGGCGCGAATATCAACTGATCGGCGACGTGCTCCGGTCAGAAGATCTTCTGAACACGCGTTCCTCAGAAGATTTCGTCAGCCGGTTCTCGGCCAAGCTCGACGCCGAGCCGCATCTGCTAGTGCCGGCTGTGGCACAGCGTGCGAAAGCCCAGGAGAGGCACCGCTTCCTGGTCAGCCCCGCTTGGGTCCGCCGGATCATGCCGACGACCGCGGTGGCGGCGGCGGTGGCGGCCGTTAGCTGGGTTGTCGTGCCGCAGTTGCGCGGTCCTGCCGATGGTGCCGACGGCTCTCCAGCGTTGGTCGCCAAAGCGACGCAGGGCGGCGGCGCGCAGGCGCTGACCGTGGCGGCAACCGACGATACGCCAATGATCCGTGATGCCCGTCTGGACGAATACTTGAGCGCTCACCGCCAGTCGGCGACCAACGGTATGGTGGTTCCTTATCTGCGTGCAGTGGCCAACGGGGTGGCGAACACCCAGGACTCCAATCAGGAATAATGCGGGCATCCATGTCGAAGGTGTGGCACCCCGTTGCCGGGGCAGGCGCCCGCAAGCTGCAGGCCGTTCGTCGGTCGGTTTTTCTTCTTCTGTGTGTTTCGGCGCTGGCGACTGCTGCTCAGCCGCAGCCCGATCCCATGCCGCGCAAGGAGGCCGCCTCCTGGCTCGCCAAAATCCATCGCGCGGCGCTCAAGCAGAACTATGTCGGCACGCTGACGTATCAGCGTGGCACCGGCATGCACTCCACCCGCATCCAGCATTACGCCGATCTCTTCAATAATGAGTACGAGCGCGTCGAAGCGCTGGACGGCAAGCAGCGCGAAATGCTGCGCCAGAATGACGTCGTCCGGAACCTGATTTACGACGTCAAACTCGTTGTGACGGAGAAGCAGGAGCATAAGGACAGCTTCCCCGCGCTGCTCGCCACCACCAATGGCGATGTGCTCGATCAATACGACATGCGCCATCTACCGACAGAGCGCGTCGCGGGCATGGATTGCGAAGTCTTCCAGCTCGATCCGAAGGACGGCTACCGCTATGCCTACCGTATCTGGGCGGAGCGTAACAGTGGTTTGCTCATGCGTGCCCAGACCATCGGTGAAGACGGCAAGGTGCTTGAACAGGTTGCCTTCTCGCAAGTCGAACTGGGTGTGCCGTCGGAAAAGCAGAAAATCGTTTCTGCGTTCAAGAACCTGAACGGCTGGAATCAGTACGAGATCGTGACGCAGCCGACCAATCTGGCCGAGCAAGGCTGGACGATCGGCAACCCAGTCAAGGGCTTCCAGAAGATCCGCGAGGTGCGCCGTCCGCTGGGCGACGTTGCGCCGGCCGGCAAGAACGCTTCCGGTTTCGAGGTCCAGCAGGTCGTGTTCAGTGACGGGCTCGCAGGACTGTCGCTCTTCATTGAGCCGGTGTCGGAAAAACGCACGCGTCGCGAGGGCTTTATCTCGCAAGGGGCCACGCATGTGATGGTGCGACGTGTTGCCGATTTCTGGCTGACCGTGGTAGGCGAAGTCCCGTTTGCTACCATCAAGCAGTTTGGCGCAGCAGTCGACTACAAGCCGGTGTCCGCCAACGCGACCAACAAGCCTGTCGGCGCGCCACAGTAGCCGCAGCCGGCATCTGCCGTGGACGCGCGGCGCGGCCGCCGCGATCCCATTTTTCTATCTGTTTTTGCCCCGGGGAGCCTTCATGCGTACCGCTCGAACCGTTCACGCTTTGCGTCTACTGTGCATTGCCGCCGCCTTGGCGGTCGGGAGCGCGCTGACACCCGCCCACGCCCAGAACGCCACGGGTAGCGTGGCTACGGGCACGTATGGCCTTCCCGATTTTGCCGATCTGGTCGAGAAAGTCAGCCCCGCTGTCGTCAACATCCGCACGACCGAAAAGGTCCGTATGCAGCAGGGTGGTCCGAACGATGACGACATGGCCGAGTTCTTCCGCCGCTTCTTTGGTGTGCCGATGCCTGGCATGCCCGGGCAGGGCCAGAAACGTCGCAACGCGCCGCCCCAACAGGAAGAGGAACAGAGCCGCGGCGTCGGTTCCGGCTTCATCATCTCGGGTGACGGCTACATCTTGACCAACGCGCATGTGGTGGAAGGCGCGGAAACCATCTACGTCACGCTGATCGACAAACGCGAGTACAAAGCCAAGCTGATCGGCCTGGACAAACGCACCGATGTAGCGCTCGTCAAGGTGGAGGCGACGGGGTTGCCCAGCCTCAAGCTCGGCGATTCCGACAAGGTGCGCGTTGGCGAGTGGGTGCTTGCGATTGGGTCTCCGTTTGGCCTCGACAATACGGTGACGGCGGGCATTGTTTCGGCCAAGGGACGCGATACCGGCGACTACCTGCCGTTCATCCAATCCGATGTGGCTGTCAACCCAGGCAACTCGGGCGGCCCGCTGATCAACCTGCGGGGTGAGGTGATCGGCATCAACAACCAGATCTACAGCCAGAGCGGCGGCTACATGGGCATCTCGTTCTCGATCCCGATCGACGAGGCGATGCGCGTGGCTGAGCAGTTGAAGGCAACGGGCCGCGTGACGCGGGGCCGCATCGGCGTGGCAATCGACAACGTGCCGAAGGACGCAGCGGAGTCGCTGGGTCTGGGCCGTGCGCGCGGCGCCTATGTCGGCAATGTCGAGTCGGGTGGGCCTGCAGACAAGGCCGGCATCGAGGCTGGTGACATCGTTTTGAAGTACAACGGCCGCGATATCGAGAAGGCGGGCGACCTACAGCGCCAAGTCGGCGAGACGAAGCCGGGCACGCGCGCTACCGTGCAGGTGTGGCGCAAGGGCGCGACGCGCGATCTGACCGTGACGGTCGCCGAGTTGCAGGCCGACACGAAGGTTGCCCAGCGCGCCAAGGGCGCCCAGCCCGATAACAGCCAGCAGGGCCCGGGCAAGCCGAACGCACTGGGGCTGGTGGTGGCTGACTTGTCTGACGGCGCGCGTCGAGAGTTCAAGACCAAGAGTGGCGTCGAGGTGCAGGTGTCAGAAGGGCCGGCGGCGCGTGTAGGCATTCGCCCGGGCGATCTGATCCTGCGCGTGGGCGATACGGACGTCACCAACGCCAAGCAGTTCAACGAGGTGGTCGCCAAGCTCGACAAGAACCGCATGGTTGCCGTGTTTGTGCGTCGCGGCGACGCCACCCAGGTGGTGACACTGCGTCCGAGCGCGGCCCGGTCAGGTAGCGGCCAGTGATCGAACTCACACTCTACGGACGCACGTATTGCCATCTGTGCGATGACATGAAAAACGCGCTGGAGCCACTCCGGCGCGGTTTTTCTTTTGTGCTGCACGAAGTTGACGTCGACAGCAACCCGGCGCTTGAGACGCGGTTTAATGAATTGGTGCCTGTTCTGATGACTGGCGCGCCGGAAACGCCGCCGGAAGATGCGCGCGAGCTGTGCCACCACTTTCTGGATGTGCAAGCTGTGCAGGCATGGCTCGCTGCACAAACTGCGCATAGCTGAGGTAACGCCGCTGCCGCAAAAAGAGGCGCGGGAAGCCCACTGAAATCCGGTAAAATCGCCTGTTAGCGCCGATTTTTGCATTGCACGATGCTTGTGCTGCAACCTCGGCTTTGAACCCAATACCCTCCCGCCGACGCAGCCCCTGCGCGCCGGCCATGCCGGAAACCGCTCGCGCTCCCGGCAGACGCGCCCGGGATGGGCGCTTTTCGACGCATTCGATGGACAATATCCGCAATTTTTCGATCATCGCCCACATCGACCACGGCAAATCGACGCTGGCCGACCGCATCATCCAGCTGTGTGGCGGGCTCTCCGACCGCGAAATGGAAGCCCAAGTGCTGGACTCGATGGATATCGAGAAGGAGCGCGGCATCACCATCAAGGCGCAGACTGCCGCCCTGTCTTATAGGGCTCAGGACGGTAAGGTCTATAACCTCAACCTGATCGACACCCCGGGGCACGTCGACTTCAGCTACGAAGTCAGCCGCTCGCTGTCCGCGTGCGAAGGCGCTCTGCTGGTGGTCGATGCCTCCCAGGGTGTGGAAGCGCAAACCGTCGCCAACTGTTACACCGCCATTGAGCTGGGCGTGGAAGTGGTGCCGGTGCTCAACAAAATCGACTTGCCTGCGGCCGATCCGGACAACGCGATTCAGGAAATCGAAGACGTCATCGGCATCGACGCTGCCGACGCGACGCGCTGCTCCGCCAAGACCGGCGAGGGCGTGGCCGACGTGCTGGAAGCGCTGATCGCCAAAGTACCGGCGCCGAAGGGCGACCCGGCGGCGCCGCTGCAAGCGCTGATCATCGACTCGTGGTTTGACAACTACGTCGGCGTTGTGATGCTGGTACGCGTCGTGAACGGTACGCTGCGTGCCAAGGACAAGGTCCTGCTGATGGCAACCGGTGCCCAGCACCTGGTGGAACAGGTTGGCGTGTTCTCGCCGAAGTCGGTGCCGCGTGAATCGCTGTCTGCCGGGCAGGTGGGCTTCGTCATCGCGGGCATCAAGGAACTGAAGGCTGCCAAGGTGGGCGACACGATTACCCACATGGCGCCGCGCAAGGCGGACGCCCCGCTGCCGGGCTTCAAGGAAGTCAAGCCTCAGGTGTTTGCGGGCCTGTATCCAGTGGAAGCGAACCAGTACGAAGCGCTGCGCGAATCGCTGGAAAAACTCAAGCTTAACGACGCGTCGCTGCAGTACGAGCCCGAAGTGTCGCAGGCATTGGGCTTCGGCTTCCGCTGCGGCTTCCTGGGCCTGCTGCACATGGAGATCGTGCAGGAGCGCCTGGAGCGCGAGTTCGACATGGACCTGATCACCACCGCGCCGACGGTGGTCTATCAGGTCCAACTGCGGGATGGCACGATGGTGCAGGTCGAAAACCCGGCCAAGATGCCGGCCGACCCGAGCAAGATCGAGGCGATTCTCGAGCCGATCGTCACGGTCAATCTGTACATGCCCCAGGAGTACGTGGGCGCCGTGATTACATTGTGCGAGCAGAAGCGTGGCTCGCAGATCAACATGAGCTACCACGGCCGCCAAGTCCAGTTGACGTACGAAATCCCGATGGGCGAGATCGTGCTGGACTTCTTCGATCGGTTGAAATCCGTTTCGCGCGGTTATGTGTCAATGGATTATGAGTTCAAGGAATACCGCGTGTCGGACGTGGTCAAGGTCGACATCCTAATCAACGGCGACAAGGTCGATGCCTTGTCCATCATCGTCCACCGTTCGAACAGCACATACCGCGGTCGTGAAGTGGCTGCCAAGATGCGCGAGATCATTCCGCGCCAGATGTATGACGTTGCAATTCAGGCGGCCATTGGCGCCAATGTGATCGCCCGCGAAAACGTCAAGGCGCTGCGCAAGAACGTGCTGGCCAAATGCTACGGCGGTGATATTTCGCGCAAGAAGAAGCTCCTCGAAAAGCAGAAAGAGGGCAAGAAGCGCATGAAGCAGGTGGGTACCGTTGAAATTCCGCAAGAGGCTTTCCTGGCCATCCTGCGCGTCGAAGAAAAATAATTCAGACCTCGCTCGGACGATCTCTCCTCCATGAACTTCGCCCTGATTCTGTTTGTTCTCGTCGTGCTCACCGGCATTGCTTGGGTGGCTGACAAGCTCGTGTTCCAGCGCCAGCGCCAGGCGGCCGCAGCCGCGGCGTTGGCTGAATTTGATGCGCGCGCGCAGGTGCAGGCGCAATATGGCGGTGGAGGTGACATCGGTGCAGCCCGTTTGCAACTGGCCGAAGACAAGCTGCGCCAGCCTTGGTGGCTGGAGTACACCGCCAGCTTCTTCCCAGTGATTGCCGCGGTGTTCCTCTTGCGCTCGTTCGTGATTGAACCGTTCAAGATTCCGTCGGGATCGATGATTCCGACACTGCAGATCGGCGACTTCATCCTCGTCAACAAGTACACGTATGGCATTCGTTTGCCGATCGTGAACAAGAAGATCGTGGAGCTAAACGAGCCGCAACGCGGCGACGTGATGGTCTTCCGCTACCCGAAAGACGAGTCGATGGACTACATCAAGCGCGTGATCGGCGTGCCCGGCGACGTGGTGAAGTACGACAACAAGCGCTTGACGGTGAACGGCCAGCCGGCCACCTACGCGCCGCAGTCCGACTATCTTGATGGTGAACGCCTGACGTATTCGAAGCAGTACCAGGAGACGCTGGGCAACGTCACGCACAACATCCTGAACGACGCCGACCGCCCGGCTTATGTTTCGGGCCCGGACGATTTTCCGTTCCGCGAAAGCTGCACATACAATCAGACCGGCTTTACCTGCAAGGTACCTGCAGGTCACTATTTCATGATGGGCGATAATCGCGACAACAGCGCGGATTCCCGTTACTGGGGCTTCGTGCCGGACAAGAACATCGTCGGGAAGGCATTCTTCATCTGGATGAATCTGGGTGATCTGAAGCGGATCGGTGCTTTCCACTGATCCAATAAGTGACGCAAAGATATCTTACTAAAACTCGGCAATTGCAAAACGGGGGAAATGCAATGCGGATTCGTCAGGCCGGTCTGAAACGCCCGTCGCGCGGGATTACCATGTTTGGCATCCTGATCGGCATCATCGTGCTGATTACGTTTGTGCTGCCAGCCATTCGGTCTGTGCCGAGCCTGATGGAATACCAAGCCATCACGCGTGCTGTGAAGCAGGCGCGTGAGCGTGCAAGCACGCGCGAAGAGGTGGCCAGCGCGTTTGATAAGCAGGCTGCGATCGACGACATCACGTCGATCAAAGGTGAAGATCTGGAAGTGCTGGACGGCGGCGGCTCCATTCAGGCGGTGCGTTTCTCGTACAAGCGCGAGGTCCCGTTGTATGGCCCCATCGGTCTGGTGATCACCTATTCGGGGACCCAGCGTTGACATGAGTCTGGATGCACTACAGCAACGTCTTGGCTACCGCTTCAGCAAACCGGAGTTGCTGCAGCAGGCGCTCACCCATCGCAGCCACAGCGCGATGCACAATGAGCGCCTGGAATTTCTTGGTGATTCGATTCTGAATTGCGCCGTCGCCGACATGCTTTACGGCATGTTCGGCAAGCTGGATGAAGGCGATCTCTCGCGCGTGCGGGCTAATCTGGTTAAACAACAGGCGCTGTATGAGATCGCGCAGATGTTGCAGTTGCCCGATGCCCTGCGTCTGGGCGAAGGGGAGTTGAAGAGCGGTGGTTTTCGCCGGCCTTCCATCCTGGCTGACGCGCTCGAAGCGATTTTCGGGGCGGTGTTTCTCGACGGCGGCTTCGATGCGGCCCGGACGCTGATCCGCAAGCTCTATATCCCGATCCTTGAACAGGTCAACCCCCGCACGCTGGGCAAGGATGCCAAGACGCTGTTGCAGGAGTACCTTCAAGGTCACAAGATTGCGTTGCCGCTGTACACGGTGGTTGCCACCCACGGCGCGGCGCATAATCAGCAGTTCGAGGTCGAGTGCTCGATCCCGAAGCTGGAGATTCGCGTCTCCGGCAGCGGGGCATCGCGGCGCGCGGCCGAACAATCGGCGGCTAAGCTGGCCCTGGAAGAAGCGCATCGCCTGGTGCCGCAACTCGTCAAGCGCAGCCGCGCCGAGCGCACCGGCAAGACGCGCAAGCAGGCTACGCCGCCCGATCCGCAGTTGTCTCTCAGGTTGAAGGAATAATCAGGTAAATGAGCGACACCCCCTTGCAGCCTCCGCAGCCAGAATCCGGCGTGCCGGAGGGGTTCCGCTGCGGCATGGTCGCCATTGTCGGGCGACCGAACGTTGGCAAATCCACGCTGATGAACGCCCTGGTGGGCCAGAAGGTCAGCATCACTTCGCGCAAGGCGCAGACCACGCGCCACCGCATCACGGGCATTCAGACGACCGATGACGCGCAGTTCGTCTTCGTCGATACGCCGGGCTTCCAGACACGTCACGCCACCGCGCTGAATCGTTCGCTGAACCGCGCCGTCACGTCCACGCTCACGTCGGTGGACGCCGTGTTGTTCGTGGTCGAAGCCGGCCGCTACGGCCCGGACGACGAAAAGGTGCTTTCGCTGCTGCCGCGCGAGACGCCTGTGATCCTGATCGTCAACAAGGTCGACCGGCTCGATGCGTACACGCGCGCCGAGATGGTTGCCGTGTTCCTGCAGGACATGGCGCAGGTGTTTCCGTTTGCGGAAATTGTGCCGATGTCGGCCAAGAACCGCGACGACATCGACCGCCTGCTCGCCATCGTGCGCCCGTACCTGCCGGAAGGCGAGCCGATGTACGACCCCGAAGCGCTGACCGATCGCAGCGAGCGCTTCCTGGCCGCCGAAATCGTTCGCGAAAAGGTCTTCCGTTGGACTGGCGACGAGTTGCCGTATTCCAGCACCGTCATCGTCGACAAATTCGAGACCGAGGGCCGGCTGCGCCGCGTGTTTGTGACCATCCTGGTCGACCGGGACGCACACAAGGCGATGATCATTGGCGCGAAGGGCGCCAAGCTCAAGCAGATCTCTACCGAAGCCCGCATGGACATGGAAAAACTGTTCGACGGCAAGGTGTATCTGGAGGTCTGGATCAAGGTCAAGAGCGGTTGGGCGGACAACGAAGCCGGCCTGCGTGCTTACGGCTACGAATAACCACTGAGCCGGGCCACTCTTTACACACGCTCGATGGCGGGACGATCCGATCCGATTCCGGACGAAGCCGCGGAATGGCTGGCCGAAGAAGGCGTTGCCGGCGCCGCGCCGCGTAAGAGCTTTCCTGCGGGGCGCTCCGAAACACGCGTTGCTGCGCAGCCGGCTTTCGTGCTGCACAGTTACCCGTATCGGGAAACCAGCCTCATCATCGATGTCTTCACGCCGGATTACGGGCGCATGGCGCTGGTCGCCAAGGGAGCCAAGCGGCCGCATTCGGCGCTGCGTGCGGTGCTGCAGACCTTCCAGCCGCTGTCGCTGTCCTGGAGCGGCCGCGGCGATGTGCGCACGCTGACCCGTGCCGAGTGGGTCGGCGGCATGCTGCCGCTGGGCGGGGAGGGACTGCTGTCCGGGTTCTATCTGAACGAACTGCTCGTCAAGTTTGTCGCACGCGAAGATGGCCACCCGGTGCTGTTCGCGCATTACGTTGAAACGCTCAATAAGCTCGCCCATGGCGAACCTGCGGCCTTTACGCTGCGCGCGTTCGAACGTGTGCTCCTCCGTGAGACCGGCTTTGCTGCACAGCTTGATCGCTGTATCGACGGCGAACCCGTGCAGGCCGATGCCGAATACGTCTATCACCCTGAGCGAGGCATCCGGCGCACGCTGCCGAGCGATCCATCGTCCTGGCCCGTCTTGCGCGGCCAGACGCTGATTGACATGGAGCGGGACGATTACGGTTCACGCCCGACGACCGCGCAGCAAAGCCGCAGCCTGATGCGTTTCCTGCTGCATTATCATTTGCATGGCACGCCGCTTTCGACGCGCCAGATCCTGATCGACTTGCAGAAACTATGATCTTTCATGCCTCGCCGGGAAT
Source organism: Ralstonia sp. OTU4908 (assembly GCF_038440115.1). Classification (NCBI taxonomy): domain Bacteria; kingdom Pseudomonadati; phylum Pseudomonadota; class Betaproteobacteria; order Burkholderiales; family Burkholderiaceae; genus Ralstonia; species Ralstonia sp. OTU4908. The sequence goes on along the minus strand of NZ_JASATD010000002.1, from coordinate 209,138 downwards.
CATCGACCTGGGCATCAACATCGACCACGTCGCCACGCTGCGCAACGCGCGCGGCACCACTTATCCGGATCCGGTCGCCGCAGCGCTCCTGGCTGAAGAAGCCGGCGCCGATCTCATCACCCTGCACCTGCGCGAAGATCGCCGCCACATCAAGGACGCCGATGTGCGCGCGCTGCGGCCGCAGCTGCGCACGCGCATGAACCTGGAGTGCGCCGTCACGCAGGAGATGCTCGACATCGCGTGCGATATCGGCCCGCAAGACGTCTGCCTCGTGCCCGAGCGTCGTCAGGAGGTGACCACTGAAGGTGGCTTGGACGTGGTGGGCGGTTTCGCTAAGGTGCAAGCCGCCTGCAAGCAACTGGCCGACGCAGGCATCCGCGTCTCGCTGTTCATCGATCCGGATGCGGCGCAGATCGAGGCCGCCGCCGCTGCGGGCGCCCCGGTCATCGAATTGCACACGGGCCGCTACGCCGAAGCGACCGACGATGCCGAGTTGCGCGCCGAACTCGTCCGCATCGAAACAGCGGTGGAAGAGGGCATCCGCTGGGGCGTGCGCGTGAACGCAGGTCACGGCCTCCACTACACGAACGTGCAGCCGATCGCGGCCATCGCGGGCATTCATGAACTGAATATCGGCCACGCCGTCGTTGCGCATGCGGTATTTGCTGGCTGGCAGAACGCGGTGCGCGAGATGAAAGCGATCATGGTTGCGGCACGGCTGTCTTCCACCACGCCGGCGGCCGCACATCCAGGCGTGCCGGTATGAACGAACAGGCTGCATCCGCCTCGGTGTCTGGCGCGATTTATGGCATCGGCACCGACATCATCCAGATCGAGCGCGTTGAAGGCGTGATGCAGCGGACCAACGGCCGTTTCGCCGAAAAGGTGCTGGGCCCCGATGAGCTGCGTGTCTACCATGCCCGCAAGGCGCGCTCGGAGCGCCGTGGTCTCGCGTTTCTTGCCACCCGCTTTGCCGCCAAGGAAGCCGTGTCCAAGGCCATCGGCCTGGGCATGCGGTGGCCGATGACATGGCGTGCGGTACAGACGCTCAATCTGCCCTCCGGCCAACCGGTGGTGCGCTATAGCGGCGAACTGGCCGACTGGATTGCGCAGCACGCCCTTCATATCCAGATCAGTGTGACGGACGAGCGCGACTATGCAGTCGCATTCGCCATCGCCGAGTTGCAAACGAAATCCTCCGCATGACTCAAACCAAGAAGCAGAAGCACCCCGGCCCGATCGTTCTGGATGTTGCCGGCCTGGAACTCGGCCCCGACGACGTCCGCCGCATTGCCCACCCGTTGACGGGCGGCGTGATCCTGTTTGCGCGCAACTTTGAATCGCGCGCGCAGTTGACGGCGCTCACGCAGGCCATTCGCGCGATTCGGAGCGACGTGCTGATTTGCATCGACCACGAAGGCGGTCGCGTGCAGCGCGCCAAGACCGACGGTTTCACGCATCTGCCCGCCATGGGCGCGCTGGGCAAGCTCTGGGACACCGATGTGCTAGCCGCCACGCGCGCTGCCACCGCCTGCGGCTATGTACTGGCCGCAGAACTGCGCGCGTGCGATATCGACCTCAGCTTCACGCCCGTGCTCGATCTCGACTACGGCAGCAGCAGCGTGATCGGAGATCGCGCGTTTCATCGCGACCCGCGCGTGGTCACGATGCTAGCCAACCACTTGACGCTGGGCCTGCGCCTGGCCGGCATGTCCAACTGTGGCAAGCATTTCCCCGGTCACGGCTACGTCCAAGCGGATTCGCACGTCGCCGTGCCGGTGGACGAGCGTCCGCTGGAGGCCATCCTCGCTGACGACGCGCAGCCTTACGGCTGGATGGGCATCGGCCTGCAATCCGTGATGCCGGCGCACGTGATTTATTCAGCGGTCGATCCGAACCCGGCCGGCTTCTCTCGCTTCTGGCTGCAGGACATGCTGCGTGCGCATTTCAACTTTGACGGCGTGATCTTCAGCGATGACTTGAGCATGGAAGGCGCGAGCGTTGCCGGCACGGTGGTCGACGGTGCGCGAGCAGCGCTCACGGCGGGCTGCGACATGGTCTTGATCTGCAATGCGCCGGAAAAAGCCGACCAACTGCTCGGCGAGCTTGATGTGCCGATGGGCAAGGCGTCGCAGCGGCGCGTGCGTCGGCTGTTTGGTGGTCGCGCCGTAAAGGACTGGGCAAAACTGCAGCAACAATCGGCCTACAAGCAGGCGCTGCGCACATTGCGCGAGGCGAAGCTAATCAAGTAACGTCGGAACACCCAGAAAACTGCTAGAAAAAAGAAAAGGCTCCCGAGGGAGCCTTGCTTCTTGCCGCGACGCCAGCTTACTTGGCGCGGCTACGGTACTCGTCGGTACGCGTATCGATTTCGATCTTCTCGCCGATGTTGCAGAACAGCGGCACCATGATCACGAATTCTTCGTTGTCGTTGATGCGAGCCGCCTTCAGAACCTTGCCCGACGACGTGTCGCCCTTGACGGCCGGCTCGGTGTAGACAATTTCGCGGACAACCGTGGTCGGCAGTTCCACCGAGATGGCGTTCTCGTTGTAGAACGTCACTTCGACCTTCATGCCGTCTTGCAGGTAGTTCAGCGCGCTGCCCATGGCGGCGGGCTCAACGTTGTACTGTTCGTACGTGACCGGATCCATGAACACGTACATCGAGCCGTCGAAGTAGGAATACTCGGCTTCCTTCTTCTCGAGGATGACTTGGTCCATCTTGTCGTCGGCGTTGAACACCGACTCGCCGCCTGCGCCCGTCAGCAGGTTCTTGTACTTCATCTTGACGACGGCGCCCGAGCGGCCCGAACGGCTGTACTCGGTCTTGAGCACGACCATTGCGTCGTTGCCGATCATGAACACGTTGCCAGCGCGGAGTTCTTGCGCGATTTTCAAAGCCATTTCACATTTCCTGAGAGTAAGAGGGTTCGATGCGCGCCAAGCAACGAAGCACCGCGCGATACCCTCCGGGCCGCGCGAACCAGGTCAGAGCCGGGGGTCGCATACAGATCAGCCCGCTATTTTACCTGTTTTTCGCAAAATGCCACCAAATTCGCGGCGAGATCGCCCAGTTGCATCAAGCTTTGCTCCCACGTGACCGCTCGTGCGCGCAGGCGAGGCACCGTAGCCGAAAACTGGTTCCAGTCGAGTGACGCCGGCGCACCATTCCAGGCGTGCCAGAAGGCGACCAGCGCCCTGGCGTCGGCCTCTGCCAGCGCCGGGGTATAGCGGGCCAGAAAGGCGTCCAGCTTCGTGAGATGCACGTCGTCGCTTTGCGGGTAGATGTGCCAGACAAAGGGCTTCAGTGCCCACTGGGCGCGCACGAACGAGTCTTCCCCTCGTACGAAATTGATGTCGCACGCCCAGAGCAGCGGGTCGTAATGCTCCTGCGGCACAAACGGCACAACGGCCACGCTGAGGTTGCCGCGCTTCCACCGGGCGCCTGTGCGGGCGCCACCGGCGTCGCCCAAGAGCCCGGCGATCTGCTGTGCCGCCAAACCTTCCGGGACCAGGCAGACCACCGGCTGGAACGATGCTTCCCATTGGGCGACGAGCGTCGGCAGCGCCGGGTTGGCGTAGGCGAACAGGCTCACACGCAGGGCGTCGGGGTTATCGCGCATCAGATCGTCGACGCCGAGGCGGTGCCACAGAGCCTGATGGGCAGCCGGGCTTGCCTCGAACGTCTTGCGTTGTGCGCCAAGGTGCGCTTCCCGCAGTAAGCCGCCGGTATTGCGGGCAAAACCGGGAAAGAAGAAGTGCTTGAGGAGCGGCAGCCGGACATGTGGGGATTGCATCGCGTGGTGTTCTGCCACCCAATTCTCTGCGCTGAGGTATTCCAGATTGATCCACACGGGCGCCGATCCCTGGGATGCCCGCTCGGCCATGAGCGTCAGCACGGGCTCCGGGACGGCGCACGCGAAGGCGCCGATCACCACGTCGTGCAGCGTCGGGTGAGCGTCAGCTGGGAGTAGGTTGGCGACCTGCGCGTCGTCAGCCCAGTGGCGAATATCCACGCCCGAGACGCGCTGGGCATCGGTCTTTGCGTCGACAGCAGGGCAGATTTTCTCGAACGAGCGGAGATCGTCTACCCACAGGCGGACCGTGTGGCCGTGCTCCTGTGCAAGCTGGCGAGCCAGGCGCCAGCAGACGCCAATATCGCCGTAGTTGTCGACGACGCGGCAGAAGAGATCCCAGGATGTGATGGTGCGCATGCAGGACGGTGGGGCGGGCAGCGAAGAGGATGGGCCGACATTGTAGTCGGCAGCTTGTTCTACACTGACGGCCTCTGATCCAGCGAACGCCATGTCGTCCGACCCCAAGCAAACTCAGTCCCCTGAGACGCCCGAGAGCGTCGAGGCCAACGCGCCCGCGAACGTGCCTGAATTCGACGCGAAAGCGCATATCGCGCGCCTGCCGAACCTGCCGGGCGTGTATCGCTATTTTGATGTGCAGGGCAATGTGCTCTACGTGGGCAAGGCACGCGACCTCAAGAAGCGCGTGTCGAGCTACTTCAACAAGACGCTGCTCTCGCCGCGCATCGCGATGATGGTGGCGAAGATCGCGCGCATCGACACCACGGTCGTGCGCAGCGAAGCCGAAGCGCTGCTGCTCGAGAACAATCTCATCAAGGCCCTGGCGCCGCGCTATAACATTCTGTTTCGCGACGACAAGTCGTATCCATATCTGAAGCTCACGCAGCACGCGTATCCGCGCATGGCGTATTACCGTGGCGCAACCGACCGCAGGCATCAATACTTCGGCCCATTCCCGAGTGCGCATGCCGTGCGCGAGAGCATGCAGATCCTGCAGAAGGTGTTCCGGCTCCGTACGTGCGAAGACACGGTCTTCAACAACCGCACGCGGCCGTGCCTGCTGCATCAGATCCATCGTTGCAGCGGCCCATGCGTCCAGGCCATCAGCGCAGAGGACTACGCACGCGATGTCGCCAACGCGGCCAGTTTCCTGCAGGGCCGGCAAGACGAGGTTATGCAGACGCTGCAGGACAAGATGCAGCGCTACGCCGAATCGCTGGCGTTCGAGCAGGCTGCCATCGTGCGGGACCAGATCGGCGCGTTGTCGACGGTGCTCAAGCAGCAGTCGGTGGAAGAGGTCGGCCACGCCAGCGACATCGATATCCTGGCCGTTGCCATCAAGGGCGGCCACGCCTGCGTGAACCTGGCGATGGTGCGCGGCGGGCGTCATCTCGGTGACAAAGCTTACTTTCCCACGCACGTGGAAGAGGGCGCCGCCATTGTCGGTGTGGATGTCGAAGCCGATAGCGTGTCGGCTGCAGAAACATCGCGTGATGCCGAACGCATGGCTAGCGACATCCTCGAAGCCTTCGTTGCGCAGCACTATCTCGATCAGTTCGTGCCGCCGGTGCTGGTGGTCAGCCATCCGATTCTCGCAACCGAGCTGATCGATGCGCTGGCCGAGCAGGCCGGGCGTCGCATCTCGGTCGTGCGTCAGCCCCAGGGTGGGCGTCGCGCGTGGCTCGAGATGGCGGAGAAGGGCGCCGAACTCTCGCTGATGCGTCGGCTTTCCGAGCAAGGCAGCCAGCAGGCCCGCACGCGCGCACTGGCCGAGACCATCGGTATCGACCTGGAAGACCTTGCCGCGCTGCGCGTCGAGTGCTTCGACATCAGTCACACCGCCGGCGAAGCCACGCAGGCCTCGTGCGTGGTCTTTCACGGCCACGCCATGCAAAACAGCGAATACCGCCGCTACAACATCCAGGACATCACCCCCGGCGACGATTACGCGGCCATGCGGCAAGTCCTCACGCGCCGCTACCAGAAGATCGTCGAGCAGGCAGGCGAAGACGCGCCCAACATGCCGACCATCGTGCTGATCGACGGCGGCAAGGGGCAGGTGGAAGTCGCTCGCCAGGTTTTTGAGGAACTGGGGTTGGATATTGGATTGCTCGTCGGTGTGGCCAAGGGCGAGGGGCGCAAGGTGGGCCTCGAAACGCTGGTCTTCGCCGATGGCCGGCCGTCACTGGAGTTGGGCCAGGGCAGCGCCGCGCTGATGCTTGTCGCGCAGATTCGCGATGAAGCGCACCGCTTTGCTATCACAGGGATGCGCGCCAAGCGGGCCAAGGCGCGCAACACGTCGCGGCTGGAAGAGATCGAAGGCATCGGCGCCAAGCGCCGGCAGCGGTTGCTGGCGCGCTTCGGCGGCTTGCGCGGCGTGATGGCCGCGAGCGTCGATGAGCTCGCCACGGTGGAAGGCATCTCGCAGACCCTGGCCGAAGAAATCTACCGTCAGCTGCATTGATCGGCGACAATGCCCCATCGTGTCGCGTTGGTTTCAGCTTGCGCGGCGGTTGTCCTCTCGATTTGCCATGCCTTTCAACTTCCCGATCCTCCTGACCTGGTTGCGTGTGGCCATGATCCCGCTGGTGGTGGGCGTGTTCTACGTGCCGGACACTTGGATGGCACTGCCCGCCAAGAACCTGACGGCCGCGGTGTTCTTCATCGTTGCAAGCCTCACCGATTGGTTCGACGGCTTTCTCGCCCGCCGCTGGAACCAAACCTCCGCCTTTGGTGCCTTCCTCGATCCGGTCGCCGACAAGCTGATGGTGGCCGCCGCGCTGCTGGTGCTGCTGTCATTGGGCCGTGTTTCCGACGTCGTCGCACTCGTCATCATTGGCCGCGAGATCACCATCTCCGCCCTGCGTGAGTGGATGGCGCAGATTGGCGCGTCGAAGAGCGTGGCCGTCAACTTCCTCGGCAAGCTGAAGACGACCTTCCAAATGATCGCGATTCCGCTGCTGCTGTTCGAGGGCCGCCTGTTCGGCATGATCGATGCGCAGGTGTGGGGTACGTGGCTGATTTACGTGGCGGCGGTGCTCACGCTGTGGTCGATGGCGTACTACATGAAGCTCGCCTGGCCGCAGATTCGCGAGCGCGCAAAATGAGCCTTTAAAAACTCTTGCGCAAAAGTGTTGACGAGGGCGATTCTTCTTTGCCATAATCTCGTTCTCGCGTTGCAGTGATGTGACGCAAACGGTCTAGCAGCACAAAGGTTGTACGGCAGTGCTGGTAGCCAAAATGCGGGAATAGCTCAGTTGGTAGAGCGCAACCTTGCCAAGGTTGAGGTCGCGAGTTCGAGCCTCGTTTCCCGCTCCAGTTTTGACATATGTGGCCGTGTTGATGTGAAGGCATGGCGGCATAACCGGTTACGCGGGAATAGCTCAGTTGGTAGAGCGCAACCTTGCCAAGGTTGAGGTCGCGAGTTCGAGCCTCGTTTCCCGCTCCAATCCCGAAGGGAAGCCTTGCTTCCCTTTTTCTTTATCGGCACGGCAAACACGCGGTTCTTCACGAATTGCTACAATGCGGTGCAAAACCCCTGGCGGGGTAGCAAAGTGGTTATGCAGCGGCCTGCAAAGCCGTGTACGCCGGTTCGATTCCGGCCTCCGCCTCCAGATTGCAAGAAGAAAGCCCCGACTGGTTCGGGGCTTTTTATTTGCATCGTCGCGATGAACTCGCTCCAAGCGCGGCCTGTTCCGCCTCGACTCTCCAGTTTGGACAATGTACCAACGCCATGTTGACACGAAGCACTGACGGCATGGCCGACCCATCCCGCCTCCTTGCCGTGGTCACATGAGAAAACTGCGTTGACTAGGCTCATTTGGTTCTATTTTTGAAACCAAACGAGGCGGAGATATGCCTTGATTGCGCTGTGAACGGTTCGTCTACCGAGCGGGTCATTCCCATTTTCAGTGTTGCCGCATGCATGGGTTGGCATGCTGGCATTGTGCGCAGCGGCCAGCGTATCCAACGGCTATTTCGCCCAGCCGCTGCTCGGGGCACTGGCCCGTGACTTTGCGCTCAGCGACGCATGGGTGGGCGGCATCAGCGGTGCCACCCTAGCTGGTTGTGCGCTTGCTCTGGCGCTAGTCGTTCCGCTGGGCGACCGCTGGCCGCGCAAGCAAGTGCTGCTGGTGCAGCTCGTCCTGCTCACGCCGGCGCTGCTCGCGGTAGGTCTGGCGCAGGCGCACTGGTCGTTGCTGCTTGGCATGCTCTCTATCGGTTTGCTTGGCACCGCGATGACACAAGGACTGATCGCCTGCGCCGCCGTGTTGGCACCTTCGCCGGAACGTGGTCACGTGGTTGGCGCGGTACGGGGCGGGGTAGTTATCGGTCCTCTGTTGGCACATGCCCTGACGGGCTGGATCGCTGAAGTCGCCGGCTGGCGTGCTGTCTATGCGACGTCAGTAGGCTTCTCGGTGGCGATGCTGTGTATGCTCTGGCGCGCGTTGCCGACGCCGCCGACTGTACTTTCGCCCCCGAAATACATAGCGCTTCTGCGCTCGATGTGGCAACTCCTGATGGCCGAACCTGTTTTGCAGGGACGCGGCCTGATCGGTTTGCTGATGTTCGCGGCGTTCAATGTCTTCTGGGGCGCGATGGCGCTGGCTCTGAGTGCGCCGCCCTATGAGCTTTCGCCAGCAGGCATTGGCGCATTCGGTTTGGTTGGCGTGATTGGCGCGCTGGCGGCCGCGCGAGCGGGGCACCAGGCGGATCGCCATTGGGCACAGGCGGCCACCGGCGTCGCGTTGGATTTGCTACTGGTAGCCTGGCTGTCGCTCGGTTTGGGGGCGCGGCATCTGGCAGGGCTGATCGTCGGTGTGGTTCTGTTGGACCTGGGTGGGCAGGCTGTGCACGTGCTCAATCAGAGTCTGGGCTCTCGCTTGCGGCCGGAGGCGCACAGCCGGCTGGTTGGCGCGTACATGCTGTTCTATGCGGCGGGCAGTGGATTGGGGGCGGTGCTTTCGACACAGGTGTATGCGTCGGCAGGATGGTCAAGGGTATGTCTTCTGGGAGCAGCCCTCAGGTTGGCGGTACTGATGTTCTGGGCGGCGACCGCAGCTTGAACGACCGATCAAGGGCGCTGGCGGAAGGCTCGGTAGGGAGGGTCCGGGGCAGCGTATACCCGGGCGCCCTACCCGCCCGTGGGCCGACTCCTATACTTTCTGAGAACTCGCACCTTGTAATGGCGCGATAAAAAATGATAGAACGCCAGAAATCCCGGCTCTCCGATTGGCTTTTCACAATTGTTTGCAATATCGCAGGGGCGGCCTTTTAGGATGAGTTGGGCTTAAGCCGGCGTGCGACACCTGCCGGTAGGGCGTAGGTAAGGTCTTGCGCGGGAAGTGGGTGCCGCGCCGTTGGTGGCTGGCGTATTCAACTACGATGCGCCGGTCCGGGACCCCGATCACAACGACGCACGGAGTGAGCCGGCATTTCGCATAGCGATGCCGGACCCGAAACGGGGAAAGGGCAGTCCAGATGGCGATACGAATTGCCTCGGTAGAAGACAACCAGGCGCAATCTGATTTGATCCGCGAAATCCTGGTTTCGTCGGGGTACGAATGCGAGTGTTTCGGTAACGGGGATGCCTTCGTCAAGGCGCTGCGGGATCGCACATTCGACCTGCTGCTGCTTGACTGGCAGTTGCCCGATATCAGCGGCATCCAGCTTGTGAGCTGGGTGCGGCAGACGGTCGGCCCGGCGCTGCCGGTGCTGTTTCTGACCAACCGTTCGCTCGAAGACGACGTGGTGCGCGGGCTGGCTGCCGGCGCCGACGATTACGTCGTCAAGCCGGTGCGCCGCGCCGAGCTGGTGGCGCGCGTCGGTGCGCTGCTGCGTCGTGCGGCGCCGCGCACCGGTGAATCGCTCGAACGCATTCGCGTCGGTCCGTACGCGGTGGACCCAGTCGGTCGCGTGCTGACACTGAACGGCTCGCAGGTCGAGCTGTCGCCGCGCGAGTTCGATCTTGGGCTGTACCTGTTCCGCAATGTCGGCAAGCTGGTGCCGCGCGAGCTGATCGAGCAGGCAGTCTGGGGTCGCAGCATCGGCCCGGATTCGCGCACGCTGGCCACCCATATCTCCAAGCTGCGGCTCAAACTCGATCTCAATCAGAAGAATGGCGTGCGGCTGGTCTCGGTGTATTCGCATGGCTATCGGCTGGAAACCACGCAGGAAGATGGCGAAGCAAGCTGAAGCAAACTGGAATGATTTGATTGGGCGCGCCGCGTTTGTCGGCGCGTTCGTTCTTTTTGGCGGCGTGTGGCAGGCGGCGGTCGCCCAGCCTTCCGGCGCCGATGGCACCGATTTCGTCTACCGCGTGCAGCCGGGCGACACGTTGATCAGCCTCGCAGCGCGTTACATGAACAGCGTCGACGGCTGGCGCCTCCTGCAGCAGCGCAACCATGTCGCCGATCCGTATCGGCTTCAGCCCGGCTCGCTCCTCCGGATTCCGTTCGATCGCATTCCGGTCGTGCCAGCAACGGCGCAGGTCGTGTTTGCACGTGACGCAACCACCGGCGGCAAGCCCCTGCAGACTGGCACGAAGCTCGCAGAAGATGCGCAGATCGACACCGGCGACAAAGGCGCCGTGACGCTGGCCTTTGACGACGGCACACGCGTGACGGTGCCACCGGGCAGCCACGTTGCGCTGTCGCGTGTGCGGGCGTTTGCGCGCGCCGGGTTGATCGATGTGCGCGTGCACGTGAAGAAGGGCGAAGCGGAATCCAACGTCGCGCCCAAGAAGAGCGGTGTGGGCCGTTACGAGATTTCCACGCCAGCGCTGGTGACGGGCGTGCGAGGTACGCGTTTCCGCGTGCAGGCCAGCGAAGCGGGTTCGACGAGTTCCGTGCTGGAAGGTGAGGTTGCCACAAGCGCCGGTCGTCAGAGGCAAGCGGTCAAGGCTGGCTTTGGCGTGGTGGCATCGGCGGGACACCTCAAGCGTGCCGCGCTGCCGGCCCCGCCCAAGCTCGGCGCCATTCCCGAACTTGTGCAGACGCCGTGCCTGCGCGCGACGTGGCAGCCGGTGAAGGGTGCGGTCGGATATCGCGCTGCCGTGGCGCGGGATGCGGCGCTGACCGAACTCAGTGCCTATCAATCAAGCAAGACCCCGGCGGCAACGCTCTGCGGCGATGAGGACGGCGACTACACGCTCGTCGTGCAGAGCGTCGACGCGCTTGGACTGACCAGTGAAACGGCCACGCGGCCGTTCACTGTGCGGCTCCATCCGGAAGCGCCGTACACGATCCAGCCGGGTAGCGATCGGACCTACCGCAGCGGGGACGTGGCATTTGGATGGGCTGTCGTGTCCGATGCTGGTAGCTATGACCTGGAAGTGGCGGGCACCGAGAGCTTTGCCTCGCCGGCCGTTCAGCAGCATGGCGAGGACGTGCGTCTGACCAGGCCGTTGACGGCTGGCACATGGTGGTGGCGTGTGCGCTCGGTGGCAGCGGACGGCAAAACCGGCCCGTGGAGCGATGCGCTTCGTTTTCGCGTGCTCGACATTCCGCTCGATGCCGTACCGACAGCCGAAGTGGAAGCGAGCGATGACGGCAAGCTGCATGCCCACTGGTCGGCGTTGTCGCCCGAACTGGCGGCATCTGGCGCGCGCACGCGTGTGCAATTGGCGGGCGACACAAGCTTCGCCAAACCCATCGCCGACATCGTGAGCGACGGCAACGAGGCCACCATTCCGAGGCCGCCGTCCGGCGTGTATTACATCCGCACCGGCGTCGACTTGGGCGATGCGGCATCGGTGGTCTACGCCAAGCCGCAGCGCATTGACGTCGGTGCCTTCGTCGGCGATTCCGCGCGCAGCCCGGTGCAGAGCGGCGGCGGCAATCTCCTCCTCAATGACTGAACCCGTACCCGCCCAATCGGCCGTGCGCAGCCTTGGGCGGCGCGCGCTGGTGGAGTGGGGGGTGCTGGTGGCGCTGGCAGCGCTGTTGACATTCGGCGCGGTGCGCTGGAGCGTGGTCGCGCGGCTGGATGCGGCGCTATACGACACGGTCGTCACGCTGCACGGGCATGCGCCGCGCGACGATATCGTCATCGTTGCCATTGATGATCAAAGTCTTGACGCCGTGGGGCGCTGGCCGTGGCCCCGCAGCCGCCTGGCCGACCTCATTGCGCGGGTGGGACGGGCGCAGCCGCGCGCCATCGGCGTCGATATTCTGCTGATCGAACCCGATCTTGCGCAGCCCGAAGGCGATCGAGCATTGACTGCCGCCATCGAGCAGGCCGGACACGTCATCCTGCCGGCCTTGCCGGAGCGCACCGAGCGGGGGCGCGTGTATCACTATCCGTTCCTCGGTATCAACGCGTCCGTCGCGCATATCAATGCCGCCCCCGACGCGGATAGCGTGGTACGCGGCATGTATCTGGCAGAGGGGCCGCGAACGCATATGCTGGACCATCTTGCCGTGCAACTTGCGCGGCAGGCGCTGCGCCCGCCGTCATCCGTACCGGCGCTGCCCGATGTGGAGACCGACGCCGGCGGCTGGGTGCGGCAGGCGTATATCCGCCTGAATTTTGCTGGGCCGGCCGGTACATACCGGCATGTGCCGGCGCTGGATGTGCTCAACGGCCACGTGCCGCCCGAGGCGCTTGCCGGCAAGCTGGTACTGATCGGGGCCACCGCATCGGGAGTGTCCGACATCTTTGCGACGCCGCCCTCGCGCACGATGAGCGGCGTCGAAGTGCTTGCCAATGCCACGCAGACGGTACTCGACGGCAGCGCCATCCTGCCGGCGCCACCGGGCGTGTTCTGGGCGATGACGCTGCTCCCCCTGCTGATGACCGCGTTTGCCGTGCGCTGGCTCACGCCGCGTATGGCGCTTGCAGTGGCGGTGACGGGTGCTGTCGTGTTGTTGCTGAGCGCAATCGGCGCGCTGGTGGTTGGCAATCGCTGGCTGCCGCCGTTTGCGGCGCTGGTCGGCCCGCTGGTGTTGTATCCGCTGTGGAGCTGGCGCCAGCAGGAAGCCGCGTTGCGCTTTCTGCGCGACGAGCTGCAGCGTCTGGCGCGCGAGCCCGGCCTGTTGGGCGATACCGCGCCGCTGGTCCGCACCGGCCGCACGCTCGGCGCGCACATGGATGCCGTCGCCTCGCTGACGGACAAGCTGCGTGGGCTGCGCCGCTTCCTGGCCGATGCGCTGGAGAGCCTGCCCGATGCGACCGTCATCTGCACGCACGACGGCACGATCCGCCTGGCGAATGGCCGCAGCGCAGACCTGGCCGGCCAGATGCAGGCGCCGGGCCAGATCCGCGCGGCCGCGCTGCGCGACCTGTCGACGCTGCTGGCGCGTGCGTTTCCCGACCCCACAGCGGGAGAGCACTACTGGGCGCGCTGGCTCGCCGATCCCACCGGGCTCGAACCCGTCGAGCTGCAGACGCACGACGGCCGCTCGATGTTGATGCACGCCGCCGCGCTGCGGGACGAAGTGGGGCGCCCCGTCGACATCATCGTCAGCTTTGCCGACATCACCCCCGTGCGCCAGGCCGAGCGCCATCGCGAAGAAGCGCTGCGGTTTATCTCGCACGACATGCGTTCGCCGCAGAGCGCCATCCTCGCCCTGATCGAGCTGCAGCGCGATGCGTCGCGCGCGTTGGACCGCGAGGTGCTTCTGTCTCGCATCGAGCAGCTGTCGTCGCGCACGCTGGAGTTGGCCGATGCCTTCATCGACCTGGCGCGCGCCGAATCGCAAACGCTCAAGCTGGTGGACGTGGATCTCGTGGGCCTCGTGCTCGATGCCGCCGACGAGGTCTGGCCGCTGGCGAATCGTCACCAGGTGGAAGTGCGCGTGGTGGCCGACATCGAAGCAGCGGTGCGCGGCGAGCCGCGCTTGCTGGTGCGCGCGCTGGTGAACTTGCTCAACAACGCCATCAAGTTCAGCGCAGCCGGCTCCATGGTGACGGTATCGGTGGAGCAGGACGAAGCGATGTTCTCGGTGGCCGTGGCGGACCAGGGGGCCGGCATCGCCCTTGCCGATCAGCCGCGGCTGTTTCAGCCGTTTCATCGCTTGCATGAAGGCGCGGCCAATGCGCCCGCCGGCAGCGGCTTGGGTCTCGTATTCGTGAAGACGGTGGTCGACCGGCATGGCGGCCGCATTGCTGTGCAAAGCACACCCGGCCTGGGGTCGACCTTCACGCTGTGGCTGCCGCGCGTCGCGCATCGCCACGACGCCTGAGGCCTGACGGTCTCGTGTGGCCTTTGCCACACTTCCTTTTCAATCATTTGCATTTCGGCACGGCGGCGGCCCTACAGTTCATTGGCCGACCCGCACAGCATGCACCGGTGACACACCGGTCGAGAGACGACGGCACCTTGGAAAAAACCGAGCACAGACACGCCCGAGGCGCCACGTATGTTGAGCCAGATTGCAACCGATGTTTTGACCGAATGCGATTACGAATGCATTCGCGCGCAACTGCATCACGCCCTGCGCGGTAACGGGAACCCGCCGCAGTTCAAAGGCTTCTGGCTGGCTGGTCGGCATGTATCCATGTGGCGCGGCGGCAGTGGCGACGATAGCAATGCACAGCATCATCGTCACGCCGCTGCTTGACCGCGCCGCACGCAGTCCACTACGACACCGAGCCATGAAAATCGGTCTGATCGATACGCACCTCGCCCGCCAGCAGGCGATCCACTCCGCGTTGCAGCCCACGCGCTTTGAGTGTGTGCCGCTGTTTCTCTCTCGCCAGGTTTTTGAAGCCATCGACTTGCACGGCATCAACCTGCTGATGGTCGGTGCGCATGCGCACGACATGCCAGGCCTGTCGCTGGTGCGCAGCGTGCGCGAGCGCGTGGGCCCCGGTATGGCGATCGTCTACCTCGCCGACGGCCAGGCCGATACCGAAACCGCAGAGGCGCTCAACCACGGTGCAGACCTGTGCTTCCAAGGTGATATCCGTGCGCCTGAGTTGCTGGCGCGGCTCGATGCGTTGATCCGCCGCTTTGCCGTGAGCCGCGCCGTGCGGGCGTCGGAGATTCGTCTGGGGCCGTATACGCTCGATCGGCAGAATCGTTCCATCCGCCTGCGTGATACGTCAGTGTCGGTACATGCGCGTGAGTTTGAATTGGCGCTGTTGCTCTTTGCGAATGCTGGGCGCGTTCTTTCACGCGCCGATATTGAACTGGCGCTCTGGGGCCGTGAGCTGAGCCCGTATTCACGCACGCTCGATACGCACGTGTCACGCCTGCGCAAGAAGTTGCTGCTGGGTACGGAGAACGGCCTGCGCCTGCGCGCGATCTATGGACAGGGCTTCTGTCTGGAGCGCGTGATCGACGCCGAAGCAACGCACTGACAGCCTTGACCCGCCGGAGCCGCTGCCATGCAATTGCTCTGTATCACCATCCTCATCGGCTTTCTGGCCGGGCTTGTGGCCCGATGGGTGACGCCGCGCAGCGGCGCAAGCGGCTTCGTCCTCACCATCATGGTCGGCATTGCCGGTGCGCTGGCCGCGGCCTTTTTCGGCCAGTTGCTGCATTGGTATGAGCCAGGCCAATTGGCGGGGTTTGCCGGCACGATCGCGGGCGCCGCCATCCTGCTGGCCGGCTATCACGTGCTGGCACGCGAACGCTGAGTCGGTCGTTTCAAAGTCGAGCCCCGCAAGTCGGGGCTTTTTTGTGGGTGAAGCAGTGGAGGAGATTTGACCGCCCACTGCCAAAAGAAACGCCCTGACACTCGGGACAGCAGCATCAGGGCCAAGAAGACCGCGGCTCTCTCTTCCGCGGCCGGAGCGCACCCACGAGGGGTCGGTGCAAGCTCAGGTTACGTGGCTGAGAGCGGGCGAATGCAAATCTTTATCAACAGCGCTGAGACCGGAGATTCTGGACGGTGCTGAACGCCTGATAAGACGTCGTACAACATGCCGCCGTGTTGGCCAGCTCAGCTACCCGTTGCGGTCGTTTGAGTGCCAGCCGCTTCGTGCGCCCGGCGCAGACGCTCGCGGCTGTTTGACAGGTGCATGCGCATGGCGGCGCGAGCGGCTTCGGGATCTTTCCGCGCAATGGCTTCGAAGACGCTGTGGTGCTCGCGGTTGACCGTGGCGCGCAGTTCGGGCGCGTTCAGGTAGCCGACCTGCGCCAGCCCCATCCGCGTGCGGGGAATGAGCGTCTTGCCGAGCTGGGCGAGGGCGCCCACGAAATGTTCGTTGCCGGTGGCGCGGGCAATGCTCAGATGAAATTGGAGGTCGGAGGTGGCGCTGTCGTTGCCCTCCGCCTGGTCCTGCTCGATGGCCTCGAGTGCCAGACGCAGCGCCTCGATCTCGGCCGCGGAGATGCGCTGTGCGGCCAAGCCTGCGCATTCCGTCTCAATGGCGACGCGCAGTTCCAGCATGCTCAAGATCTCGTGCATCGTCGACGCATCGCCCAGCGGGATGCTGTTGTCGATGCGTGGCGGCAGCACAAAGCTGCCGATGCCGTGACGCGTTTCGATCAGCCCTTTGGCTTGCAAGCGCGAAATCGCCTCGCGTACCACCGTGCGGCTCACGCCCAGCGCTTCCATCAACGCGGATTCCGTGGGGAGCTTGTCCCCAATCCGCAGAGATTCACTGGCAATGCGCCCTTTGACGTGGTCCACCACCACGTCCGCCAAGCTTTGGGTGCGGCGCACGAGCGTTGCGGGCGGGCTGACGGTGGGCATGTGGTCTCCGGGAAGGGGCGGGTTTACCAGGGGTGGTTCGAGAAGAATGTGTCAATTATAGTCGCGTCCATGTTGTACGACGACTGATGACACACGTGATGACAATCAATCACCCAGCCTCCGAACGCGCAGTCGACACGCCGCGCGTCACCCGCCTCCAGGTCATTCCCGTGGCGGGCCGCGACAGCATGTTGCTGAATCTGAGCGGCGCGCATGGCCCGTTCTTCACCCGCAATATCGTCATCCTGGAGGACTCCGCAGGTCATACCGGCGTAGGTGAGGTGCCCGGCGGCGAGTCCATCCGCAAGACCATTGAGGACGCGACGCCGCTGGTTGTCGGACAACCGATCGGCGCGTACAACAACGTACTGAACAGCGTGCGCCGTCAATTTGCCGATCGTGATGCCGCTGGCCGGGGGTTGCAGACTTTCGATCTGCGCACCACCGTGCATGCGGTGACAGCGCTGGAAAGCGCGCTGCTGGACCTGCTCGGCCAGCATCTGGGCGTGCCCGTGGCGGCCCTGCTGGGGCAGGGGCAACAGCGTGCCAAGGTGCCGGTGCTCGGCTACCTGTTCTTCGTGGGCGATCGCAAGCGCACCGACCTCGACTACGCCGACGGCAGCGATGCCACGGACGACTGGACCCGCGTGCGCCACGAAGAAGCGCTTACGCCGGAGGCGGTCGTGCGCCTCGCAAAGGCCGCCCATGCGCGCTATGGCTTCAAGGATTTCAAGCTCAAGGGCGGTGTGCTGAGCGGCGATGACGAAATGGTCGTCACGACTGCATTGGCCGAGGCCTTTCCCGAGGCGCGCGTCACGCTGGACCCGAACGGCGCGTGGTCGCTGGCCGAGGCCATTCGCCTGTGCCGCGACAAGCACGACGTGCTGGCCTACGCCGAAGACCCGTGCGGCGCCGAGGGCGGTTACTCGGGCCGCGAGGTGATGGCCGAGTTCCGCCGCGCCACGGGCCTGCCGACGGCCACCAACATGATCGCTACCGACTGGCGCCAGATGGGACACGCCATTCAGCTGCACTCGGTCGACATTCCCCTGGCCGATCCGCATTTCTGGACGATGCAGGGCTCGGTGCGCGTGGCACAGATGTGTGACGACTGGGGCCTGACCTGGGGTTCGCACTCCAACAACCACTTCGACATTTCGCTGGCGATGTTCACGCACGTGGCCGCGGCAGCGCCGGGCAACATCACCGCCATCGATACGCACTGGATCTGGCAAGACGGACAGCGCCTGACGCGCGAGCCGTTCCAGATCGTGGGTGGCGAGATCGATGTGCCGGCAGCACCGGGCCTCGGTATCACGCTCGACATGGCGCAACTGGAGAAGGCTCACGCGCTGTACGAGCAGCACGGCCTGGGCGCACGCGACGATGCGATCGCCATGCGCCAACTGATTCCCAACTGGCAGTTCGACAACAAGCGCCCCTGCATGGTGCGTTGACCGCTACGGCGGAAATCGAGGCGGCGCCCGTTGTAGCACGCCGCCTCGTACATCGGTAACCAATAAAAAAAATATCGGAGACAACACCGTGAAGACCATCAAGGGCTTGCGCTGGTGGATCATCGTGCTGGTGTGCCTGGGCACGATCGTCAACTATCTGGCGCGTAACTCGCTGGGCGTGCTGGCGCCCACCCTCAAGAGCGAGCTGGGGATGAGCACCCAGCAGTATTCCTACGTGGTGGCGGCCTTCCAGGTCGGCTACACGATCATGCAGCCCGTCTGCGGCTTTATCGTTGACCTGGTCGGCTTGCGTATCGGCTTTGCGCTGTTTGGTGTGTTGTGGTCGTTTGCTGGCGTGCTGCACGCGGGCGCTACCGGCTGGCTGTCGCTGGCGGGCTTTCGCGCCCTGATGGGCCTGACCGAAGCCGCTGCCATTCCGTCCGGCATGAAGGCCGTCGCCGAATGGTTCCCGGACAAGGAAAAGTCCGTCGCCGTCGGCTGGTTCAATTCGGGCACCTCGCTGGGTGCGATGTTGGCGCCGCCGCTGGTGGTCTTCCTGCATCTGCGTTACGGCTGGCAGTGGGCGTTTGTGGTGACCGGCGCAATCGGCTTCTTGTGGGCCGCGCTGTGGTTTGCGTTCTACCGTTCGCCGAAGGACCATGCCGCGCTGTCCGATGCCGAGCGCGAAAAGATCATCGGCGGCCAGCTCCGCCCGGTGAGCGCAGAGCGCGGCAAGCGCCCGGTCAAGGACGTCGTGACGTCCCGCCGCTTCTGGGCGATTGCGCTGGCGCGCTTTTTTGCCGAACCTGCCTGGCAGACGTTCAGCTTTTGGATTCCGCTTTACTTCGTCAACGAGCGTCACCTCGATCTGAAAGCCATCGCCATGTTCGCGTGGCTGCCATTCCTGGCGGCTGACCTGGGCGGCCTGGCCGGCGGTTACCTGTCGCCGTTCCTGATCAAGCGCTTCCGTATTCCGCTGGTGTGGTCGCGCGTTTGCGGCGTTGTGCTGGGTGCGTTCATGATGATCGGTCCGGCGTGCGTCGGGCTCGTGGCGTCTCCCTATACGGCGATTGCGCTGTTCTGCGTGGGTGGCTTTGCGCACCAAATGATCTCCGGCCTGGTCAACACGCTGTCTGCGGACGTGTTCGATCCGGAAGAGGTGGGCACTGCCAGTGGCTTTGCAGGCATGTCGGCGTGGATTGGCGGCCTGGGCTTCTCGCTGTTGGTGGGCGCGTTGGCTGACAAGGTCGGTTATGGTCCGCTGTTCGGCCTGCTCGGCGCGTTCGATCTGATTGGCGCGGCGTTGCTGATTGTGCTGATTCGCGGTCAGTCGCAGGAAGAGCGCGCCGCGCGTCAGATGAGTCTCTCTGCTTCAAACTGAGTTGAAACCGATGTCCATGTTGCATCCCCCCCGATTCGAAGTCCAGGCGCATGAAGGCAACCGGCTGCGGCTGGCCAGCAGCGCCGGCGCTGCGATTGAACTCTTCGTGCTGGAAGAGGACATCATCCGCATGCTCGTGCTGCCGCAGGGCGACCTGCGCGGCCCGGCCACGTGGTCGATTGCCCCCGGCGGTGACGACACGCCCCTCGAAGGGCGTGACCGCCGCGACCTGAGCGGCTTCGCGCTGCCCGCATTTGCGTTGCACAGCGATGCCGACACGCTGCGCGTGGAAACCAGCAAGATTCGGCTGAGCGTTGCGCTCGCAGGCGGCTTCTGCACATGGCAGATCCACGGGGCCGGCGGATGGCAGACCGTGCTGAACGATCGCCCAACGCAGGCCTACAACTTCGGCTATTGGGACGAGCAGGTCTACCACTACGTGCGCCGCGAACCCGGCGAGATGTACTTCGGCCTGGGTGAGCGCGCCGGCGACATGAACCGTGCGCACCAGCGCTATGAGATGCGCAACATCGATGCGATGGGCTACAGCGCGCGCACGACCGATCCGCTGTACAAGCACATCCCGTTCTACGTGACGTGGCAACCGGAAAACCGCACCGGCTTCGGGTTGTTCTACGACACGCTGTCAGATTGCAGCTTCGACATGGGCCGCGAGCTGGACAACTACCACGGTCACTATCGGTACTTTGTCGCGCCGCATGGCGATCTCGACTACTACTTCATCGCCTCGCCCGACACGCCGCTCGACGCCACGCGCCGCTTTACGTGGATGACCGGCCGCCCCGCCTGGATGCCGAAATGGGGCCTCGGTTATTCCGGCTCGACCATGACGTACACCGACGCGCCCAACGCGCAGGAACAGATGGCCGAGTTCATCAAGGGATGCCGTGAGCACGACATCCTGTGCGATTCGTTCCATCTGTCGTCGGGCTATACGTCGATCGGGCCGAAGCGCTACGTCTTCAACTGGAACACCGACAAGTTCCCCGATGTGCGCGGCTTCGTCCAGAGCTATCTGGACGCGGGCATTCGCCTGTGCCCGAACATCAAGCCGTGCCTGCTTCGCGATCACCCGAAGTTCGAAGAAGCCCGGGAAGCCGGCCTGCTGATTTGCGACGCAAGCGGCGAGCCGGCCTGGGTGCAATTCTGGGACGAGGTTGGCGCGTATCTCGACTTCACCAACCCGAAAACGCTGGGTTGGTGGAAAGCCAACGTCAAGAGCGCGCTGCTCGAGTACGGCATGGCGTCGACCTGGAACGACAACAACGAGTTCGAAGTCTGGACGCCCGACGCGTTCGCGCACGGGTTTGGCAAGAAGGCGCCCATCCGTGAAGCCAAGGTGCTGCACACCATGCTGATGATGCGCGCCTCGCGCGAAGCGCAGCTCGAATTTGCGCCGCAGCGTCGGCCGTTCCTGGTGTCGCGCTCCGGTGGTGTCGGCATGCAGCGCTATGTGCAGACGTGGTCCGGAGACAACTACACCTCGTGGGAAACGCTGCGCTACAACCTGAAGATGGGCCTGGGGCTAGCGCTGTCGGGCGTCTCGAACATCGGGCACGATATCGGCGGGTTTGCGGGCCCGGCGCCTTCGCCGGAATTGCTGGTGCGCTGGGTGGCGTTTGGCGTGTTCATGCCGCGCTTCTCCATCCACTCGTGGAACGATGACAAGACCGTCAACGAACCATGGATGTATCCGCAGGTCACCTCGCAAATTGCCTCGCTGATCAAGCTGCGCTACCGGCTGATTCCGTATCTGTATGAACTGTTATGGCAATCCACGCAGGCCTATGACCCGGTACTGCGGCCGACGTTTGCCGAGTTCCCGAACGACCGCCGCTGCTACGCCGAGTGCGATGACATGATGCTCGGCGCGTCGCTGCTCGTGGCGCCGACGGTGGACGAAGGGCAGACCCATCGCTCTGTCTACCTGCCGACCGGCGCGCGCTGGGTGTCGTACTGGAGCGGCGAGGCGTTCGAGGGCGGACAGACCATCACGCTGCCTTCGCCGTGGGACCAACCCGTCATGCTGATTCGCGAAGGCGGGGTGATCGCGCTGAACGTGGCGGAGCAGCATTTCGACCGGCGCGCCGATCAACGCGGCTTCCTCGTCGTGCCCATGCAAGGCGTTGGCGAATCCGCTGGCGGCTGCGTTGAAGACGACGGCGAAACCGAAGCGTGGCGCCGCGGCGAGCAGGGCCGATGGAGCGTGCGCGCAGTGTCGGATGCGCAGGCGATCACGCTGCACGTCTCGCGCGAAGGCAAGATGCCGACGCCGGCCGACACGGTGGAGATTCACTTGCCCGCCGGCGATGCGCGGCCAGTACAGACGCCGCATGCCCGCGTGCTGGACACCGTTGTTGCGGGTGGCTGGCGCCGCCTGACGTTGCAATTGCCGGCCTAGTGCCGCATTTCCGCTGCGCATCACGATCGGGTCCGCAGAGGCACGGTAATGCGCAGTGTTCCCTTGGTGTAGGAGATTTCCGAGATCACAACGATGAAAACCACACGAGCCAAACGTGCCGTTTCGATCCGCCCGGTCTACGCATCGGTTGCGCTGCTCTGCGCAGGCGCTTCGATGCAGGCTGCAGCACAAACGTCGGTCACGCTGTATGGCGTGGTCGATAACGCCTTTGCCTATTCGAGCAACCAGGGCGGCCATTCCAACACTTACATCAACTCGGGCGCCTTGCTGGCCAGCAAGTTTGGCCTGTACGGCACGGAAGACCTGGGCGGCGGCAACACGGCGCTGTTCCGGCTGGAGAGCGGTCTCAACGCCGCAACGGGGCAACAGTCCCAAGCCGGGGTCATCTTTAACCGCCAGGCCTACGTCGGCCTGAGCAACACGAACTATGGCCAGGTCACGCTGGGCCGTGCGTACACGCCGTACTTCCAGTACGTGGCATCGCTGGGCCCGACCAACGTGCTCACGGGTGCCACTGGCGCGCACCCGGGCGATGTCGATGCATTGGATACCACGCTGCGCTTCAACAACTCCGTCACCTACACCACGCCGGTGCTGGGCGGTCTGCAAGCGGGCGTGCAATACGGCTTTGGCGAGCAGGCCGGCAGCATTTCGAACGGCAGCAGCGTGAGCACCGGGCTGCGATACGACTTCCAGGCCTTCTCGTGGGGCGTCGGCTATACGCGCCTGAAGAACGTGTCGACTGGCACGACGGCCGGCAACTTCAGCAACGTCGGGACGTTCGCCAACAACTCGCCGGTCAACGCCGGCTATGCCACGGCAGACTCCGCGCAGCTCATCGCCACGGCCGCGCGTTATACGTTCGGCAAGTTGATGGTTGGCCTGAACTACTCGAATGTTCAGTACAAGCCGGGCGCGCTGTCGCTGTTCACGCAATCGGCCACGTTCAATACGGTGGGCGCGATTGCCACGTACGATCTGACGCCCGCATTGCGGCTCGCCTTCGGCTACAGCTACACGGCTGAGAAGGCACGCAACGGGATCAGCTCGCCGGCCAAGTACAACCAGTTCTCGATGGAGCAGCTGTATTCGCTGTCCAAGCGCACCGCGTTCTATGCGATCCAGGCGTATCAGCGCGCCAACGGCCAGACGCTGCGCGCTTCGGGGACGAGCACGTCCATTGTGGATGCGGTGGCGTCGGTAGGCGACTCGCAGAACGGCACGCCGTCGAACGGACGCAGCCAGTTCGTGGGCATGGTCGGCATTCGGCATTCGTTCTGATGCACAGCAAGACTTGGCTTGCGCCTGGCCAGGTGCACACGCTGCGCGCCGGCGCGTTGACGATGGACGTCGCCCCGGCGGCAGGTGGACGCATTGCCTCGCTGGCTTGGGCCGGCGAGGGCGGCCGGCATGTCGATTGGTTGGCGCCGATGTCGGCCGAGTCCTTGCGCGACGGCTTCGAGGGGCTGGCATGGCCCAAGGCCGGCTGCTATCCGCTACTGCCGTTCTCCAACCGCATCCGCGATGGGCGCTTTGAATGGGGCGGCCGCGAGATCCGTCTCGCGCCGCATCCCGGCCAGGCCCACGCCATGCACGGACTGGCGCATGCGCGTGCTTGGACGGTGGAGCGGATGACAGCGTCGTCGATCGAACTCGGCTTGCGCTATGTGCCCGAGGCAGACAGCTGGCCCTGGCCTTTCACCGCAACGCAAACGCTGGTGCTGACTGAATCCGGGCTGGATGCCGTCATGACGCTGCGCAACGATGGCGACAGCAGTATGCCGGCCGGTGGCGGCTTCCATCCATACTTCGCACGCACGGCCGATACGCGCGTGCAGTTCGATGCTGCGACGATGTGGCCGACCGACGCCGGTGAAGTTGCCGTCCGCCGCGAGCCGATCACGCCGCGGGAAGATTTTCGTCACGCCCGTGCATTACCCGATGCCGCGCTCAGCGTCTACTACAGCGAATGGCAGCAACGTGCGGTGGTGTCCCGCGCGGGCGGCGAGCTCACGCTGAGCGCCGATGACCCGCTCGACCACTTCATCCTCCACGCGCCGCACGGGCAGCCGTATTTCTGCCTGGAGCCCATTTCACATGTGGCCGACGCCATCAACCTGGCGGCACAAGGATGGGAAGGTACTGGCCTGCGCGCTTTGGCGCCTGGCGAGACGTTGCACATGCGCATGCAACTGCGCATCGAGGCAATGGCCTGAAATGCAAGGCCGGCGCCGGCCTTTGGCGGTGCCGAACAGCTCCGCCTTGTCGGTCGCTGCTCAAGCCGCGGCCAACAAGGCAGCCCAGGCCGATCGGGCCACGTACAGCACGCCGCCGGCCGTATCCTGGCGTCGACGCGCGCGCATCGCTGCACCTCAGTTACACCTGCAAGCAGTTATGAGGCGCTCCGCATTCTTGTGCTTGCTGCTGGCCGGCTGCTCAAACGTTTCGCAGGTCTTTGAAACCCGGTTGGGATGAACGTGCCCGTGCCCGCGCGAGATTGCAGAAATGAAAAAGGCCCGACAGTTGCCTGTCGGGCCTTTTAAATACTGGTGGGGCGTGAGTGACTCGAACACTCGACCTACGGATTAAGAGTCCGCTGCTCTACCAACTGAGCTAACGCCCCGCGAAGAAACGAGAATATATCAATCTTTTTTGGATCGCGCTAGTCCCCTGCGCGAATTTTTTTCGAATCGACGCTGTGACTGCGTAGCACGTCGATGAATTGCGTGAGCCCGTGCGTGGGGTGCTTGTCGCGATGGCGCACGATCAGCAGCGGCCGGGCAATGCGCGGCAGGCCGCTGTCGACTTCCACCAGGCGGCCGTCACGCAGCGCGTCGGCCACCACGTGGCGCGACAGGCAGCTAATGCCGTAGCCGGCAGCCACCGTGCGCTGGATAGCTTCGGAGTGCCCGAGTTCGAGCGCCACATGCAGCGGCCCGACCACCGAAGCGATGCGGCTGTCGACTAGTTCGCGCGTGCCGGAGCCGGGTTCACGCATCAGCCAGCCCGCTTCGCGCAGCGCCGCATGCGAGACGGGTCCCGTTCCTTGCGTGAGCGGATGCCCCGGCGCGGCAACGATCACCATCTCATCGTCGATCCACGTTTCGATCTCTAATGCTTCGCCGCGGCACGTGCCTTCAATCAAGCCGATGTCGACCTCGAAACGCTGCACGGCATCGACCACGTCCTGCGTGTTGCCGATCAGCACGTCGAGCTGGCTGTCCGGCGCGATCTCGTGCCGGAAGCCCGCCAGCAGGGCTGGCAGCACATAGTTGCCGATCGTGCTGCTGGCCGCGAGCTTCAGGCGCACGTTCGGCTGGGCGGTCGCGTGTTCCAGCGCATCGGCGTGATCGAGCAGCGCCTGTGCTTGCGGCAGAAGTTGCCGGCCCAGCGCATTCAGATGCAGGCGCCGCGCATGCCGGTCAAACAGCGGATGTCCGAGCGTGGACTCCAGCTCGGCCAGCGCCGCGCTGACAGCGGATTGCGACAGGCCAAGAGCTTCGCCGGCAGCGGTGGTCGTCTCGCTTTGCGCGATGGCGGCGAAGACGGCCCATTGCCGCAAGGTGACGCGGGGCGCTTTGTTATCCATAAAAGTGGTTGGAATTACTAAAATTACCTGTTTTACAGGTTATCACGATCCGCATATCGTTATGCGCATATCGAATAAAGAAGGCGGATGTGATGACGACTGCGCAGAAACAGCTGGCACCCTCGAGCATGGCGGCGGGGTTCGATGGGCGGACGCTTGCCAGCGTGACGGTGTTGTTCGGCTGCGCGGGCGTGGCCGTAGCGCTCGGTGCCATGCCGTGGGCGGAGCATCTGGGCCTGAGCGCATTGACGCTCGCCATCCTGCTCGGCATGGCCGTGGGGCATGTCCCTGGTCACCAGCGCTGGCTGACGCCAGGCGCGATCCAGTTTGCGCGACATACGCTGCTGCGGGCCGGCGTGATTCTCTACGGCGCTCGGCTGACGCTGGCGCAGATCCAGGATCTGGGTACGTCAGGCGTGGTGATTCCCCTGGTGGTATTGGCCGCGACGATGCTGGCCGGTACGTGGATCGGCACGCGCTGGTTTCGCCTCACGCGTTCGCAATCCGTGCTGGTGGCGGCGGGCAGTGCGGTCTGCGGGGCCGCGGCCGTGCTGGCCGTCGCGCCGGCGGTGAAGGCGTCATCGCGTGAGACGGCCGTAGCGATCGCCAGCGTGGTCCTGTTCGGCACGGTCGGCATCTTTCTGTATCCGTGGCTGTACGCGCTGGTTGCGCATGCTGGTGCGGCCGTCACGCCTGAGCACTTTGGCGTCTACATCGGTTCGACGATCCACGAGGTCGCGCAGGTGATTGCCGCTGCGCGTCCGTTGGGCGACGACGCCACCAACGCGGCCGTGGTCAGCAAGATGGTGCGCGTGCTGGCGCTGTCTCCGCTGCTGGTGGTGCTGGCGTGCACGACGCCTGCTGAAGCGCCGGCTTCCGCTTCGGCGTCTTCCGAGAGCGCACTTCGCAAGGCCGCCGGCCATGCCTGGAAGGCGATGCCCTGGTTTGCGGTGGGCTTGCTGATCGTGACGCTGCTGAATTCCGCTGGTGCGATCCCCGCTGCATGGCATGCCCCCATCGACGCCATCGACACCGCCATGCTGGCCTGCGCGATGTTTGCCATCGGCACGCAAACGCATGTGCCGATGCTGCTGAAGTCCGGTGTGCGACCGCTGCTGTGTGCCGCTGTGCTGTGGGTAGGTCTGGTGGGCGGCGGCGCGCTCATCAATGTGGGCGTGCGGTTGCTGATGGGCTGATCCGGCACCTGAAATGACATGCGCAGAGGCGGCTGATTCTCTTCCATGGCGGGCAAGTCGCATCCGGTTGGGGACTTGTGCGCCGCGGCTTTTCATTCGAGTGCGGCCGCCTAGTATGAAGTCCTGAGTCTTAGACAAGGGGCAATCATGCAAGCGCACCCCGTCGTTTCAAGAGACGAATGGCTTATCCAGCGCCGAGCGTTGCTGGCGCGCGAGAAAGAGGCCATCCATCTGCGCGACGCCATCAACGCCGAGCGCCAAGCGCTGCCGTGGGTCAAGGTCGATGCGGCATACGTGTTCGAGTCGCCGGAGGGCAAGAAGACGCTGCTCGACCTGTTCGACGGCCGCAGCCAACTGATGGTCTATCACTTCATGCTCGGCCCAGACTGGGATGCGTGCTGTCCGGGGTGCTCCTTCCTGTCCGACCATATTGGCGGAATGCTCCCGCATTTGAACCACCACGACGTGACGTTCGTCGCGGTGTCCCGCGCGCCGATGGACAAGATCGCCACCTACAAAAAGCGCATGGGCTGGCGATTCCCGTGGGTGTCGTCGTTCGGCTCGACGTTCAATCACGACTATCGCGTGAGTTTCTCGCAGGACGAACTCGCAAGCGGGACGGTCGACTACAACTACACGGCTACGCCACGCGAAGAGGCTCACGACGAACTGCCTGGAATGAGCGCCTTTTATCAAGACGAGGCGCGCAATGTCTTCCACGCGTACTCGACGTATGCGCGCGGCTTGGAGGACATGGTTGGCACGCTGCTGCTGCTCGATCGCGCGCCGCTTGGCCGCAATGAAAACGGCCCGATGTCATGGGTGCGCCGTCACGACGAATATGAAGACGCGCCGAACACGCACGGCTGCAGCGCGACGTAACACGCTGGTGCGGAGGAGGGAAGGAAGCGACGAGGGGATTGGTGCCCGGAGCCGGGATCGAACCGGCACGCGCCGATTAGGGCGCAGCGGATTTTAAGTCCGCGGTGTCTACCAATTTCACCATCCGGGCATGACGATCGGTGCAAACAATACACGCACCGATGCCACAAATGAAAACGCCCCGCACGAAGCGAGGCGTTTTGTTATTTTGGCTCCCCGACCTGGGCTCGAACCAGGGACCTACGGATTAACAGTCCGGCGCTCTACCGACTGAGCTATCGGGGAATCGCTGCAACAGCGAAGAAATGAATTCTAGCTAGTTTCCGTTCTACCCGTCAACACCTTTTTTCGCGATGCTCTACAAAAAGTGTGCGGGCAGGTTGGCTTGAGCGAGTTCAGCCGCGGTCGAGATACTGTTCCTTGTCCTTCACGTCCTTCCAGTCGTCGGCGTCGGGCAAGGGTTGCTTGGTCTTGGTGATGGACGGCCAGCCGGCTTGCGCCAGCTCTGCATTGATGGCGATCCATTTCTGCTGATCGGCAGGCACGTCTTCTTCGGCGTAGATAGCGTTGACCGGGCACTCGGCCACGCAGACGGCGCAGTCGATGCACTCATCCGGATCAATGGTCAGGAAGTTCGGGCCTTCGCGGAAGCAGTCGACGGGGCAGACGTCCACGCAGTCGGTGTACTTGCAGCGGACACAGCTTTCGGTAACGACGTGAGTCATTTCGCTTGGAAGTTGATGCTAGGAATTCGTGGGGCGCGCGGTCCTGGATGCTTGGGCGTTTCCATACCGGCAATCTCGCATTGTAACGCACCGGCCGTGCCCGATTGCTGCGTCATCTTCGCGCCGTCAGACAGTTTTGGCATGTATTTATGCGTTGGCGCAAGGTTTGTCCAATCCGCTATTGCGCGTGCTCGATCACCATCTGCACGCGCGTGATGCCATTGAACGTGTTGTTGTCGAGCCGGTAGGCCACGTACGCCGAGGCGCCGAGCGGCTCTGCGTGGTTGAACCAGATCGCGTCGAAATGCTGCTTGCCGCGGCCGAGCTTGAGCTTCAGGTGCTTGTCTTTCAGCACCGCCTGCGATAGCACGTCGAACTCGCCGCAGAAGCTTGGCGCCGGAAAGCCTTGGCCCCAGACCTGGGTTTCGAGCAGCTCGACGAACTGCGGCGTGAAGCATTCCGGGTCCGCTTCGCCGTCGGTTTCGAGCACGCGCGAGAGCAGGGCCTCGGTCAGCCATTCGCGGCCGACGGCCTCGAAGGTGTTGGCGAATGCATCGAAACCGTCCTCGCGCAGCGTAAGCCCCGCCGCCATGGCGTGGCCGCCGAATTTCACGATCAGACCCGGGCTGCGCTTGTGGACGGCGTCCAGCGCATCACGCAGGTGGAAGCCGGGAATCGAACGGCCCGACCCCTTGATGACGCCGTCGTCGCCGGGCGCGAAGGTGAACACCGGGCGGTGGAACTTGTCCTTGATGCGCGACGCGACAATGCCGATCACACCCTGGTGCCACGTCTCGTTGTAGACCGCGAGGGTGTGGCGGCCGGCGCCATCGATGGCGTTCATGCTGTCGAGGATGGCGAGCGCTTCCTGCTGCATGCCGGCTTCGATCTCGCGGCGCTCGCGGTTCATGCCGTCGAGTTCGGCGGCGATGGCCATGGCGCGGTCGTAGTCGTCGGTGAGCAGGCATTCGATGCCGAGTGACATGTCGGCAAGGCGCCCGGCGGCGTTCAGGCGCGGGCCGAGGCCGAAGCCCAGATCGAACGTCGACGCGCGCCTCGCCTCGCGGCCGGCCACGCGGAACAGCGCGGCGATGCCCGGGCACATCCGCCCCGCGCGCATGCGCTTGAGGCCCTGCGCGACCAGCAGACGGTTGTTGGCGTCGAGTTTGACCACGTCGGCCACGGTGCCGAGTGCCACCAGATCGAGCAGCGCGTCAAGGCGCGGCTGATCTTGCGGCGTGAACACACCGCGCTTGCGCAATTCCGCCCGCAGGGCCAGCAGCACGTAGAACATCACGCCAACGCCCGCCAGATTCTTGCTCGGGAAGCCGCAGCCCGGCTGGTTCGGATTGACGATCACGCGCGCCTCGGGCAACTGCGCCCCGGGCATGTGGTGGTCCGTCACGACCACGTCGATACCCAGCGCGTTGGCGGCAGCAACGCCCGCCACATCTGCGATGCCGTTGTCGACGGTGACCAGCACGTCCGGCTTCTCGCGTGCGGCCAGTGCGACGATTTCGGGCGACAGGCCGTAGCCGTACTCGAAGCGGTTCGGGACGATGTAGCCGACCTGCGCACCCAGCATGCGCAAGCCGCGTACGCCTACGGCGCAGGCGGTGGCCCCGTCGCAGTCGTAGTCGGCAATGATCAGCAGGCGCTTGTTGGCGTCGATGGCGTCGGCCAGGTAGCGCGCTGCTTCGTCAATGCCCTTGAGTTGCGCGGGGGGCAGCAGGTCGGTCAGTTCGGTCGACAGTTCATCGGGCCGGGCAACGCCCCGGGCAGCGAGGATGCGCGCCAGGACAGGATGGATGCCGTGGCCCGCCAGCGTGGTGGCGGCGTCGGCGGAATGCGGGCGGACAGCGATGCGGGTCATGCAGGATCAGGCTCAGGCGGCCATGGAAAGCGGGGACAGCGCGTCGCGCAGGGTGCGCGGGCGACTGAAGCGGCGCAGCCAGCCGAACGGGCCATTGGCGAGTTCGCGGCGGGTGACGCGGTAATGGGCGTAGTGCGAGTCGCCGGTCAGCACGAGTGAGACGGCGTCGATGCGGCCGTCAGCCAGCGCTTCGGCGGCCGGGGTAAGCCAGTCGCGGTCGTAGGCGCGCAGGGTCTCGATCCAGTCGTACCAGTCGGCGCTGAGATACGGCTTGCCGGCGTCGCCCAGCAGCGCAGCGGCGCTTGTGTCGTCGAACGGCACGGCGGCCAGCGTTTCGGCGCACAGCTCGGTGGCGTGGCCGGCGTGGCACAGGCCCGCGAAGAACGCATCAGCGCCGATCATGCGCTCGGCAATCGGGCGGGCATCGACCAGCGCGCCCTGGCCGAACAGCCAGACCGAATTGACCGGCAGCAGACCACGCGCCTCGCGCGCCTGGTTGACGGGGTGGTCGTACCACGTCATTTGGATCTCGTTCTGGAACTTGCGCCAGGCGCGCTCCTGCTCGCCCTTGTGCATCCAGATGTCGATGTTGTGCCCAGTGGCGCGCTGCGGCGCGGCGGCAATGAGGTCGCCAAAGGGCGAATCGGCGACGTACCAGCGCGCGGCGTGCGTGGCATCGAGCGTGATCCCCATCTCGTCGACCAGGGGAGCGATGGCGGCGCGCAGGGCGTCGGCGTCGGCGGCTTCCAGGCGGAGCTGGGCCGGGTCGAGCATCACCAGATGGTCCCGAGCGGCGTGGATGTGGACCGGCTGCAGGCAGGCCCAGGTGCGCGTGTCGGCGGTGCCGCCGTCTGCCAGGCGCATGTAGGGCGCGGACGGCAGCGGAGAAATGGGCAGCCCGGCGTGCTTGGCCAGCCAGCGCTCGTGCGGCAGCGTGGGCAGGTAGGCGTCGTCGTGGCGCTCGCGCTCGGCCTCGCGCGCACGCGCGAGCAACCTTTCCAGGCCCGGCAAGGTCAATTGACGGTAAGCGTCGTCGGCCACCTCGGCAGCGGGCGCGCAAAACGGGACAATCAGGGTGAGTTCAGGAATCATGGCTCCGAGATTGTAAACTTCCGGCTCGTCGGCCAGTGAGCCGGACAAATCACACCCACGGGGAACCCCCTTTGAAACTTCCATACGAATGGCAGATTGGCTGGCGGTATACACGCGCAAGCAAGCGCGCCAGCCGCAACAGCTTCATCTCTTTCATTTCGCTCATCTCCATGCTCGGCATTGCGCTGGGGGTGGCGGCGCTGATCATCGTGCTCTCGGTCATGAACGGCTTCCAGAAGGAAGTGCGGGACCGCATGCTGTCGGTTCTGGCCCATATCGAAGTGATGGCGCCGAACAGCCTGCCGGACTGGCAGCGTACCGCCAATGAGGCGATGCAGAACAAGGAAGTCATCGGCGCGGCGCCCTACGTGGGCGCGCAGGCCATGATCACGCGCGACGAGGCGGTGCGCGGCGTGCTGCTGCGCGGGGTGTCGCCGGCGGACGAGCCGAAGGTGTCGGACATCGCCAAGGATTTCAAATCAGGCACGATCGATGATCTGAAACCCGGCGAATTCGGCATCGCCCTGGGCAGCCAGCTCGCCAATGGCCTGGGCGTGCATCAAGGGGACAAGGTCACGCTGGTGGCGCCGCAGGGCACCATCACCCCGGCGGGCGTGTTGCCGCGGCTGAAGCAGTTCACCGTGACGGGCATCTTCGAATCGGGCCACTACGAGTTCGACAGCTCGCTGGCGCTGGTCAACATGGACGACGCTGAACGCCTGTTCCGCCTCGATGGCCCGACCGGCGTGCGTCTGAAGCTGGTCGACATGGACCGCGCCCCGCAGGTGGCCGAAGCCCTGTCGCGCACGTTGTCCGGCGAGCTGTACATCCGCGACTGGTCACGCCAGAACCGCAACTGGTTTGCCGCCGTGAAGACCGAGAAGAAGATGATGTTCATCATCCTCACGCTGATCATCGCCGTGGCCGCGTTCAACCTCGTGTCCACACTGGTGATGACGGTGACGGACAAGCAGGCCGACATCGCCATCCTGCGAACCATGGGCGCACAACCGGCCTCGATCATGAAGATCTTCATCGTGCAGGGCGTGGCGATCGGGTTTATCGGCACGTTGCTGGGCGTCGGCTTCGGCACGCTCATCGCTTACAACATCGACGTGATCGTGCCGTTCATCGAGCGTCTCTTCCACGTGCAATTCCTGCCGCGTGACATCTATTTCATCAGCGAACTGCCCTCGGACCCCCGCGTGAACGACATTGCGACCATTGGCATCATCTCTTTCATCCTCGCGTCGGTGGCGACGCTGTATCCGAGCTGGCACGCGTCGCGCGTGAATCCGGCGGAGGCACTGCGCTATGAGTGAGGCCGTCATGACTTCCATGGAAGCGCCGGCCGCGGCGCCGCAGGGTGTGGTGGTGCAAGCGGAAGGGCTGTCCAAGTCGTTCCGCCAGGGCGGCCTGAACGTCGATGTGCTCAAGGGTGTGGACATCCGCATTGGCGTGGGCGAGAAGGTCGCCATCGTCGGCGCGTCGGGCTCGGGCAAAAGTACGCTGCTGCATGTGCTGGGTGGGCTGGATGAGCCGACGTCGGGTCGCGTCTCGCTGCTCGGCAAGCCGTTCACGGCCATGAAGGAGCGCGAGCGCAATATGCTGCGCAACCAGGCGCTCGGCTTCGTCTATCAGTTCCACCATCTGCTGCCCGAATTCACGGCGCTGGACAACGTCGCGATGCCGCTGCGCATCCGGGGCGTGGAAGAAGCGCAAGCGCGCCACACCGCCCAGGCGATGCTCGAACGCGTGGGTCTGGGCCCACGCACGGCTCACCGTCCGGGCGAGCTGTCCGGCGGCGAGCGCCAGCGCGTGGCAATTGCGCGCGCGCTGGTCGGGTCTCCGGCTTGCGTGCTGGCTGACGAGCCCACCGGCAATCTCGACGATCACACCGCCGGTGAAGTGTTTGACCTGATGCTGGAACTCACGCGCACGCTGGGCACGAGCTTTGTCATCGTCACGCACGATATCGAGCTGGCCGGCCGTTGCGACCGCATCTTCCGCCTGCGCGACGGCCATCTGCACCAGGAGCGCTAAGCCCGGCAGCATGATCGGAAAAGGCGGATTCCAGAAGTCCGCGCTTTCCGGTAGGTTGCCGCTTTTCCCAACGCAGAACTGACCATGTGGATCGACACCCATTGCCACCTCGACGCCAGCGACTTTGATGCCGACCGTGATGCGGTCGTCGCGCAGTCGCGCGCGGCGGGCGTCGATCACATCGTCGTGCCGGCAGTCGCGCGCTGGAACTTCGATACGGTGCGCGCGTTGGCCCATCGGCATGCCGGGTGCAGTTATGCGCTGGGCATCCATCCGATCTACGCTGCGCAGGCCAGCGACGATGACCTGCTCGAACTGCGCCGCCAGGTCGCCGCGTCCATGGACGACCCGCGCTTCGTGGCCATCGGCGAGATCGGCCTCGATTTCTTCATCCCCGACTACGACGTTGAGGGTCAGACCGCCGTGTTCCGTGCGCAGTTGCGTATTGCACGCGAATTCGACCTGCCCGTCCTGATGCACGTGCGCAAGTCGCAGGATCAGGTGTGCAGCGCCGCCGGCAAAGCGGGCGTACGCGGCATTGCGCATGCGTTCAACGGCAGCCCTGAACAGGCGCATCGCTTTGTCGATTCCGGCTTCAAGCTGGGGTTTGGCGGCGTCTTTACCTTTTCGCGCGCCAATCGTGTGCGTCGGCTGGCGCAGGACATGCCGATCGAGTCGATCGTGCTCGAAACCGACGCACCCGACCTCGCGCCCGCCTGGCTCGCCGACGACCAGTTCGGCGAACAGGGTGGTGTGCGCAATGCGCCCTCGGAAGTCGCGCGCATTGCCGGCGCGATGGCGCAACTGCGCGACATCTCGATCGAAGCGCTGGCCGAGCAGGCTCGCCGCAACAGTATCGACGCCATTCCTCGTCTGGCAGCGCTCCTGACAGCCTGACGCTCGCACATGCGTCTGCGGTTGATCGGCTTTGTCGCCGGCTGCGTGGCATTGCAGATGCAGGGGACGCTGGCGCCGGTGTGGCTACCGCTTGGCGTGCTGGTGCTCTGTCTATTGCTGGCGGCGGTCTCGCGGCGTCGGCTAACGCTGTTTCACGTGTTGCTGGTCGCCGCCGCCGTTGCGGCAGGCTTTGGCTGGAGTGATTGGCGCGCGCAGCAGCGCATGGCCGTGGCGCTCAGCCCTGCGTGGGAAGGCAAGGACATCATCGCGACCGGCGTGGTGGCCGAGTTGCCGCAGCTCGGCGATGACGCCACCCGTTTTCTCTTCCACATCGAATCCAGCAATGCGGGTGATGCCGTGCCACCCCGCGTGCGCCTGTCCTGGTATGGCACACGCACGTGGGGCAACGTGGGCGAGGAAGATGCAAAGCCGGACCGACGCGCCGGCATCCCCGATCTGCAGCCCGGCCAACGCTGGCAATTGACGCTGCGCCTAAAGCGCCCGCACAGCCTGACCAACCCCGGCGGCTTTGACGGCGAATACGCGATGCTGGCCGACAACATCCGGGCCGTCGGCTATGTGCGTACAGGCAAGCGCGCGCAGAACATCGCGCTAGGCGAGGCGGGCACCGGTTTTGGAATTGGCGTGGAGCGCTGGCGTGCCAGCGTGCGGCGCCACATCCTCGATGCCCTGCCCAATGGGCGCTACGCGGCTGTCATTGTCGCCCTGGTGGTGGGCGACCAGAGCGGCATCGCCCCCGACGACTGGGACCTGTTCCGCCGCACCGGCATCAGCCACCTCGTCAGCATTTCAGGGCTGCACATCACGATGATCGCCGGGCTGTTTGCAGCGTTGTGGATGGCGCTGTGGCGTCGCTCGTTCTGGCTGGTGCGCTGGGTGCGTACGCCATTGCCGCTGCGCATGCCGGCCCCGCGCGCAGGCGCCATCGCGGCCATGCTGGCGGCGTTCGCCTACTGCCTGCTCGCCGGGATGGGCGTGCCGGCGCAGCGCACGCTGCTGATGCTTTCCACCGTAGCCATCGCCCGGCTTACCGATCGGAATGTGCCGGCCAGCCTCTCGCTGTGCTGGGCGGCGGCCGCGGTGGCGGTGGTGGACCCGTGGGCGGTCATGTCGGCGGGGTTCTGGCTGTCGTTCGGCGCGGTGGCGATCATCTTCATCGCGGCGCAGATGGCGCTCGATGGCCATCGCAGTGAAAACGCAGGCTGGGTTGGAGCCACGCGCCGTGCGCTCGCCGGCGGTACGCGGATTCAGTTCGCGGTCACATTCGGGCTGTTGCCTTTGACCTTGCTGTTGTTCCAGCAGACGTCGGTCGTCTCTGCTGCGGCAAATGGGCTGGCAATTCCCGCGGTGAGTTTCGTGACGACACCGCTGGCGCTGATCGGCGCGGCCCTCCCGGACCCGCTGGCGCAGCCAGTGCTGGCGTTGGCCGAAGCGAGCTTCCGGTGGCTGGTCGTTTGGCTTGAATGGCTGGCGACGCCGCGCTGGTCTGTGTGGGTTGCGCCGGTCGGGCCCATCTGGGCAGTGTTGCTGTCGATGGTTGCGGTGGCACTCTTGCTGATGCCGGGTGGCCCGCGTGCATGGGCGTGGCGTGCGCAGGGTGCCTTGCTCCTCTTGCCGTTGGTCCTTGCGCGCGAGCCACTGCCATCGCCCGGCGAATTTCGGCTCGTGGCGCTCGACATCGGCCAGGGCGCTGCGGCCTTGGTCGAAACGGCCAACCATCGCCTGCTGTTCGACACCGGCCCGCGCTACGGAGACCATGCGGATGCCGCCGCCCGCGTCATCGCTCCCTATCTGCGAGCACATGGCGTGGAAGCGCTCGACACGCTTGTCGTCAGCCACGAAGACAACGACCACGCCGGTGGCACCGAAACGGTGATCGGCGCGGTGCCGGTGCGCACCATGTTGGCGTCTTTGCCTCCGGGGCACGCCCTGCGCGGCACGGCTGATGCCAACAACATCGGTTTTGCCGATTGTTTGGCTGGGCAAGCATGGACGTGGGACGGCGTTGTCTTTGAGGTGCTGCACCCGCGGCGTTTGCCGGCTGAAAGCGAGCGCGTGTCCAGCAACGCCCGCAGTTGTGTGCTGCGTATCGCCAATGGCCGCCACGCCGCCTTGCTGACCGGCGATATCGAAGCCGCCCAGGAAAGCGCGCTCATCGCTGCGGAAAAGCCTGAGCGACTGATGGCAGACATCTTGCTTGTGCCTCATCACGGCAGCAAGACAAGCTCGAGCGGCGCGTTCTTGGACGCGGTTTCCCCGCAGGTGGCGGTTTTCCAGGTCGGCTACCGCAATCGGTACGGACATCCGCATCCGCAGGTTTGGCAGCGCTACGTAGCGCGCGACATCGACGGGTTGCGCACGGACAAGACCGGTGCCGTCGTCATTCAGACCGACGGTGATGTGCTGGACATCCAGACCGCGCGCAAAATGCGGCCGCGGTACTGGTCTTCCGCACAGGAAGTGGACCCCCTGGCAACGGCCACCGGTGCCTTCGACGCCCAGCCATGAAAACTTGGTGGCACAACGGGTTGGCCCCATTGTGGGGGGCAAAACCGCTGTGCTATAAAAACCGCGTGCCGCGTACATCGCGCGGCGCCGTCAGGGGAGAAAAGCATGGCAGTCCGGTTCTACGATGAAATGCTCAGCTGGCATGACGGGGACCGCAACCCCCATGCCGCCGAACCGGCCCCGGCAGCGCTCGTCCAGCAGGGCGAGGTTCGCAGCCACTACGGACGTTTCGCCGAATGGTTGGGCGCGCAATCCGCAACGACGCTGCAGAACAAGCGCGCCGAGGCAGACCTGATCTTCCGCCGCGTCGGTATCACCTTTGCTGTGTACGGCGACAAGGACGAATCGAACAGCGGCACCGAACGCACGATCCCGTTCGACATCATTCCGCGCATCTTTCCCGCAAGCGAATGGGCCACGCTCGAGCGCGGCCTGCGGCAGCGCGTTGATGCGCTGAACCGCTTCCTGCACGACATTTACCACGAGCAGAACATCCTGCGCGCGGGCGTCATCCCGCCCGACCAGATCTACAACAACGCGCAATACCGCCCGGACATGCTGGGCGTCAACGTGCCGCGCGACATCTACGCGCACGTGGCCGGCATCGACATCGTGCGCGCCGGCGAGGGCGAGTTCTACGTGCTGGAAGACAACCTGCGCGTGCCTTCCGGTGTGTCGTACATGCTGGAAAACCGCAAGATGATGATGCGGTTGTTTCCGGAGTTGTTCGCACGCAATCGTGTGGCGCCGGTCGCGCATTACCCCGACATGCTGCTCGACATGCTGCGCAGCGTCTCGCCCCAGAACATTGCCGACCCGACCGTGGTGGTGCTCACGCCCGGCATGTACAACTCCGCGTATTTCGAACATGCGTTCCTCGCTCAGCAGATGGGCGTTGAACTCGTGGAGGGGCACGACCTCTTCGTGCAGGACGATCATCTCTACATGCGCACGACGCAGGGCCCGCAGCGCATCGATGTGATTTACCGCCGTGTGGACGATGACTTCCTCGATCCGCTCGTCTTCCGGCCGGATTCTTCGCTCGGCGCGGCGGGGCTGCTGTCGGTCTATCGCGCGGGCAACGTGACGATCTGCAATGCCATCGGCACCGGTGTGGCAGACGACAAGTCGATCTACCCGTATGTGCCGGACATGATCCGCTTCTACCTGGGCGAGGAGCCGATCCTGAATAACGTGCCGACGTACATGTGCCGCCGGCCGGATGACCTGCAATACGTCCTGGACCACATGGGCGAACTGGTGGTCAAGGAGACGCACGGGGCAGGCGGCTACGGCATGCTGGTCGGTCCGGCTGCCACGCAGGAAGAGATTGCAGCTTTCCGTGAGGTGGTGAAGGCGCGCCCCGATCAGTACATCGCCCAGCCCACCTTGGCGCTGTCGACTTGCCCCACGTATGTGGAAGCCGGTATCGCGCCGCGCCATATCGATCTTCGGCCGTTCGTGCTCTCCGGCAAGGACGTGCGCATGGTGCCGGGCGGCCTCACGCGTGTGGCGTTGCGGGCCGGCTCGCTGGTGGTCAACTCGTCGCAGGGCGGGGGAACGAAAGACACGTGGGTGCTGGAGCGCTGAACGCACGCGCAGCGACGCAACCTGCCAATCGCTCAATCGATCCACCGCATATCGAATACGTAGAAGGGAACGCCATGCTCAGCCGCACCGCAGACCACCTTTTCTGGATGGCGCGCTACACCGAACGCGCCGAGAACACCGCTCGCATGCTCGACGTGAACTACCAGACCTCCCTGATGCCGCAATCTGCGGAAGTGGCGGAGCAGGGCTGGTGGGCGATGCTCGATATTTCCGAACTCACGCGGGTTTTTGCCGACCGCTACGGATTGCTTTCGCGCGACGACGTAATTGATTTCATGGTGCGCGACATGACCAACCCGTCGTCGATCATGAGCTGCCTGCGCGGCGCGCGCGAGAACGCCCGAGCCGTGCGCGGCTCCCTCACAACGGAGGTGTGGGAAACCATCAACACCACGTGGCTCGACGTGCAGCGCCTGATTGCCGAAGGCATGCTGCGCGAGGATCCGTCGCAGTTCTTTGAGTGGGTGAAGTTCCGCTCGCACCTGTCGCGCGGCGTGCAGGTCGGCACCATGCTGACCGATGACGCATTCCACTTCATGCGGCTCGGGACCTTCCTGGAGCGTGCGGACAACACGGCGCGGCTGCTCGACGTGAAGTTCCAGTCAACGCCCACACGCGATGAATCGGCCGCCGAGCAGGGCGACTTCTATCACTGGGCCGCCACGCTGCGCTCCGTGTCGGGCTTCGAGGTGTATCGCAAGATCTATCGCAACGTCATTACGCCGACGCGCGTGGCTGAGCTGCTGATCCTGCGCAGCGATATGCCGCGTTCGCTGCTGGCCAGCATGGACGAGGTGGTTGCGATTCTTTCGACCGTGCGCAACAGTCAATCGGCGGAGACGGAGCGGCGCGCTGGTAAACTGCACGCCGACCTGCGGTACGCCCGCATCGAAGATATCTTTTCGGTCGGCCTGCATGCCTGGCTGACCAACTTCCTGGAGCGGATCGGCGACCTGGGCAACGGCATCAGCCAGGATTTCCTGGTGCCGCTCGAGGTCGCATGACCTGCAGGGCATTGTGCATACATCGGGGCGCCGCTTTCGGGCGGCGCCCGTGTCATCGTGAAATACCAAATTCGACATACGACGGTCTACCGTTATGCCGAGCCGCTACGCCACAGCGTGCATGAGCTGCGGCTGACGCCTCGCAGCGGCGAGCTGCAGCAGGTGGAGAGCTGGCAGGTCCACGCGCCTGGCAACCTCACGCGCGCCACCGACGGTTTTGGCAACATCGTCCACCACTTCACTCTCGGCAACCGTACGGAAGACGTCATCATCGACGCGCGCGGCATTGTCGAAGCGTTTCCTGCGGGCTCGCCTGGCAGCCAACGGTTTGTCGACGCCCCCGAGCAGGGGCGCTATCGCGTTTCGCCGCTGTATTTTCTGAGCCCCACGCCGCTGACTTCCGCGCCCGCCGAGATGATCGACTTTGCGCGCGAGCATGCACTGGTGCACGGCGACGCAGAATCTGCCGTGCGCCTGGCGCAAGCCATTGCCACGCGTGTGCGCTACAAGCCGAACACCACGCACGTCGGCACGGCTGCTGCGGAGGCGTTTGGCCTGGGCACGGGCGTATGCCAGGACCAGGCGCAGGTGATGGTCGCGTGCTGCCGGGCACTGGGCGTGCCGGCGCGCTATGTCAGCGGCTATTTCCAGGCCGTGGGCGAAGAAGACCTTGCCAGTCACGCCTGGGCCGACGTCTGCCTCGATGCCGAATCCCACACGTGGTGCAGCATCGACGTCACCCACCAGTGCTTCACTGATACGCGCCACATCCGCTTGGCGGTCGGGCGCGATTACCAATCCGCTGCCCCGGTTCGCGGCGTGCGGCAGGGCGGGGGTGCTGAGACACTGGATGTCAGCATCTCCATCGAGCCGCTGCCCGCCGAGGCTGCGCAAGTGAATTGAGCATCTCTTCCAAGCGCGCGGATGGGTTCTGATCGCCGCGCTAGAATGCCCCCAACCACCGTTTCCGTTTGTTGTTTCGCCGATGACTTATTGCGTCGCCATGCGCCTGGACGCAGGCCTTGTGTTCCTGTCTGACTCCCGTACCAACGCGGGCGTGGACGCCATTTCCACGTTCCGCAAGATGACCGTCTTCGAGCGCGAAGGCGATCGCGTCATGGTGCTGCTGACGGCCGGCAATCTCGCCATCAGCCAGGCTGTGCGCCAGGTGTTGACCGAAGCGCGCGGCAAGCCGCGCTCGCTGTGGACGGCGCGTGACATGTTCGAGGCGGCCACGATCGTGGGCGAGGCGGTGCGCGACGTTTATGACCGCGACGCCGCGGCGCTGGCCAAGGCCAAGATCGATTTCAACGTCAGCATCATCTTTGGTGGGCAGATTGGCGAAGAGCGGCCGCGCCTGTTCAACGTCTACGCGGCGGGCAACTTCATTGAAGCGACGCCCGAGAATTGCTATTTCCAGATTGGCGAAGCCAAGTACGGCAAGCCGATCATCGATCGCGTGGTCAGCCCCGGGCTGCCGCTGGACGAAGCTGCAAAATGCGCGCTCATCTCGATGGATTCGACGCTGAAGTCCAATATTTCCGTGGGCTTGCCGCTGGACCTGCTGGTCTACGAGGCCGACTCCCTGCAGGTGACGCGCTTTGTCGCCATTGACGAAGACAACCCCTATTTCGCGATGATCCGCGGCACGTGGGGCAAGCGTCTGCGCCAGGTGTTTGCTGAAATCGACGATCCGGATTGGGAAACCGGCACTTCGCCGGCGCACCCGTTGCGCCGCGAGGGGCACCCCTCGGCAGAGGTGGGGCCCGTCCGCATTGCGCCGCCCGCCGCCGAAGCCCCCGCCACACCGGACCGCGCCCCCGGCCCGGCGTTGGAGCAGGTGTCCACGATCCAGCGCGTGGCCGGCGGGTCGCAGAAGTCGCGCTGAACGGCACAGGATCCGAGATGCGCGACGTGATGCTCTTTTCGCATGCCAACGGCTTTCCGGTCGGAACGTATCGCAAGATGCTCGGCGTGCTCGGTGACGAATTCGACATTCGTGCAGTGGAGCGCTTTGGGCACGATCCACGTTTCCCGGTAACGCGGTCATGGCCGGGGCTCGTGAAAGAACTGCTTGCAGAAATCGACGCGCAGGCTGAGCCGGTTTGGCTGGTGGGCCATTCGCTTGGCGGCTTCCTCAGCCTGATGGCGGCGCTGCGCCGGCCCGAGCGGGTGCGGGGCGTCGTGATGCTCGATTCGCCGATCATCGCGGGATGGCGCGCCAAGCTGCTGCGCGTGGCGCAATGGCTCGACATCGACGAGAGCCAATCACCTGCCGCGGCAACAAAGAACCGGCGCCACCTATGGCCCGATCTCGACGCCGTCTGGAGCCACTTCAAGGCCAAACGCAAATTCGATCGGTGGGACGAAGAGGTGCTGCGCGACTATGTTGAGCATGGCACCGAGCCCACCGGCCGTGACCGCGAGCGCACACTGCGCTTCTCCCGCGAAATCGAATACCAGATCTACCGCACGTTGCCGACCAACATGGGGCGCAAGGTCGCGGGCGGGACGGCATTCCCGGTCAGCTTTGTGGCAGGCACCCGCTCGCGCGAGATTCGTCAGGTCGGACTGGGCGCCACTCGGCGCATCGTCGGCGGCAGGCTGCGCTGGATCGAGGGCAGCCATCTTTATCCGATGGAAAAGCCGCTCGAAACGGCCGCGTTGATCCGCGAGTTGATCGATGAAATGCGCGCCAACGCAGGCGCCATGCGGCACGCCGCATAGGCGAGACTGCGCTTGGGCAAATTCCACCGTTCTGTCACGGAACGGAGGGGGACCTTTGCTATAATCCGGCTTTCCCCGGCAAGCTAGGTCATGACCAAGTTCGTATTCGTTACCGGTGGCGTAGTGTCCTCACTCGGCAAGGGCATCGCCGCCGCCTCGCTCGCGGCCATTCTCGAGTCGCGCGGCCTCAAAGTCACCCTCCTGAAACTCGATCCCTACATCAACGTCGACCCGGGCACCATGAGCCCGTTCCAGCACGGCGAAGTGTTTGTGACCGAGGACGGCGCAGAAACCGACCTCGATCT
This sequence comes from Ralstonia sp. OTU4908, assembly GCF_038440115.1. NCBI lineage: Bacteria > Pseudomonadati > Pseudomonadota > Betaproteobacteria > Burkholderiales > Burkholderiaceae > Ralstonia > Ralstonia sp. OTU4908. The sequence goes on along the minus strand of NZ_JASATD010000002.1, from coordinate 166,925 downwards.
TGGCCATTACGAGCGTTTCGTCTCGGCCAAGATGCGCAAGGCGAACAATTTCACCACCGGCCAGATCTACGAATCCGTGATCCGCAAGGAGCGTCGCGGCGAGTATCTCGGCAAGACGGTGCAAGTCATTCCGCATATCACCAACGAAATCCAGGCGTTCATCGAGCGCGGCGCCGCGGCATCGCACTACGGCAAGGCCGATGTGGCGATCGTGGAAATCGGCGGTACGGTGGGCGATATCGAATCGCTTCCGTTCCTGGAGGCTGCGCGCCAGATGAGCCTGCGCCTGGGCCGCAACCAGGTTGCGTTCGCCCACCTGACCCTGGTGCCGTTCATCGCCAGCGCCGGCGAACTGAAGACCAAGCCGACCCAGCACTCGGTGCAGAAGCTGCGCGAAATCGGTGTCCAGCCGACCGCGCTGCTGTGCCGCGCTGACCGCCCGATTCCCGACGATGAACGCGCGAAGATTTCGCTCTTCGCCAACATGCCGCAGGACGCGGTCATCTCGGTGTGGGACGTCGACACCATCTACAAGATCCCGCAGATGCTCAACGAGCAGGGGCTGGATCGCATCATCTGCGAAGAGCTGCGCATCGAAGCTCCGCCGGCGGATCTGTCGGTGTGGGCGCACATGGTGCACACGCTGGAAAACCCGCAGCACGAGATCACCATCGGCATGGTCGGCAAGTACGTTGACCTGACCGAGTCGTACAAGTCCCTGATCGAAGCGCTGCGCCACGCCGGCCTGCACACTTCGACGCGCGTCAATATCGAGTACATCGATTCCGAAGAACTGGAATCGGGCCATACGCAGGTGCTGGATACGCTGGATGCGATTCTGGTGCCGGGCGGCTTCGGCAAGCGTGGTACGGAAGGCAAGATCCGCGCAATCCAATACGCTCGTGAAAAGGGTGTGCCGTACCTGGGCATCTGCCTGGGGATGCAGTTGGCCGTGATCGAGTTTGCACGCCATCTGGCCGGCATGAAGGACGCCAACAGCACCGAATTCAACGACGAGACCGAGCACCCGGTGGTCGCACTCATCACCGAATGGCTGGATCGCGATGGCCGCGTCGAAAAGCGCTCGGCCGACTCCGACCTGGGCGGCACCATGCGCCTGGGCTCGCAGCGCGTACCCGTTCAGCCGGGCACCAAGGCAGCGGCGATCTACGGCGCGGAAGTCAACGAACGCCATCGTCACCGCTACGAGGTGAACAACCACTACGTGCCGCAGCTGGAAAAGGCCGGGATGATCATCTCCGCGCGTACGCCGTCTGAAAACCTGCCGGAAATGATGGAACTGCCGGCGTCGATGCACCCGTGGTTCGTCGGCGTGCAGTTCCACCCGGAATTCACCTCGACGCCGCGTGACGGCCACCCGCTTTTCAAGGCCTACGTGGAAGCCGCGCTGGCGCATCAGCAGAACACGCAACGCGCTGTCGCCTGAGTGCCGGCGCACGGGAACATCATGAAACTCTGCGATTTCGAAGTCGGCCTCGACAAACCGTTCTTCCTGATTGCCGGCACCTGCGTGATCGAATCCGAGCAGATGGCGATCGACACCGCCGGCACGCTCAAGGAGATCACGGGTGCGTTGGGCATTCCGTTCATCTACAAGTCATCGTTCGACAAGGCGAACCGCTCGTCGGACGCTTCGTTCCGCGGTCTGGGCATGGAAGAGGGGCTGCGCATTCTGTCGGAAGTCCGTCGCCAGGTGGGCGTGCCGGTGCTGACCGACATCCATGAGATCGACGAGATCAAGCCGGTGGCCGAAGTCGTGGACGTGCTTCAGACGCCGGCGTTCCTGTGCCGCCAGACCGATTTCATCCGCGCCTGCGCGCAGAGCGGCAAGCCCGTCAACATCAAGAAGGGCCAGTTCCTCGCACCGCACGACATGAAGAATGTCATCGACAAGGCGCGTCACGCTGCCCGCGATGCCGGTCTGCCGGAAGACAACTTCATGGCCTGCGAGCGCGGCGCCTCGTTCGGTTACAACAACCTCGTGTCGGACATGCGCTCGCTGGCGATCATGCGCGAGACGGGGGCGCCGGTGGTGTTCGACGCCACGCATTCGGTGCAACTGCCGGGCGGCCAGGGCACCAGTTCGGGCGGCCAGCGGGAGTTCGTGCCGGTGCTGGCGCGTGCCGCGATCGCTGTGGGGATTGCAGGTGTCTTCATGGAAACGCACCCCGATCCCGCATGCGCAAAATCAGATGGCCCGAATGCTGTGCCGCTGCGGCGCATGAAAGACTTGCTGTCAGTACTGAAAGAACTGGATGCGCTCACCAAGCGCAGCGGTTTCCTGGAAAATCAGTTCGACTGATTTCCCCCGATGACCGGCGGCTCTACTAGCCGCCGCTGTCGTTTTCGGTTCAGCCCAGTTCAGTTTTCGTTTTGGCATCCGGAGAGACACATGGCCGCTGGCTACATCCTCGCGTACGTGGACGTGACAGACCCCGTGCAGTATGAGCAATACAAGACGCTGTCGACCAAGGCCATGCAAGCGCATGGCGCCGAGCCGCTGGTGCGCGGCGGCAAGACCGAGCCACTGGAAGGCGAGTGGAACCCTACCCGCATCGTTGTGCTCAAGTTCCCGAGCTACGATGCCGCCAAGACGTTCTACAACAGCGAGGAATATCGCGCTGCGCGTAATGCGCGCGCCAAGGCTGCCAACATGAACATGATCGTGGTCGAAGGCATTTAACCTGCCTGTCGATCTCGTAGCGTTACCTGCCTTAAGACACCAAGAGGGATTTTCATGAGTGCCATCGTAGATATCATCGGTCGCGAAGTGCTGGACTCGCGCGGCAACCCCACCGTCGAATGCGACGTGCTGTTGGAATCGGGCGTGATGGGCCGTGCCGCGGTGCCGTCGGGCGCATCCACCGGCTCGCGCGAAGCCATCGAACTGCGTGACGGCGACAAGTCGCGCTACCTGGGCAAGGGTGTGCTCAAGGCCGTCGAGCACATCAACACCGAAATCTCCGAGGCCATCATGGGCCTGGACGCGTCGGAACAGGCGTTCCTGGACCGCACCCTGATCGATCTGGACGGTACCGAGAACAAGAGCCGCCTGGGCGCGAACGCCATGCTGGCGGTGTCGATGGCGGTTGCCAAGGCTGCCGCTGAAGAAGCCGGCCTGCCGCTGTACCGCTACTTTGGCGGTTCGGGCGCCATGCAGATGCCGGTGCCGATGATGAACATCGTCAACGGCGGCGCGCACGCCAACAACAGCCTGGACATCCAGGAATTCATGGTGATGCCGGTCGGCCAGTCGAGCTTCCGTGAAGCTCTGCGCTGCGGCGCCGAGATCTTCCACGCGCTGAAGAAGATCCTGGCTGACAAGGGCATGAGCACGGCTGTGGGCGACGAAGGCGGCTTCGCACCGAACTTCGCCAGCAACGAAGAGTGCCTGAACACCATCCTGTCGGCGATCGAGCAGGCTGGCTACAAGGCGGGTGAAGACGTGCTGCTGGCGCTCGACTGCGCGGCTTCCGAGTTCTACAAGGACGGCAAGTACCACCTCGAAGGCGAAGGCCTCCAACTGTCGTCGGAAGACTTTGCCAACTACCTGGCGAACCTGGCTGACAAGTTCCCGATCGTGTCGATCGAAGACGGCATGCACGAGAGCGACTGGGCGGGCTGGAAGGCCCTGACCGAGAAGCTCGGCAAGAAGGTGCAGCTGGTGGGCGACGATCTGTTCGTCACCAACACCAAGATCCTGAAGGAAGGCATCGAGAAGGGCATCGCCAACTCGATCCTCATCAAGATCAACCAGATCGGCACGCTGACCGAGACGTTTGCCGCCATTGAGATGGCCAAGCGCGCTGGCTACACCGCTGTGATCTCGCACCGCTCGGGCGAAACCGAAGACAGCACGATTGCCGACATCGCCGTTGGCACGAACGCTGGCCAGATCAAGACCGGCTCGCTGTCGCGCTCGGACCGCATGGCCAAGTACAACCAGCTGCTGCGTATCGAAGAAGACCTCGGTGATACCGCCAGCTATCCGGGCAAGTCGGCGTTCTATAACCTGCGATAATTCCTCGCAGTTTTGCCCTGCATGACTGTGCGACCGCCGCTCTGGCGGTCGCATGGCATTTGGGGCCCGAGTCCTGCCAACGCTTGTCTCTATGCGCCTGATCACGCTGTTCCTGCTGCTGTTATTGCTTGCCATCCAGTACCCACTCTGGCTGGGCAAGGGTGGTTGGTTGCGCGTGTGGGACATGCAAAAGCAGGTGACGGCACAGAATCAGCGCAACGCTGAACTGAAGCAGCGCAACACCAAGCTCGAAGGTGAAGTGAAGGATCTGAAGGAAGGCACGGGCGCCATTGAAGAGCGCGCGCGATATGAGCTCGGGATGGTGAAGGACGACGAAGGCTTCGTGCAATTTGTCGCCCCGGCCCCGAAAACCAGCGAGACTCCGCTACCGCCGCCCCCTCCGGCGGGTCAGCAGGCGCATCACTGAGCCCGCCATGCGAACGCGTCCAGCAGACGCGCTTGCCTTGACGACAATTTCCGGTTTTACCAGTAGTACGGATAGCCCCACACGGGTGCACCGTAGCTGACGCCCCAGCCGCCACGGTGGCGCCATCCGCTGCCGTAATACACCGAATAGCCTCCGTAGTACGGGTACGGTGCATAATACGGCGCCGCAGCATAGGCACGCGCCTCGGCATCGCGTCTGATGGCTTGATCCGATTCGCGCAGTGCCTTGGCATTCAGCGCATCCAGCTTTTTGCGGTCTTCCGCCGACAACGGCGCCGGTGCCGCAGCCTGCGTATTGTCCGGTAGCCGGGCGGTGTAGGGCGTGCCTCCCGGGCCACGCGGCACGGCAACACAGGCCGACGCCAGCAGCGCGGCCCCGATCTGCAACGCCAGCGCGCCAGCGCGAGAGAAAATCAACGATCGCAAGGACGAAGAAGTGAGCTTGGACATGGTGCGCTCCGCAGCAAGCGGCAGATGAGGGGGCTGGCGACTTAGAGCGTGGGCGGCATTGAAAAGTGCCGCGCGCGACGCGCACTTCATACTATGTCGCCGTGTTCAGTGGCGCTGGTCGGATGCGCCCTGAATGCCCTGCGCGACGGTGTCTTGTGCGAAGAGCTGTGCACAATCCACGGCGTCGAAGCTGTAGTGCTGGCCGCAGAATTCGCAGTCGATTTCCACCTTGCCGCGTTCTTCCAGAATGCTGTCGACCTCGGGTTGGCCGAGCGAACGCAGCATGGATCCTACGCGCAGACGCGAGCACGAGCAGCGGAAACGCGGGCTCTGCGGCTCGAACATGCGGATGCCGGCGGCTTCCATTTCTTCCCAGTACAGGCGCTTGATGAGCGTGTCGATGGGCTGCCCGAGCAGTTCGTCGCGGCGCAGCGTCTTGCCGAGCTGGCAAACGCGTTCCCACGTGTCGAGGTCTTGCTCCTGCACGTCCTTGTGCAGAGGCTGGCCGGTCTCGCCCACCTGTGCGAACGCATGGCCCGTGCGGCCTTCCATCGCACCGCCATACGAAGGCAAGCGTTGCAGCAGCATGCCCGACGCGACCTTGCCGTCGGCAGCCAGCCACAGACGCGTGTCGAGCTGCTCGGAGCTTTGCATGTAGTGCTCAAGCACTTCGGTGATGCTGGCGAGCGGCCCGTTCTCGTCGGACAGCGGCACGATGCCCTGATATGGCTGCTGGCCGGGCAGCTTGTCTTGCGGATCGAGCGTGATGGCGAAGCGCCCGTTGCCGTGCACGTTGACCATGGTGGCCAGCGTGGCGTCGTCCGCAATCTCGGCACCTTCGGCAATCTTGGCCGTCGCACGCATCGACAGATCGGAGTTGCACTCCACGACGAGCATGTGCACCGGACCATCACCGTGCAGTTGCATGACGAGCGCGCCGTTGAACTTGAGGTTGGCCGACAGCAGCGCAGCAGCGGCCATCATCTCGCCCAGCAGCGTGCTGACCGGGGCGGGGTAGCGGCGGCGGTTCAGCACTTCTTGCCACGTGCCTTCCAGGCGCACCAGTTCACCGCGCACGGGCGCAGCGTCGAATACAAATTTCTTCAGCTCGTCAGTCATCCATCAATCCGTTTCAGTTGCTGCTTGTACATCGCCTGGCGCACCGCATACGTTTCGGTGTTCAGGTGCATCTTGGCAATGTCGTCTTCCGTCAGTTTGCGCACGGCCTTCGCGGGGGCACCCAGAATGAGCGTGCCGTCTTCGAAGACCTTGCCCTCGGTGACGATCGCTCCAGCGCCCACCAGGCAGTTCTTGCCGATCACGGCGCGATTGAGCACCACCGCCTGGATGCCGATCAGCGAGCCCTCGCCGATGGTGCAGCCGTGCAGCATGGCCTGGTGGCCGATCGTCACGCGGTCGCCGATGTTCAGCGGGCAGCCCGGGTCGGTGTGCAGCACCGAGCCTTCCTGCACGTTGCTGGCCTCGCCCACGGTAATCGGCTCGTTGTCGCCGCGGATGACGGCGCCGGGCCACACGCTTGCGCGTGCTTTCAACTCCACGCGGCCGATAACGGTCGCTTCCGGGGCCACATAGGCGTTTGCGTCAATGTTCGGGGCAACGTCGCCGAGTTGGTAGAGGGCCATGCGATCGGTCTCCAGGATCTGCGTAGGTGGGGAAAAAGGGCGCGTATTCAAGCTTGCCGGGCAAGGCAGGCCGATGCGTCGAATTAAAATGGCGGAAAGTCCAAATTGTACGCTGATGACCGCTTCGCAACCTCGCCACCAAACGCCCGCTGACACACTGCGCCATGCTGCCCTGGCCGCGCTGTGTCTCACCGATCCGGCCAGCAAGGCGGACGCCACGCTGCGTCTGGGCGAGCGCGCCAAGAACGCCGACGACGCGAGCTGGGGCATTGACGAGGCCATTGCGGCACCAGCAAACGGTGTCCCCGGCCGCCCTGATGTACCGGTGCTCGTGCCGCCGTCCGAAGTTCCACGCCGCCGTGCGATCGATACGCCACGCGGCCGCGGCGCGCTGCTGCACGCGCTCGCGCACATTGAATTCAACGCCATCAATCTTGCGCTCGATGCCGTGTGGCGTTTTGCCGGGATGCCCGCGGCGTTCTACCAGGACTGGACGCGCGTGGCGGCGGAGGAAGCGACGCACTTTTCGCTGCTTTCCGAGCATCTGGCCACGCTAGATTGCCGCTACGGTGATCATCCCGCCCACGACGGCTTGTGGCAGATGACGGAGAAAACCGCCGCCGATCCGCTCGCGCGCATGGCGCTGGTGCCGCGCACGCTGGAGGCACGTGGACTCGACGCCTCGCCGCCGATTCGGGCCAAGCTGGCCCAGGCCGGTGATATGGCGGCTGCAGGCATTCTCGACATCATCCTGCGCGACGAGATTGGCCACGTGGCGGTCGGCAACCGCTGGTACCGCTGGCTCTGCGAGCGCGCCTGCCTGGACCCCGTGCCGACCTATCGTAAGCTGGCTGAGCAATACGGTGCGCCGCGATTGCGCGGGCCATTCAACCTGGAAGCGCGCCGCCAGGCCGGTTTCGACGACGACGAAATCGCCGCGCTGGAAGCCTCGTTCTGAGCGCCACGGCGCAGCTCATCCGCCGCTATAATCCCGGGAAAAAGAACGATCGTTCGATTTATATTCGGTGACGGAAACCATGGACTCCACCACGCAGCCGGCCGCCCGCCAGGCCTCCCGCTCGACCTACCTGCCCGTGCGCGGCCTGCGCTACCACATCCGTGAATGGGGCAAGCCCGGTGCGCCCATCCTGTTCCTGTTTCACGGGTGGATGGATGTGTCGGCATCGTTCCAGTTTCTGGTCGATGCACTGCGCGAGCGCTGGCATATCGTGGCGCCGGATTGGCGCGGCTACGGCCAGACCGCCCGGCCTACCGATGCCCCCGGCGTGGAGAGCTACTGGTTTGCCGATTACGTGGCCGACCTCGAAGCGATCATCGATCACTACCAGCCGGAAGGGCAGGTGACGCTGGTCGGTCACAGCCTGGGCGCCAACGTGGTGTGCCTGTACGCAGGCATCCGGCCCGAACGCGTGCGACGCGTGGTGGATCTGGAGGGCTTTGGCATGTCGGCGTCGAAGGCATCGCAGGCGCCGCGCCGCTATGCGCGATGGCTCGACGAGCTGAAGGACAAGCCGCGCCTGAACACCTACGCGACCGTCGAAGACGTCGCCGCGCGCCTGCAGAAGACCAACCCACGCCTGCCCGCCGACAAGGCCGCATTCCTGGCGCAGCACTGGTCGAGCCAGAATGCTGACGGCCGCTGGGAGATCCTCGGTGACCCCGCGCACAAGATCATCAATCCCCAGCTTTATCGGCTGGATGAGGTAATGGAAATCTGGCGCCGTGTTACCGCCCCCGTGCTGCACGTCGAGGCAGTCGATTCGCCCACATTAAAAGCCATTGCAGGCGACGTGCCGCTGGCTGAATTCAAAACCCGCTTTGCGGCGTTTCCTGATTTCCGGGAAGTGCTGATTGCGGATGCGGGCCACATGCTGCATCACGATCAGCCGGAGCAGGTGGCCGCGCTGATCGAAGAGTTCTGTTTGCAGCGCTAGGCGGCAGGTCAATCAAGAAACCGCTGTGCCGCGCCGGGCGGCGGCAGGATGCAGGTGTCTGACCGCCCAAACCATCGATAGCGATTGCGTGCAACGCGGCGATACAACGCGTCGCGCAGCGTTGCAGGGATCAACCAGCCGATCCAGGCCAAGCGCCACGGCCAGCCAAGCGCATGCAGGATGCGCAGGATGGCGGCGCTTTCACGCCACGCACGGCCGTCTCGCACGAAGAGCACGGTATCCACGTCATCCGGATTCACGCCGGCCTGCGCGAGCAGCTGCCGCCCGGTTTGACCCTGCATGGACGCGAAGCGCAGCAAGCCTTGTCGGTCATGCCGCAGCAGAAACTGGATGGAGCCGCTGCACAGCAGGCAGTGCGCATCGTAGACGACGATCATTCGCGCTCCATCGTCGTCAGGTCGAGATAACCTCGATACGCCGCAACCACGCCAAGCAACGGCACGCTGGCGCGCACGTTGAAGTGGAAGCGGTCACCGTCGCCGGATTCCTCGGCCAACACGGCGGGCCGCAGCCAGGCAGGGCAAGGGATGCCGAGGAAGCGCAAACCTTCCAGACGCATGCGCAATACGGCGTGATTCGCCTCCAGCGAAAAGAACAGGCGCACCGCGCCGAGCCGCTCTGTGAGGTACCCCCGGTGCAGCGACAAGGTCGAGCGCATCGTGTGGCGGGGAAATTGGCGCGTCCAGATTTCTTCCGTGCCGGCGGTGTTGAGCGTGATTCGGATCGGGCCACGCGTCGGTGCCCGCGGCGTGCGAATACACCATGCAAGCACGCGTGCGAGGTGCGTGGCTGGCGGTTCCGTTTCGACTTCGCCGTGCAGCGTCACCGCGCCGGTCAGGCAGTGGAAGGTTTGCACGGCCGGCGCCAGTTCCGCATATCGCGCGCCAAGCACAGTTTCGTAGAGCGACGGTGGGCGCATGCGAGACTTATTCCGCCGTTACATGCAGTTTCGTCTGCAGCCCGGCGTCGTTGCTCGAATGCGTATGCACCAGCGTCTTGTCCGGATTCGCATACCGGTAGGCGCGCCGCAGCGCCATCGCCACTTCATGAAAGCCCGACAGAATCAGCTTCTGCTTGTTTGGATACAGCGCGATATCGCCCGCCGCGAACACGCCCGGGCGCGAGGTCTCGTACGCCGTTGTTTCCACCGTGATGCGGCCGGCGCGCATCTCCACGCCCCAGTTGACAATCGGGCCCGGCTCGGAAACCAGACCATACAGGGCGATCAGTTCATCGCAGCGCAGAACGGTTTCGCCGTCGCGCCCGCGGATGGCTGCGCCGGTGAGCGTGCCGTCGGGCGTGCTGTCCAGGCGCGAAAGCATCCCAAGCACGAAATCCATTTCGCCGGCGGCGACGGCGGCGCGCATTTCAGCAACGCTCGCATCGGCCGCTCGGAAGCCTTCTCGCCGATGGACCAGTGTCACGCGTGCGGCGACTTTGCACAGCGCGAGCGCCCAGTCGAGCGCGGAATCCCCGCCGCCGGCGATGACGACGCGCTTGCCCGCAAAGCGCGCGGTGTCGCGCACGGCATAGTGCAGATGGCGACCTTCCAGAGCGGCCGCTTCAGGCAAAGCCACACGTTGTGGGGTGAACGCACCGTTGCCTGCCGTAATGAGTACGGCGGCGCAGTCGAACACGTCGCCGGCGCTGGTGGTGACCCGAAAGCGCCGGCCCTGCTCGCTTTCCAGTGTTTCCACGGTTTCGGCCCTGCGACCACACAGGATGGGGTAGTTGAACGGCGCGCACTGGGCCATCAGCCGGTCGACGAGTTCCTGCGCCGTGCACGAGACCAGCGCCGGGATGTCATAGATCGGCTTTTCCGGGTACAGCTCCGTGCATTGGCCGCCCGGGCGGTCCAAGGCATCCACCAGCACGCAAGACAAGCCGAGCACGCCTGCCTGGAACGCCGCAAACAGCCCGACTGGCCCGGCGCCCACGACGAGCACGTCGATAGTTTGCTCCACGGGCTGGGGGGAATTGGCGACGAGTGTGGTTGCGGAAGTCATGGCAAAGCGAACGGGACAAAACAATGCGGCCACTATAGCCTGCAGCAAGCGGCCCGCCGCGAACACCGCCACGGGCAGTCGGGTCTTCCGGATGCCGATCCGTGGGGGGCAGGGCTCCCCCGGTTGCGCGCCGCAGCAGTAAAATGGCGAAATGCCAAATCTCTCCGCCGCCTCCGCCCGAAATGCCGATCTGCACTGCCACTCCACGGTGTCGGACGGCATGCTCGCGCCGCACGAAGTGGCCGCGCGTGCTGCCGCCCACGGTGTGACGCTCTGGGCGTTGACTGACCACGACGAAGTGGGTGGACAGGCCGCCGCGCGCGAAGCCGCAACGGCCCTGGGCATGGATTACCTCTCGGGTGTGGAGATTTCCGTGACGTGGGCGGGGCGCACGCTGCACATCGTCGGCCTGGGCATCGATCCGGATAACGCCGATCTGGCGCAGGGCCTGGAACGCACGCGCTCCGGCCGCTGCGCGCGCGCCGAAGACATCAGCGCCGCGCTTGCCAAGCTCGGCATCGAAGGCGCCTACGAAGGTGCTTTGCGGTACGCCGGCAACCCGGACATGGTCTCGCGCACCCATTTCGCACGCTTCCTCGTCGAGCACGGTCACTGCCGCGACATCCACGAGGTGTTCGACCGCTATCTGGGCGACGGCAAGCCGGGCAACGTGCCGCATCGCTGGGCGCGCCTGGCCGATGCGATCAACTGGATCAAGGGCGCGGGCGGCGTCGCGGTGATGGCGCATCCGGGGCGCTACACGCTGTCGCTGGTCGAGCACGGCGCGTTGTTTGACGAATTCAAGGCGCTGGGCGGCGAGGGCGTCGAAGTCGTCACTGGCAGTCATACGCCCGACCAATATGCGCTGTATGCCGACGTAGCCCGCCGCTACGGCCTGCTGGCGTCGCGCGGTTCAGACTTCCATGGCCCGGGCGAGGGCCGCGTCGAACTCGGCACGCTGCCGCCGCTGCCCGATAACCTGACGCCGGTGTGGAGCCGGTGGATGTCCTGACCGCGCGGCTGCCATGTCCCAGTTCTTCCAGATCCACCCGACTACGCCGCAAGGGCGCTTGATCCGCCAGGCCGTGGAGATCATCCGCGGCGGGGGCCTGGTCGCGCTGCCCACCGATTCCTGCTACGCGCTCGCCTGCCATCTGGACGACAAATCGGCCGTCGAGCGCCTGCGCCGCGTGCGCAGCATCGACGAAAAGCATCACCTGACATTGATGTGCCGGGACCTTTCCGAGCTGGCCACGTTCGCGCGTGTCGACAACAAGCAATATCGCGTGCTGAAGGCGGCCACACCGGGGCCGTTCGTCTTCCTGCTGGAGGCGACCAAGGAGGTGCCGCGCCGGCTTTCGCACCCGTCGCGCAAGACGATCGGCCTGCGCGTACCGGAACACGCGATTCCCCTGGCGCTGATGGCCGAGCTGGGTGAGCCGCTGCTCTCCGCCACGCTGCAACTGCCCGGCGATGACGAACCGCTCAACGAGGCCGAGACCATTCGGGATCGGCTTGAAAAGCAGCTTGAACTCGTCATCGACGGTGGCCCGGCCCCGGCCGAACCCACCACCGTCATCGACCTGACAGGCGGCGAGCCCGAGCTTGTGCGCCAAGGCCGGGGTGATCCGGCTCGCGTGGGCCTGTAGGCCAGCCCTTGGCGCTTGCTTCGGTGGCGTCGTGCTGCGGCGCGCGCTTGCTACAATAGCGCGCCTATGGACCCCACACTGATCCAGAACATCGCGGTTTACGCGATTCCCGTCCTGTTTGCCATCACGCTGCATGAGGCGGCGCACGGTTACGTCGCCAAGCATTTCGGCGACGATACAGCCTATGTCATGGGCCGCATCAGCATCAATCCCCTGCGCCACATCGATCCTATCGGCACGATTGCGATGCCGTTGCTGCTGTATTTTGCAACCCATGGTGCCTTCGTGTTTGGCTATGCCAAGCCGGTGCCGGTGCGCTTCGACCGTCTGCGGGACCCGCGCTGGCATGGCATGTGGGTGGCGCTGGCGGGGCCCGTTACCAACTTTGGCCAGGCGATCTTCTGGGGCGTGCTGGCGGTGGTGTTCGCGGTGGGCGGCGTGAACGAGCCGTTCCTGATCGGCATGGCGCGCGCGGGCATTCTGGTCAATATGGTGATGGCGGCGTTCAACATGTTTCCGCTGCCGCCGCTCGATGGCGGGCGCGTGCTGGCAGCACTCCTGCCACCCCGGATGGCGCTCGGCCTGTCGCGCATCGAACCGTTCGGCTTCTTTATCGTGATGGCGTTGATTATTTCCAACGTCATCACCAACGTCTGGATGCGCCCGATCATGGCGCTGCTGTTTCAACTGCTGCAGTGGATTCTGAGTCCGCTGCAGATGCTGTTTTCCTGAGTCTTCAACTCCATTTCCCACATGTTTCCTGACCGCGTTCTCTCTGGCATGCGTCCGACCGGTGCGCTGCACCTGGGGCATTACCACGGCGTCCTGAAAAACTGGGTCCGGCTGCAAGCCGAGTATCCGTGCTTCTTCTTCGTCGCCGACTGGCATGCGCTGACCACGCACTACGAGTCGCCCGAGGTGATCGAGGAATCGGTGTGGGAAATGCTGATCGACTGGCTCGCTGCGGGTGTCGATCCGACGCAGTCCACACTGTTCATCCAGAGCCGTGTGCCCGAGCACGCGGAGCTGTTCCTGCTGCTCTCGATGGGCACGCCGCTCGGCTGGCTCGAACGTGTGCCGACCTACAAGGACCAGATCGAAAAGCTGAAGGAGAAGGACCTCTCCACCTACGGCTTCCTCGGCTATCCGCTGTTGCAAGCCGCTGACATCCTGATCTACCGCGCTGGCTTCGTGCCGGTGGGCGAAGACCAGGTGCCGCACGTCGAGATGACACGCGAAGTCGCCCGCCGGTTCAATTACCTCTATGGCCGTGAACCGGGCTTCGAAGAGAAGGCGCTGGAGGCGGCAAAGAAACTGGGCGGCAAGCGCGCCAAGCTGTATTTGGAACTGCGCACAGCCTACCAGGAGCGCGGTGAAGACGAGGCCCTGGAGCAGGCCCGCGCACTGCTGGCCGAATCGCAGAGCCTGTCCATGGGCGACCGCGAACGCCTGTTCGGCTATCTGGAAGGCGCCCGCAAGATCATCCTGCCCGAGCCGCAGGTGCTGCTGACCGAGGCTTCGCGCATGCCGGGTCTCGACGGCCAGAAGATGTCCAAGTCGTACGGCAACACGATCCGCATGCGCGAGGAAAAGGAAACCGTCGAGAAAAAGGTTCGCACCATGCCGACCGATCCGGCTCGCGTGCGCCGCACCGATCCGGGCGACCCGGACAAGTGTCCGGTCTGGCAGTTGCATCAGGTCTACTCTGATGCCGACACGAAAGAGTGGGTGCAAAAGGGTTGTCGCAGCGCCGGCATTGGCTGCCTGGAGTGCAAGCAGCCCGTGATCGAGGGCATCCTGCGGGAGCAGCAGCCGATGCTTGAGCGCGCCCAGAAATACATCGACGATCCGTCACTGCTGCGCGCCATCATTGCCGATGGCTGCGACAACGCCCGCAAGGTTACGCAGGAGACCATGCGCGAGGTGCGCGAGGCGATGGGTCTGTCGTACAGCTGATGGGCTGTTGATGTCTGCTGTCGCGTCTGATTCACACACGTTCGCTGCGCCCTCGCCGTGGGTGGTGCGTTGGGCTGCTGGACTGCCGGCTGGCGCCTCCGTGCTGGACGTGGCTTGCGGCAGTGGACGCCACGTGCGCTGGCTGGCCGCACGCGGTCTACGCCTGACTGGCATCGACCGCGATGCGGCCGCGCTGTCGGGCCTCGCCGGCATCGCCGAAACCATCGTCGCTGACATCGAAGGCGGCCCCTGGCCGTTGCCTGCCGGCGCCACTTTCGATGCCGTTGTCGTCACGAACTATCTGCACCGACCGCTTTGGCCGCACTTGCTGGCGGCCGTCGCGCCGGGCGGCCGGCTGATCTACGAAACTTTCGCCGACGGAAACGAAACCGTAGGGAAGCCGTCGAACTCGGCATTCCTGCTGACACCAGGCGAACTGCTCGATGCCGTGCGAGGCCAGATGCGGGTGATCGGCTACGAAGACGGTTTTCTCGCATCGCCCCGAGACGCTTACTTGCAGCGGATTTGCGCGGTTCGCGAGCCCTCAGGGGCGGTTGCGCCGCGCTACGCACTTTGAAGTTGCTGAGGACGGCGGCTTACCCGTCTCTTGGCGGGTCTCAGATGTGGCGAATCCGTTCTGACGATCCGGTACAATCCGACTGTTTACGTTCACGCTTTTGTCTGCTTTCGAAACCATGATCCAGATTTCCGGCAGTCTCGTCGCCATCGTCACGCCCATGCACGAGGACGGCAGCCTTGATTTCCCGTCCCTGCGCAAGCTCATCGACTGGCACATCGCCGAAGGCACCGACGGCATCGTGATCGTCGGAACGAGTGGCGAATCGCCCACCGTGTCGGTGGAAGAGCACCGTGAACTGATCAGGGTGGCGGTCGAGCAAGCTAACAAGCGCGTTCCCATCATCGCCGGCACGGGCGGCAACTCCACCACCGAGGCGATCGAGCTCACGGCGTATGCCAAGCAAGTGGGCGCTGACGCTTCGCTTCAGGTCGTGCCGTACTACAACAAGCCGACGCAGGAAGGCATGTATCTGCACTTCCGCAAGGTGGCCGAGTCGGTGGATCTGCCGGTTATTTTGTACAACGTGCCGGGCCGCACCGTGGCCGATATGACGGTCGAAACCATGCTGCGTCTGGCTGAAGTGCCGGGCATCATCGGCGTGAAGGAAGCCACGGGCAACATTGACCGCGCTGCGCAACTCATCAAGGGCGCGCCGGGCTCGTTCAAGATTTACAGCGGGGATGACCCGACCGCCATCGCGCTGATGCTGCTGGGTGGGCACGGCAATATCTCCGTGACGGCCAACGTTGCGCCGCGCGCCATGCACGAACTGTGCGCAGCAGCCATGCGCGGCGACGTGGAAACGGCTCGCCGCATCCACATGCAACTGCTGTCGGTGCACAAGAATCTGTTCGTCGAGTCGAATCCGATTCCCGTCAAGTGGGCTCTCCAGGCCATGGGCAAGATGGAAGGCGGCATCCGCCTGCCGTTGACGCCGCTGGCACCCCAGTATCACGAGGTTGTGCGCGCATCCCTGAAGGATGCCGGGCTGCTCTCCTGATTGTTTCAAGGCGCTTCTCAGGCCCTTAAGCCATCGTTCTCATCTGAAGGATCGCAAGTCAATGAAACTGCACCAAACCCGTCGCGGGGCTATGGCGACGTCCGCTCAACTGTTGCTGGCCGCGTTGTCGGTTGCCCTGATTTCCGGTTGCGATACCGTCAATGAGGTGATGCAGCCGGACCGCATCGATTACAAATCGCAGGCCAAGAAGGGCCCGACGCTTGAGGTCCCGCCCGACCTGACCGGCATCCAGGCGGATCGCCGCTATGCCGCACCGGACACGGGCACGACCACGCTGTCGGCCTACACGTCGACGGCGCCCAAGGTCACGACGCCGGGCTCGGGCACCGAGAACGTGCTGCCCGCCGTGTCCGACATGCGTATCGAGCGCGATGGCAATCAGCGCTGGCTGGTTGTGAAGACCACGCCGGATGCCCTGTGGCCGCAATTGCGCACCTTCTGGCAAGAGCTGGGCTTCCTGCTGGTGATCGACTCGCCCGAGACCGGCATCATGGAAACCGACTGGGCCGAGAATCGCGCGAAGATTCCGCAGGACATCATCCGCCGCACCGTCGGCAAGGTGTTCGATGGCTTGTACTCGACGTCTGAGCGTGACAAGTTCCGCACCCGCATCGAGAAGGGTCCGAACGGCACGGTCGAAGTCTACATCTCGCACCGCGGCGCGCAGGAACAACTGGTCGGTTCGTCAAAGGACCAGACCGTGTGGACGCCGCGTCCGGCCGATCCGGAACTCGAAGCCGAATTCCTGTCGCGCCTGATGCAGCGTCTGGGCGCCAGCAAGGAAGCCGCACAGCAGAAGCTCGCGCAAACGCAGGCAGCGCACCCGGTGCAAGACGGCACGAAGGCTGAACCGGCTCCGCGTACCGGCCCGTCGTTGCTCACGCAGTCGAATGGCCAACCGATCCTGCAGGTGCCGGAGCCCTTTGATCGTGCATGGCGTACCGTGGGCCTGGCGCTGGATCGCGTGAACTTTACCGTGGATGATCGCGATCGTTCGCAAGGCGTGTATTTCGTTCGCTACGCTGATACGCGTGCCGAAGCGAATGCACCGGGCTTCTTCTCGCGCCTGTTCTCGGGCACGAAGATCGAAGACCTCAAGCGCGCCAAGCGTTACCGCGTGGTGGTGAAGGATGCCGGCACGTCGTCGACGGTGCTGGTGCAGAACGACGACGGCTCCGCGCAGACCGGTGACATCGGCAAGCGCATCCTGTCGCTGCTCGACGAGCAACTGCGGTAATCGACGTTATGCAGTACGGCTGCCTGGGTGGGCGATGACACTGAGATTCGCCAGCCTTGGCAGTGGCAGTGAAGGCAATGGGCTGCTCGTGGAATCCGCGAGCGGCGCGACGTGCACGCGCATCCTGCTGGATTGCGGATTCGGTATCCGCGAGACCGTGCGACGGCTCGAACGCCTGGGCTGTACGCCCGAATCCCTCAACGCCATCCTCGTCACGCACGAGCATAGCGATCACGTTGGCAGCGCCTATGCGGTTGCCGCCAAATTCGATATCCCCGTCTGGACCAGCCACGGTACGTATCGCGCCACGGAAAACCTGCGCGGCGCCGACCGTGCAGCCGTGCGTTTCTGCCGCGCCGACGATATGTTCTGTGTCGGCGATCTGCAGATCCTGCCGTACACCGTGCCGCACGACGCGCGCGAGCCACTGCAGTTCGTTTTCAACGACGGTGCGCGGCGCCTGGGTGTGCTGACCGATGCCGGCATGTTGACGGAATACCTGTGCGCCCATCTGGCAGGCATGCACGCCCTCGTGCTCGAATGCAATCATGACCGCGAGATGCTGGCCAATTCAGCCTATCCGTGGTCATTGAAACGGCGTATCGGTGGAGATTTCGGCCATTTGGCCAATGACATTGCAGCCGCGATCCTTACGCGCGTTCGCCACGACGCGTTGCATACGGTCGTTGCTGCGCATCTGTCCAAGCAGAACAACACGCCGCTATTGGCTGCTGAGGCGATTGCCGTGCCGCTGGGGGCTCGCACTGAAGACGTGCCGATTGCGGATCAGGAAGAGGGCCTGCTTTGGTGCACCGTTTGAGGGCGGCTGGTCCGATCGACGCGGCTTGTAAGATTCAGAAACAACTTTGAATGGCGGATGGGTCGCGTAGTTGCTGCTCGGAGTTCCAACGCTAGATGGGCGCCCATAAAAAAAGCCGACCTGAAGGTCGGCTTTTTTGTCTCGCGAGAAACGCGATTATTGCTTGGCAGCCGGGGCCGAAGCAGCAGCATCCGAAGCAGCCGGAGCAGCAGCGGCGTCCGAAGCAGCCGGGGCAGCAGCGGCGTCCGAAGCAGCCGGGGCAGCCGGAGCAGCAGCGGCGGGAGCCGAAGCTTCCGGAGCGGCGGCCGGAGCAGCGGCTTCTTCCTTCTTACCGCAAGCAGCCAGAGCCACAGCAGCCATCAGCGAGGCGATCAGGAGAGACTTTTTCATTTTTTCGATCCTTAAACTGAATTATGGAAAGCGGACAACAGAAAGCGCGATGAATAATTACCGGTAATTATCGCTCAGGTACTACACCTTCTTCTATGCTGGCAGCCAAGCCGCACGAGGACTGCTCGGCTTGCAAGCTAGCGTCGGATTATAGCGGCCTTTACCTACTGTGTGTAGCTGAGTCGGGGCTGACGCACGTGCGATTCAGACGCTTTTGTAACGATCTGTTTCAATGCGGAATCATCGTTGCGCGGGTCCAGCCAGCCTGAGCCAGCCTTCTTCGTACCAAGCGTGCAGCGTATCCATCAGATCTGGCAAGCCGGCCGCCGCATCCACGGATGCAGCGCTCGCACGACGTGCGTCCGCCAACGCGGAGAGCCACGCAAGCAGCGTTCCCGATGGTTCAAACGTATCGCCGTTGATCCAGAAGCGTTGCGCGTCATACAACGCCTGCGTTCGCGCATCGAGGACGATGCCTTCCTTGCGCGCCCGGGCCGTGAAGCGTGCGAGCGGCAAGCGGGGCTGCGTGACGAAGTCGACGTGATCCTTGGGTTCGGAAAGGTACGCGCCGAGGAATTCACCGACGAGTTCAGGCGTCCAGCGCAACGCGTTGAGCTTCTGGACAAGGGCCTTGACCATGGCGGCCGGCAGTTCGCCGGGGTGGGTGGTGGGCTTCTGTTCGGGATCGGCGTAGCGGCCGTCAAAGTTGGGGTCGTCTTCCAGCGTTTGCGACAGGAAGCCCAGGAAGTGGCCGGCCAGTTCGCGGTACGACGGTGAGCGGAAGCCGATCGAATACGTCATGCAGTCGCCTTCGGCCACGCCGTCATGTGCGTAGTGCGGCGGCAGATACAGCATGTCGCCGGGCTCTAGTACGAATTCCTCTTCGGGCTGGAAGTTGGCGAGGATCTTGAGCGGCAGATCGGGGACGAGCGTGAGATCGTCCTGGGCTGAGATGCGCCAGCGGCGCCTGCCGTGGGCCTGCAGCAGGAACACATCGTACGAATCGAAGTGCGGGCCGACGCCGCCGCCGTCGGTCGCGAAGCTGATCATCACGTCGTCGAGCCTCGCATCCGGAATGAATCGGAAACGCTGCATGAGCGCCTCGACTGCCGGCTCGACGAGATTCGCGCCCTGCACAAGCACCGACCAGTTGCGTGTCTTGCGCGAGGGCAGCGGGCGTTCGTCGAAGGGGCCGTGATTGAACGACCAGCGCCCGCGCGATTGCGCGATCAAGCGGGACTCGACATCGGGGCGCGCAGCTAGGGCAAGTACACGTTCGGGCGAGAGCGGAAAGTGCAGCGCACGCATCTCTTCGGAGGAGAGTGCCTGCCGGATCAGCAGCGGCTTTTTCTGCCAGTGCGTGCGCATGAATTCGCGCGGTGACAGCCCGCCGAGGAGTTGCGCCGGATGCCCCGCTGGGAGAGCAGGTTGGACGCCGCCATCGGCAGCGTATAATGAGACTTCGTTCATGGAGTGCGCAATTGAAAATCGCGAAGAATACGGTAGTGTCGGTGGCTTACAAACTGTCCGACGCGCAGGGCAACGTCATCGAGGAATCCGATGAGCCGATGGTGTATTTGCACGGCGGCTATGATGGCACGTTCCCTAAGATCGAGGAAGCGCTGGACGGCCAGGAACAAGGCTTCGAGACCAAGCTGCAGCTCGAACCGGACGATGCTTTCGGTGACTACGATCAAGAGCTGATCAAGATCGAGCCGCGTGACCGCTTTCCGGAACCGCTCGAAGTTGGCATGCAGTTCGAGGGCGTGCCCGAAGATGGCGACGAGGAAGATGCCATCGTCTATACAGTCACCGACGTGGCGGAAGACAAGGTTGTGCTGGACGGCAATCACCCGCTCGCCGGCATGGCGCTGCGCTTCGAGTTGAAGGTGACTGAAGTGCGGGAAGCCACGGCTGAAGAGATCGAGCACGGCCACGTGCACGGTGAACACGGCCTTGAAGTAGTGGACGAGGACGAAGACGACGACAAGCCGCACACGCTGCACTGATCGGCGGTTTATCGAGATACGAGAACGGGAGCTTCGGCTCCCGTTTTTTATTGCGCCGGCGCCGGCGCGATTTCCGGCGCGGGGGCGGGCGTGTTGTCGAGGCGGCGGCTGCGTATATGGAACAGTGGCGTGCGGCCGGGCGTGACGGACACGTCAAGCCAGCGATCGAGCACCGGCGAACCATAGGTGCGTGCGCGCATGACGTGCGCGTCCGGGCGGCCGTCTTCGTCCTTGAGCGGGCGGTCGAGCATGAACGTCTGGCTGGCACCGTGGATGAGCAGAACGGCACCGTCGTAGTCGCGTGTGAGCGATCGCATCTGGCGCTTGAGTGCAAGGTAGCCGTCATGCGAGCGGCGACGTAGCAAGCCGTCGAACAGATTGGGCGCGCGGCGCCGTTCCCAACCATCTTCAAAGAGTGGATCGGCCTGCATCATGACGACTACGCCGGCCATCTTGCGCTGACGCGCGACGGCAAAAGCCCGGGCTAGCCACTGGCGATTGGCTTCAAGGCGGTCTTCGTATTCGCCGTTGCGCCCGCCCGCGGTTTTGTAATTGTTGTTGTCGCCGGGCACGTTGAGGGTGACGAACAGCACGTCGTTCATCGTCCAGCGCGTGTTTTCGCGGTAGCTGCGGAACTTGGCCTGATCCGACTGGCGCATGACCGTCATGGTGCGCTGGCCGAGCGTGCTGTCGTCTGGGTAGAACAGCTCGCGCAGGCGCAGCAGGCGCTCCACCGGGTCGAAACTGCCTGCGGCGGGGCGCTGGCAGTCGCTCCAGTCGTGGTCGCCCGGGATGTAGATGACGGGCGCGATCAGGCTGTCGAGCAGGTCATGGCGCGCTTCGAGCAGCGTGTCGGAACACGCTTCATCGCGGCCCTTGAGGTTGCCCAGATGGACGACGAAGGCGGGGTGTTCGGCGTCGATGGCGTCCAGCAGTGCGCGCACGGGGGCGACATCCTCGGCGCGGTCCGGCACGTTGCCGATCACCGTAAAGGTGAAGGCGCCCGGCGCGTCAGTTGCAGAATTCGTGCCCTTGGGTGCAGCTGGTACAGCCACCGGCATCAGCATCGCCAACGCCATGGCGATGCATTGAAACGTGCGGGAAACTGCGCCGAGCCGGGTCATCGGAATCAGGCGGCCGGGCTCGCCAATGCCTTGAGGCGGTACAACGCATCAAGCGCTTCCCGCGGCGTCATATCGTCGGGATCGATCCCGGCAAGCGCATCCGCAAGCGCGCTGTCGGGTGTTTCGGCGTCGGCGTCGCCTTCGTCGTCGATGGGCGTATCGGTGGCGAGGGCGAAGAGGTCCAACTGAGGCGTGGCGCCGGTGTCGGCGGAATGCTGCTCCAGCCACGCGAGCCGCTTGCGCGCGGCGCGAATGACCGGCTGCGGCACGCCCGCCAGCTGCGCGACCTGCAGGCCGTAACTCTGGCTGGCCGGACCCTCCTGCACGGCATGCAGGAAAACAATGCCATCACCATGCTCGACGGCGGAGAGGTGCACGTTCGCAGCCTGAGCGAACTCCTGCGTCAGTTGCGTCAGTTCGAAATAGTGCGTGGCGAACAGCGTGTGGCTGCGGTTGTGCGATAGCAAGTGACGCGCAATCGCCCAGGCAAGCGCCAGCCCGTCGAACGTGCTCGTTCCGCGGCCGATCTCGTCCATCAGCACCAGGCTGTTGGGTGTGGCGCGGTGCAGGATGGCAGCCGCTTCCGTCATCTCAACCATGAAGGTGGATCGGCCACCCGCCAGATCGTCGGCCGCGCCGATGCGCGTGAAGATACGGTCGATTGGGCCGATGACTGCGACCTCCGCCGGCACAAATGCGCCCACGTAAGCGAGCAGCACGACGAGCGCGGTTTGCCGCATGAAGGTCGATTTACCGCCCATGTTTGGGCCCGTGATCAGCAGCAGCTTGCGCGCCTCCTGCAGCATGCAGTCGTTGGCGACGAACTGTTCGACTTGTTGTTCGACCACCGGATGGCGTGCGCGCGTCAGCTCAATACCGGGTGCGTCCGTCAGCGTGGGGCGCGACCACGACAGCGCATGCGCACGCTCGGCCAGCGTCGCGAGCACATCGGCCTGTGCCAGCGCGGCGGCGATACGTTTGAATTCGGCCAGGTGCGGCAACAGTTTCTGGAGCAGCTCTTCGTAGAGGAGCTTTTCGCGCGACAGGGCACGGTCCTGCGCCGACAACGCCTTGTCTTCGAACGCTTTCAACTCGGGCGTGATGTAACGCTCGGCGTTCTTCAGCGTCTGGCGGCGGCGGTAATCGTCCGGTACCTTGGCGGCCTGGCCGTTGGTGACTTCGATGTAGAAGCCATGCACGCGGTTGTATTCGACGCGCAGATTGGCGATGCCGGTGCGCTCGCGTTCGCGGGCCTCCAGATCGACGAGGAACTGGCCGCAGTTTTCCGAGATGTCGCGTAGCTCGTCGAGGTCGGCATCGTAACCGCGGGCGATGACGCCGCCGTCGCGCACCATCGCTGCCGGCTCTGCCATCACGGCGCTCTGGAGCAGGGCGTGCGCGTCTTCGGGCAGGGTGAGCGCGGCATACAGCTCGGCTAGCAGCGGTGCCGCATCGCTTTGCGGCAGTTCTTCGCGAATCTCCGGCAGGCGCGCCAGTGTGTCACGCAACGACGACAGATCGCGCGGGCGTGCCGACAGCAGCGCCAGTCGCCCGGTAATGCGCTCCACATCCGACAGCGTGCGCAGGGTCGCACGCAACGTTTGCCAATCGCTGCCGAGCAGCACCTCAATGGCCTGCTGCCGCGCTTGGGGCACCGCGCGATCCCGAAGCGGATGATGCAGCCAGTGGCGCAGCAGGCGGCTGCCCATGCTGGTCGCGCAGGTGTCCAGCAGCGAAAACAGCGTCGGCGATTCCTGCCCACGCAGCGTCTCGGTCAGCTCCAGATTGCGGCGTGTGGCGGTGTCCAGGCCGATGAATTCGCTTTCATGTTCGACGGTCAGGCCGATCACGTGGCGCAGGGATTGGCCTTGCGTGGCCGCTGCGTAGTTCAGCAGCGCACCGGCAGCGGCCAATGCGGCCGTCAGCGTTTCCGCGCCAAAGGCGACGAGGCTCGCGACGCCGAGTTGCTCGCGCAGGCGGCGGGTGCCGGCTTCCACGTCGAAGTGCCAATCGGGCAGGCGCGTGCGGGCAACATCCACCTGGAGGGTGTTGAGCGTTGCATCGTCGGCCAGCACTTCGGCGGGGCGGATGCGTTCGAGTTCACGGTCAAGCTGA
Organism: Ralstonia sp. OTU4908; assembly: GCF_038440115.1. Classification (NCBI taxonomy): domain Bacteria; kingdom Pseudomonadati; phylum Pseudomonadota; class Betaproteobacteria; order Burkholderiales; family Burkholderiaceae; genus Ralstonia; species Ralstonia sp. OTU4908. The sequence goes on along the minus strand of NZ_JASATD010000002.1, from coordinate 143,460 downwards.
TCGGGGCTGCATTCCATCACACGCAATTCGCCGCCGACGAGGTTGAGCCACGCCAAGCCCATCAGCGGCGCCGCGCCGCGTTTGCCAGGCACGTGCGCGATGGCCAGCAGATGGTTGTTGACCTTGTCGGAGAGCAGCGCGGCGTCCGTCAACGTGCCGGGCGTGACGACGCGCACGACCTTGCGCTCGACCGGTCCCTTGGTCGCCGCCGGGTCTCCGATCTGCTCGCAGATGGCGACGGATTCGCCCAGCTTGACCAGCTTAGCGAGGTATTGCTCCGCAGCGTGGAACGGGATGCCCGCCATACGGATCGGATGCCCGTTGGAACTGCCGCGTGCGGTGAGCGTGATGTCGAGCAGGCGCGAGGCTTTTTCGGCGTCTTCAAAGAAGAGTTCGTAAAAGTCGCCCATGCGGTAGAAGACAAGCGTGTCCGGATGCCCCGATTTCAGCCTCAAATATTGCTGCATCATCGGGGTGTGCTTGTCGAACGGGCCGTATTTCGGGTCGATCTCCAGAACCGGAGCGGAGTGTTCAGCCATGAGTGCTCAAAGCGCAGCGCGCCGCCCGATGTGATCCGATCAGGCCGCGCGCGGAAGGTGTTGAATCGCGCAATTGTTGCATACCAGCGATGCTGCTTCACTGCTTATCGTCGGCGAGCCGGGCTTCGAGAAAATCGAGAAAGCACGCGATCCGCGAAGCCAACTGCGTGTTGCGGTAGTACACCGCGTGAATCGGTTGCAGCACCTCCACCGTGGCGTCCGACAGCACCTGCACAAGGTCGCCTGTGCGCCGGTCTTCCACGGTTATGAAATCCGCCAGACAGACGATGCCGGCGCCTTGCAGTGCAAGCTGGCGCAGGGTTTCTCCGCTGGAGGCCTTGAGCGTGGGCTCGATGCGCAGGCGATCGCCGTACGGGCCGCGCAGGGGCCATTGGTTTAGCGATTCCGGCTGCACGAAACCGAGCAGGGCGTGCTTCTGCAGGTCATCCACGTGGCGGGGCCGCCCGTGCGTTTTCAGATAGGCAGGGCTCGCCAGCACGCGCAGCCGCCGCGTGCCAAGCAGGCGCGCACGCAGGGTGGAATCGCGCAGCGTGCCGATGCGGATTGCCACGTCGGTGTCTTCTTCCAGCAAATCGATGATCAGGTCGTTGGTGTTCAGCTCCAGCTCGATCTGCGGATACCGTGCGCGGAAGTCCGGCACCAGCGGCGCCACCACATGCAGCATGAACGGCATGGCAGCGTTGACACGCAGGCGGCCGGCAGGCTGCTGGCGGCGCAGGGCGATCTGCTCCTCGGCCTCGTCGACGGCGGCGAGGATCCTGCGCGCCTGCGCCAGAAACGTCGCGCCCTCGTCGGTGAGCGACAGCCGCCGCGTGGTGCGCGAGAGCAGGTTGGTGTCCAGCTTTTCTTCCAGGCGGCGCAACGCGCGGCTCACGCCCGACACCGTCTGGCCCAGCTGCTCAGCCGCCGCCGTGACGGAGCCCGTATCGACGACGGTGCGGAAGGCAAGCAGTTCTTCGAGCGTGGTTTTCATCGTCGATTATCAATTCTGGATCAACAGAATTCTGCCCAATATGGATTCATCTGCAAAGATCGCGTGCGGCGCGGGGTGCGGTGGATGGGCGCAAAGGGAGCGCGGCCGGCCATTGCCCGGGGTCGTCCCCTCAAGGTTGGCGGCCGGCCTGCCGATAGACCATTCGGACCCCTAAAACCATAGTGGGAACGCATTTGCGCAAATGGCGCCTTGCGGTTCCGCTTCCGGAGACTCTGGAATGAGCAAGCTCAGCTTTCGCCAAAAGCTTTGGCTGCCGTTGGTCATCAGCCTTGTCGCGCTGACGTTGATCTCGGTATTCAACGCGTATCAGGCGCGCGAGATCCGCATGGAGGAGCGCAAGAACAACCTCGTCAGCGTGACGACCATGGCGATGAACCTGGTCAAGCAGTACGACGACCTGACCAAGAACGGCACGTTGAGCAAAGACGCCGCGCAAAAGCAGGCGCTCGACCGTTTCAAGGCGCTGCGCTACGACAAGGACGGCTACTTCACCATCACCAGTTCCAACAACGTGGTGGTGATGCACCCGATCAAGCCCGAGTTCATCGGCAAGGACCAATCCGGCTTCAAGGATGCGCAGGGCAATGCCGTCTACGTTGGCTTGTCGAATGCGGCCAAAGATCCGAAGGGCGGATTCACCAGCTATGTGTGGCCGAAAGTCGGCGGCACGGATCCGGTGCCCAAGACGGCTTTCGCGATGCGCTATGAGCCGTGGGACTGGGTCTTCTCGACCGGCGTCTACATGGACGACATCAACGCTGCATTCATGACGTCGCTTTACCAGACCGGCGGCCTGCTTCTGCTGGTGGGCGGCTTGCTGGTGCTGCTGGGCAGCGTTGCGAACCGCAGCCTGCAGCGCACGCTGGGCGGCGACCCCGCCTACGCGGCTGACGTTGCCAACCGCATTGCCGGCGGCGACCTGACGGTGGAGATTGCCACCCGTGCTGACGACAACGACAGCCTGCTCTACGCGATGAGCCGCATGCGCGGGGCGCTGGTGGACACCATCGGCCGCATCAAGGGCGCGTCGGAAACCATCGGCACCGCCACGCGCGAAATCGCCAGCGGCAACCTCGACCTCTCGTCGCGCACCGAACAGCAGGCCAGCTCGCTCGAAGAAACGGCTTCGGCCATGGAGCAGCTGATGTCGACCGTGCAGCAGAACGCCGACAACGCCCAGCAGGCCAACCAGTTGGCCGCGTCCGCCTCGGATGTGGCCGTGCGCGGCGGCGACGTTGTGACGCGCGTGGTGGAAACCATGGGCTCGATCAACGCGTCGTCCCGCAAGATCGTCGACATCATCGGCGTGATCGACGGTATTGCGTTCCAGACCAACATCCTTGCGCTGAATGCGGCAGTGGAAGCCGCACGTGCTGGGGAACAGGGCCGTGGTTTTGCCGTGGTGGCCGGTGAGGTGCGCAGCCTTGCGCAGCGCAGCGCCGCTGCTGCCAAGGAGATCAAGGCGCTGATCGACGATTCCGTTGTCAATGTGGATGCAGGCAGCGCGCTGGTGGAAGAAGCCGGCACGACCATGCGCGAGATCGTGGCGAGCGTGAAGCGCGTGACCGACATCGTTGGCGAGATTTCATCGGCCAGCCAGGAGCAGCGCTCGGGCATTGAAGAAGTGAGCCACGCCGTCACGCAGCTTGACGACGCCACGCAGCAGAACGCTGCGCTGGTGGAGGAAGCGGCTGCCGCAGCGCAATCCCTGGAAGAGCAGGCGGTGAGCCTGACCCAGGTGGTGGCGCAATTCCGCTTGGATGCGCACGCGCTGCGTGCCCCCGCCATGGTGGCCAGGGTGGAACCGGTGGTTGCGCCGGTCAAGCCCGTCGCAGCTGCCGCTCCGGCGGCGCCCAAAGAAGAAGCGCCGCGCCGCGGTGCCGCCAAGCCGAGCACCGAAGCCGCCAAGCCCAAGCTGACGTCGCGCAAGCCGCCTGTGTTGCGAAAGGCTGCTGCCAAACCGGTCGAGCGAACCGAAAAGAGCCCGGCTGCACCGGCAGCGATACCCGCGAGCCTGACCAAGGCGAAGCCTCTTGTCGCCGCCGGAGACGACGCCGACTGGGAAACGTTCTGACCCAAGATCCCGGAGACAAGATGGACCGCGTTTTGAAGAACACCAGCGTGCGCGCTGGCCTGCTGGCGATTCTGATCACCTTTGCACTGATGATTGTGGTCGGAGCTGCGGTGGGTGTGCTGGCGCTGCGTACCACCAACGCCGCGACCGAGCGCGTGCACGAGATTTCCGACCGCAGCATGCTGCTGAACGACGCGTACAAGGACATGCAGCGCGCACGCACCGGCATGTCACGTTTGTACAGCGTCCTGCGTGAAAACATGGACGAGGCCGCCAGGACGGCAGCGCTTGCCAGTTCCGAGAAAGGCCTGAAGAAGGCAATCGAGCAGGTGGAAGCATTCAAGAATGCGCCACGTATCCAAGGTGTCGACGAGTCGCTGCGCCAAGCAATCGTCCAGGCCGCGCAGACGCACATCGAAGCCGTGCAGCGCGCCCTGGCGGCGTTGCGCGCAGGTGATGCAGCAGCCTATGCTCCGATTAACTACAAGGACGTGACCGATACCGGCGCCGCGTGGTCGGTGCAGATCGAGAACTTCCAACAGCTCGTCAAGAAGCTGGCCAAGGACGAGGCAGACGATGGCCGTGCGCGTTACGAAACGATCCTGAAGTTCGTGGCGCTCGGCATTGCCATGGCACTCGCGTTGATCGTGGCGGTGTTCTACGGTCTCAAGGCCTTTGTGATCACCCCGCTTAACGAAGCCGTAGCCGTGCTCAGCCGCGTGGCCGAGGGCGATTTGGCCGCGCACGTCAAAACGGGTGGCCGCAATGAACTCGGCCGCCTGCTGGCTGCCGTGGGCCGCATGCGTGAGAGCCTGGTGAACACCGTGCGCCAGGTGCGCAACAGCTCGGACTCGGTCAACACCGGCGCGCACGAAATCGCCAGCGGCAACCTCGATCTGTCTTCGCGTACCGAGCAGCAATCGGCCTCGCTGGAGAAGACGGCTGCCAGCATGGAGCAGATGACCTCCACCGTCACCAACAACTCCGAGAACGCCCGCCAGGCCAGCGCGCTGGCGTCGAATGCCGCAGACCTGGCTTCGCGTGGCGGCGAGGTGGTGCGCGGCGTGGTGGCGACGATGGACGACATCAGCGCCGGCTCGCGCAAGATGGCCGACATCATTGGCGTGATTGACGGCATTGCCTTCCAGACCAACATCCTCGCCCTGAATGCGGCCGTGGAAGCCGCCCGCGCCGGCGAGCAGGGCCGCGGTTTTGCCGTGGTGGCCGGCGAGGTCCGCGCGCTGGCTCAACGCAGTGCTGCTGCCGCCAAGGAAATCAAGACGCTGATCGACGATTCGGTGTCGCGCGTGCAAGCGGGGCACTCGCAGGTGGCGCAAGCTGGCGAGACCATCTCCGAGACGGTGGAAGCCGTGCGCCGCGTCGCCAATATCGTTGAAGACATTGCTTCCGCCTCGGCCGAGCAGACGCAGGGCATCCTGCAGATCGGTCAGGCCGTGACGGAAATGGAGCAGGTGACGCAGCAGAACGCCGCGCTGGTCGAACAGGCGGCCGCTGCCGCGCAGTCGCTGGAAGAACAGGCGCAGAACCTCACGCAGGTGGTGTCGCAGTTCCGGCTGGATGGTGCCGAGACCGCCGCTGTAGCCGTGCAGAAGCCGGAGAAGGTTGCCAAGCCTGCGGCCAAGGCCACTGCCAAGCCGGTCAGCGCAGCCAAGCCCGCACGTGCCGCGCTGCGCAAGCGTGAAGCGAAGACGGCAACTCAGGCGTCGACGCCGGTCGCTGCTGCCGCAGTCGTTTCGGCTGCCGCTCCCGCACGCAAGCAACCGCTGGCTGTGGCCGGCGGTGGTTCCGACGCCGATTGGGAAACGTTCTGATCGGTCGAGAACTCAAGCTTCGAGCGCTGGGCCATCGATGCGTTTGGCCCAGCTTTCCACCTCGCCACGCGCGAGGCGGCCTTCCACCAGCTTGCGCCACGACGGCGTGAGCGGCAGCCTCAGCATGTCAGTCAGCGCTGCACGGTCGAGCATGTTGCGGTAAAGCACATCCAGCACGCGCGACAGCGGCCATTGCGGCCACGGGCGCTCGAGCCATTCCAGCGTATCGCCGGCGCGCAGCGTGCCGCCTTCCAGAACCCGGTAATACCAGCCCGTGCGGCCCGTGTGTTGCACGCGGCGCGCCATGTCGCGCGTGTTGAAGCGGTCGTTGAGCTTCCAGCACGGCTGGCGCAGTTGCGACACTTCCAGCATCACACTGCCCGCACGCAGACGGTCGCCCACGCAGATGTCCGCTTCGGTGATGCCGGTGGTGCTCACGTTCTCGCCAAACGCGCTGGGCTGTGCGAGCACGGGTTGCGCGCCGATATCCGCTTGCCAGGCCGCGTAGTGGTCGATTGGGTAGTGATGAATCGCCTTGTCAGGGCCGCCGTGCACACGCAGATCGCCTTGCTCATCGCCCACGATGCCGTTGATACCGACCTCCACTGCGTCGCGCACGGGCCGCTTGTCGATGGCGCTGCGTGAGCCTGGGCGCGTGTAGTCGACCACGCGTCCGGCGAGGAGGGAATCAATGCGGATGGGGCCGGGCAGCCTCATGCGGCCTCCACGCAGTCCAGCCAGGCAGCGAAGACCTCGCGTGCTCGTTGCGTCAGGCGTTGCGCTACCGCAGGCGCCTGTGCACGCAACGTGCGCGGGTCGATACCCGCTGCGCCGAGTTCCGCTGCATGCCCGATCAGCCAGGCTTCCAGTTCCTCCAGATTGGCCTCCAGATGAAATTGCAGCGCGAGAGCGTGGTTGCCGATGGCGAAAGCCTGTTCTGCACAAACTTCCGTGAACGCCAGCCGTCTTGCGCCGGGCGGCAGGTCATATCGATCGCCATGCCAGTGCAGCACCGGCGTGCCGTCGGCCAGGGGCGCGAGCGGTGAGTCGGCACCTTCGGTGGTGAGCGTGACGGGTGCAAAGCCGATCTCCTTCACGCCCATCGGCTTGACCGCCGCCCCTAATGCCCGCGCCATCAACTGCGCGCCCAGACAAATGCCGAGCAACGGCTTGCGTGCGGCCAGTCGCCGCGCAATGGCGGCTGCTTCATCGCGTACGAACGGATACGTCGCATCGTCATACGCGCCGATGGGCCCGCCCAGCACGATCAATAGATCGGCATCCGCCATGTCGTCGGTCGGCACCGGCTGCACGCCCACGTCAACGGTGCGCACCGTGTAGCCGCGCGCTTCCAGCAGCGGCTGCAGGATGCCAAGGTGCTCGAATGGAACGTGGCGCAGGGCGAGGGCGGTTTTCATGGCGTGCGATGAGGTTGATGGCGGGCTTATTGTGAATGAGGGGCGCGGCGCGCAAAACCCGTGCGGTTTGCGGGGGATTGTTGCGGGACGCGGCGCATTCCCAATGCGCCTTGCAATCTGCCTTCTATCGACCTCAGTGCGATACCCCTCGCGTTATCGCAGCATGGCGACGTGAGCGCTGCCGGAACCGGTGCCGAAGCCGGGATATGGTGTTTTATTGAGCGAACCGCGTTTCCGGGTAGCTGCGTATTGCTGGATAGCCCAAACAAAAAGCCCTCGCACCGGGCGAGGGCTTTTCAGCACGTGCTTGAAGCAATCAAGCCTCAGCCTTCGACCGCGAGAACGGCGAGGTGATCTTGATCATCTGCACAAAGGCCTTCGGGTTGCCGGCCAGGATTTCGCCCTGGTCGAGATACCCCGATTCGCCGGTGTAGTTGCCCACCAGGCCGCCCGATTCCGTCACCAGCAGCGAGCCGGCGGCCATGTCCCACTTGCTCAGGCCTTGCTCGAAGAAACCGTCGAGGCGGCCGCAGGCTACGTATGCGAGGTCAAGCGCGGCGGCGCCGGGGCGACGCAGGCCGGCGCAGTTTTCGGTCATGGTCGCAAACAGGCGGGTGTAGTCGTACAGGCCTTCCAGGTCGCGGTAGGGGAAGCCTGTGCCGATCAGGCAGTCAGCCAGCTTGTCGCGGCGCGTGACGCGGATGCGGCGGTTGTTCAGGAATGCGCCGGCGCCCTTGGAGGCGGTGAAGAGTTCGTCGCGCGTCGGGTCGTACACCACGGCCTGCGTGACGACGCCACGCTGCATCAGCGCGATCGAGACGCCATATTGCGGAAAGCCGTGGATGAAGTTGGTCGTGCCGTCCAGCGGGTCGATCACCCAGACGTTTTCGCTGGCGGTTTCGCCGTCGGCCCAGGATTGGCCGGACTCTTCCGCTAGAATCGCGTGATCGGGGTAGGCAGTCTTGATGACTTCGACGATCGCCGCTTCAGCTGCGCGATCGACTTCGGTGACGAAATCGTTGTGTTGTTTGCGCTCGGTGCGCAGGCTATCGACGTCGAAGGACGCGCGGTTGATGACGGTGCCGGCCTTGCGAGCAGCCCGGACGGCGATATTGAGCATCGGATGCATGTGGGATCTCCGCGCCTGACGCGCCGTTCTTCGGAAGCGGCCGCAGGCGAAACAACACAACGAATTGTAGAAGAACGAGCGGCGGGCCAATCTTGCGATCCTGCCCGCCGTCAAAAGAGTGGCCGTATTGTATATGAACCCCGCATCCGGCGCCCCGCGAATTGCGCCAATCAGCACACCGAACACCACCCCCGCCGACCCGGATACGCTGCGCCAGCGTGCCGTGCGGTGCCGTTTCGTATTGGTCGAGACCAGCCATCCCGGCAATGTCGGCTCCGCAGCACGTGCGCTCAAGACGATGGGGTTTGGCGAGCCCGGCAGCTTCGTGCTCGTGCGCCCGCGCGAGGCTGACGCCCAAAGCCACGCCGATGCCGTTGCCATGGCAAGCGGCGCCGATGATGTGCTGGCTGGCGCCCGCGTGGTCGACGACATTGGCGAGGCGCTTGCCGGTGCCTCGCTCACCATCGCGCTGACTGCCCGTCCGCGCGAATTCGGGCCGCGCCGCATCGGCCCGCGTGATGCAGCGGAAGAAGTGGCCGCGTTGCTGGCCGCGCCGGACACTACCGTCGCCTTTGTCTTCGGCAACGAGCGATTCGGTTTGCCCAACGAGGTGGTGGAGCGCTGCCACGTCGTCACGCACATTCCCGCCAATCCGGCGTATGCCTCGCTGAACCTCTCGCAGGCGGTGCAGTTGATTGCGTACGAAGTGCGCATGGCGCTGCTGGCCGGCACCGGCACAGGCGACACCCGCATGGAAGGCGTCGGATTTATTGGCGAACCGGCCACGGCTGAGCAGATCGACGGGATGTTCGAACATCTGGAGCAGGGCCTGGTCGAGATCGGTTTTCTGGACCCCGCTCAGCCGAAAAAGCTGATGCCGCGCCTGCGGCGTCTGTTTGCCCGCACGCAGTTGGAGGCCGAAGAGGTCAACATCCTGCGCGGGATCGCCAAGCGCATGCTCGGCCGCCGCGCCGAAGCTGCCGCGCCGCCCACCGGCGCTGCCGACGACTGTCGCTGATCGCCCTGAAAGCCGCCCGTTGTTGATCAGACAGGGCGGCATCCCTTGCATGTCGGGCTAAAACCCTTGCCGCAGCGCGGTAAGGCAATGCCTTACACTGCCCTTAGCGCATCGCGCATATAGATATAACGATCCACACAGCTCAAGATGTTCACACGCATTCGCGAAGATATCGGCGCCATCATGGAGCGAGACCCGGCCGCGCGCAGCCGCTGGGAAGTGCTGACCTGCTATCCAGGTCTGCACGCCATCATCGTTCATCGGGTTGCGCATGCGTGTTGGCACGGCGGCTTCCGGTGGCTGGGGCGGTGGTTCTCGCACCTCGGCCGTTTCCTTACCGGCATCGAGATCCACCCTGGCGCGACGGTCGGCCGGCGCGTGTTCATCGACCACGGCATGGGCGTCGTGATTGGCGAGACCGCCGAAATTGGTGACGACTGCACGATCTACCAGGGCGTCACGCTGGGCGGCACGTCGCTCTACAAGGGCGCCAAGCGGCATCCGACGCTCGGCAAGGGCGTGGTGGTGAGCGCGGGCGCCAAGGTGCTTGGCGGCTTTGTCATCGGGGATGGAGCGCGCGTTGGCTCCAATGCGGTCGTGCTCAAGCCGGTGCCGCCGGGTGCTACGGCGGTTGGCATTCCGGCGCGCATCATCGAACGCGATGTGGCCACCGAAGCCCAGTCTGCGCTGAAGCAGGAGTTTTCCGCCTACGGCATCACGCCGGATGCGGACGATCCGGTATCGCTGGCACTCAAGCGGCTGATCGACCACAGCGAGCTTCAGCAGGAGCGCATCGAGTCGATTCTTTCTGCGTTGGATCGCCTGGGCGCGCACCTGGAGAACTCGCCGAATGATCCCTTCGACGCAAGCCAACTGAAGCGGATGCTCAAGTAAGTGGCGAGCGCGTGACGGCAGGTCAGGCCGTCACTGGCTCGACCGTGAGCGCGCCGTCCCGCAGTTTGAGGAAACTGCCGCGCGGCTGTGCCTGGTCGAAATCCCAGTCGGAAAGAACCCAGCGTTCACCGCTCGCCTCGTGATGCAGTTGCGGGCGGTGCGTGTGGCCGTGAATCAGCGTGGACGTGCCCGATGCCTTGAGCAGCGCATCCACCGCTTCGGGTGCGACGTCGCCCATCATCGCGGCAGCACGGGGCTCACCGGCGACATTGGCGGACATGGCGCGGCCGGCTTCGCTTTCTGCGCGCATCTTCTGCGCGATTTTCAGCCGCCACCGCAGCGGCATCGTGAGGAATATCCGCTGCACCCAGCGCTTGCGCGTCCAGTGTCGAAAGCGCATGTAGGCCGTGTCGCGCGTGCAGAGGGCGTCGCCGTGGGCAAGCACGATGCGCTGGCCATCGTCCGTTTCGAGCACGGTGGGGTCGGGGAGCAGCGCGGCGTGCGCAGCCTTCAGGAAACGCTTGCCGAGCAGGAAGTCACGATTGCCGTGCATGAACAGCACGCGCGTGCCGGCCGCGGCAAGTTCAGCGAGCAGGTTGGCGACGTGCTGGTGAAACGCATCAGCCAGTTCTTCATCGCCGACCCAGTATTCGAAGAAATCACCCAGGATGACGAGCGTGCGTGCCTCGCGGGCGCGCGTGCGCAGGAAGCGCTCGAACACAGCGGCGGTGGCCGGCATGCTGGCCGTCAGGTGCAGATCCGAAATAAAAAACACCGGCCCGGAAACCCGGACCGGTGTTTTCAGCGCGGATGCCTGTGAGGCGTGCGCTGCGTCGATCATTCGATCACTTCGGCGCTTTCGATGATCACGTCTTCCATCGGCACGTCCTGGTGGAAGCCGCGGTTGCCCGTGCGCACCGAGCGGATCTTGTCGACGACATCCATGCCTTCGGTCACCTTGCCGAACACAGCGTAGCCCCAGCCTTGCGGCGTCGGCGAGGTGTGGTTCAGGAAGTCGTTGTCGACCGTGTTGATGAAGAACTGCGCGGTGGCCGAGTGCGGGTCGTTGGTGCGAGCCATGGCAATGGTGCCGCGCTCGTTCTTCAGGCCGTTGTTGGCTTCGTTGTCGATCGGCGCCTTGGTGGGCTTCTGGCTCATCTTCTCGCCCGGCTCGAAGCCGCCGCCCTGGATCATGAAGCCCTTGATGACGCGGTGGAACACCGTGCCGTTGTAGTGGCCATCCTTCACATAGGCGACGAAGTTGGCAACCGACTTCGGTGCCTTCTCAGCGTCCAGGGCCAGGGTGATGTCGCCGTGGTTGGTGTGCAGCTTGACTTGGGTCATGGTGAATTCCTTGGGTGGGGCAAAAATGCGTTACTTGGAGACGACGGTGGCCGATTCAATCACGATCGGCTTCACGGGCACGTTCTGGTGCGGGAACTTGGTGGTGGTTTCCACCGCCTTGATCTTGTCGATGGTGTCGGTGCCCTCGACGACCTTGCCGAAGACGGTATAGCCGTAACCGTCCTGACCAGGGTAGTTCAGCATGTTGTTGTCGACCACGTTCACATAGAACTGCGCGGTGGCGGAGTTCGGGTCCATGGTGCGCGCCATGGCGATCGTGTACTTGTCGTTCTTCAGGCCGTTCTTCGATTCGATCTCGACCGGCGGGCGCGTGTCCTTCTGTTTCATGTCGGGCGTGAAGCCGCCGCCCTGGATCATGAAGCCGTCCATCACGCGGTGGAAAATCGTGCCCTTGTAGAAGCCGTCCTTCACGTACTGCAGGAAGTTGGCGACCGTCTTGGGCGCCTTGTCCGGATACACCTCAACGGTGAAGTTACCCATCGATGTCTTGAACTGGATGCGCGGCGCGGACGCGGTGGCTGCCGTGGCTGCGGTGGCGGTTACGGCCAGTGCACACACGAGCCCGGCAAAGAGGGAGCGAATACGGAGCATGGTCAGGAAGAGAAAGCTTGTGGGTGGGAAAGCAGGATCGGGCCGCGTCTTCTTATTGACGCTTTGCCGGCTTGGCGCTCACGCCGCTGGCTGCGGGCAGCGTGGTCGAGGCGGGTTTGGAAGCCGGGTGCACGCCCGGCAGATCGGGCAGGGCATCCAGACGTGCGCGCGCGGCAGCATTCTTGGGGTTCAGTTTGAGCGCACTTTGGTACGACTGTGCGGCCAGGCGAACGTAGACATCGCCAAGGTTGGATTGCGCCAATGCATTTTCAGGCGCCACCCGGTTCGCCATGAGGAGGCTGTCGCGGGCGCGAAGCAGTTCACCGCGCTCGGCGTACAACGCGGCCAGGTTGATATAGGGTTCGGGCAGTTCCGGGAAGTCCTGCGTCATCTGGTTGAAGGCGACGATGGCATCGTCAGCGCGGCCTAGGCCGGCAAGTGCCACGCCGCGCTGAAAGCATGCCTGCGCGTTACGCGGCTGAGAAGCGACGTCCTTGTCCAGCTCGGCCAGTGCCTCGGTGTATTGCTTCTTGGCCAACGCATCGTCGATGCGTTTCTGGCGCGCGACCTGCGGCGCCTGCTGCGTGCTGGGCATCAAGTCGGCCGGCAAGGCAAAGCCGGCGGTCTGGGCGAAGGCCGGTGCCGCGGACATCGCGAGCAGGCTAGCCAGGGTTGCAGCGGTCTGACGCAGCGGTCTGTTCATGAGAATCGGTTCCGTTATACTCCGCCGCATTCTAACAAACCGTCTTTGTGCGCAGCAGCGGCCGTGCGCGCCGGGAAAGGTTCTTGACGGGGAGCATGCCAGGGGCACTGGCAGGCGGTCCCGTCAGCGCAGTTCCGGTAAGATATGCCGCTAGTTTTGCAGGCGCCTCGCCGGCGCCGATTGCCTCCAATTTAGTCCGCCCGCAACGTTGTACCTCGCATGCGCGGCGCGCTGAGTCTCCCGACACCGCTTCATGGAATCACTCAAGATCTACAACACGCTCGCGCGTGAGAAACAGACGTTCGTCCCCATCGAGCCCGGCCGCGTGCGCATGTACGTGTGCGGGATGACGGTGTACGACTACTGTCACGTGGGGCATGCGCGGGTCATGGTGGTGTTCGACATGGTGCAGCGTTGGCTGCGCGCGTCAGGTTACGAGGTGACCTACGTGCGCAACATCACCGACATCGACGACAAGATCATCAAGCGCGCAGTCGAGAACGGCGAGACGATGAGTGCACTGACGGGCCGCTTCATCGCTGCCATGCACGAAGACGCCGATGCGCTTGGTGTGCAGCGCCCCGACCACGAGCCCCGCGCCACCGAATACGTGCCGCAGATGCTGAACATGATCGGCAGGCTGCAGACGAACGGTCTCGCCTATCAGGCCACCGACGGCGACGTGAACTACGCGGTCCGCAAGTTTCCCGGTTACGGCAAGCTGTCGGGCAAGTCGCTCGAAGACCTGCGTGCGGGCGAGCGTGTGGCTGCCAACGATGCCAAGCAGGATCCCCTCGACTTCGTGTTGTGGAAATCCGCCAAGGCCGATGAGCCGGCCGAGTCGCGCTGGGCGTCGCCGTGGGGCGAGGGCCGCCCGGGCTGGCATATCGAGTGCTCGGCGATGAGCTGCGAGTTGCTGGGCGAGCATTTCGACCTGCACGGCGGTGGCGCCGATCTGCAGTTCCCGCATCACGAGAACGAAATTGCCCAGTCCGAAGGCGCGACCGGCAAGACCTTCGTCAACACGTGGATGCACAACGGCTTCGTCCGGGTGAATGACGAGAAGATGTCGAAATCGCTCGGCAACTTCTTCACCATCCGCGATGTGCTGAAGCTGTACGACGCAGAGGTCGTGCGTTTCTTCATCCTTCGCTCGCACTATCGCAGCGACCTGAATTACAGCGACGCGCACCTCGACGACGCGCGCCATGCGCTCACGCGTTTGTACACGGCGCTCAAGGATGTGCCGGCCGCAGCGGGCGCCAAGCCCGACTGGAGCGAGTCGCACGGCAAGCGCTTCCTGGAAGCGATGAACGACGACTTCAACACGCCCGTCGCCGTGTCGGTGCTGTTTGAGCTGGCGAGCGAGGTGAACAAGACGCGCTCGCCCGAGCTGGCCAGTCAACTGGCCGCGCTGGCCGGAGTGCTGGGCCTGCTGGGCCGCGATCCGCATGCGTTCCTGCAGGGCGGTGTGTCGCCCGATGGCTTGGACGCCGCCGAAGTGGAAGCGCGTATCGAAGAGCGCCGCGCCGCCAAAGCCGCACGCGATTTCGCCCGTGCCGATGCGATCCGTGCCGATCTGCTCGCTGCAGGGATCGTTCTGGAAGACAAACCGGGTGGGGTGACCGAATGGAGACGCGCATGAACGCGGTGGCCAAGAAAGCCAACGTAGTGCGCAGCACCGTCGCCAAGAAAGCGCCGGCGGTGAAGGCCCCGGCTGCCAAGAAAGGGGTGGCGAAGAAAGTAGACGGCGTAGCGAGCAAGACGGTTGCCGCCAAGGGCGTGCCGGTGAAGGTCGCCAAGGCTCCGGCTAAACGCGCGCCTGCTGGCAAGGTGCCGCTGCCGGAAACGCTTCCCACCAGCGAGGCGCTGCCTGTGCCGGCAGAAGTGGTGCTCTCGGGCCCGCCGGAATACTGGCAAGAGGCTTGCGCAGACTTGATGAAGCGCGACCGCATCCTGCGCAAGATCATCCCGACCTGCGGGCCGGCGCATTTGGCTTCGCGCGGCGATCCGTTCGTCACCCTCGCACGCTCGATTGTGGGTCAGCAGATTTCGGTCAAGGCTGCGCAATCGGTGTGGGAGCGCGTCGTGGCTGTGTGCCCCAAGCTGGTGCCCGCACAGTTCTTGCGCGCCGGTCAGGAGAAGCTGGCGGGTTGCGGTTTGTCCAAGCGCAAGGCCGAGTACATCCTTGACCTAGCCGATCACTTCCGCAACGGCACCGTGCACGTCGCTAAGTGGGCGGAAATGGAAGATGAGGATGTGATTGCCGAGCTGACGCAGATCCGCGGCATCGGCAGATGGACAGCAGAGATGTTCCTGATGTTCAATCTGATGCGCCCGAACGTGCTGCCGCTGGACGATATCGGACTCATCAACGCGATCTCACAGAATTATTTCAGTGGCGAACCCGTCACTCGCAGCGAGGCGCGCGAAGTGGCTGCCAACTGGGAACCATGGCGCACCGTGGCTACTTGGTATATGTGGCGCAGCCTAGACACGGCGACCACCTATTGAACTGTTCATTTCGATGAAACGGAGCGCATCGCCGGGCGGTCAAAATCCGGTAGAATGCGCGCCTTCAAGAGCCTTTCAGAAGATCCATGAAAACTACCTTCCTGGAGTTCGAGCAGCCGATCGCAGAACTTGAGGCGAAGATCGAAGAACTTCGCTTCGTACAAGACGATTCCGCTGTCGACATTTCTGAAGAAATTTCCCGCCTGGCTTCCAAGAGCCAGCAGCTCACCAAAGATCTATACGCCAACCTGACGCCATGGCAGGTCGCGCAGATCGCCCGGCACCCGCAGCGTCCATATACGCTCGATTACGTCCGCGAGATCTTTACCGACTTCCACGAACTGCACGGCGATCGCACCTTCGCCGACGACCTGTCGATCGTGGGCGGTCTGGCGCGCTTCAACGGCCAGGCTTGCATGGTGATCGGTCACCAGAAGGGTCGCGACACGAAGGAGCGCGCGCTGCGCAACTTCGGCATGTCCAAGCCCGAGGGCTACCGCAAGGCCAAGCGGCTGATGGAGCTGGCGGACAAGTTCGGCCTGCCGATCTTCACGTTTGTCGATACGCCGGGCGCATTCCCGGGCATCGATGCGGAAGAGCGTGGCCAATCCGAAGCCATCGGGCACAACCTGTTTGTGATGGCCGGCCTGAAGGTGCCCCTGATCGCCACCATCATCGGTGAAGGCGGTTCGGGCGGCGCACTGGCCATTGCCATGGGCGATTCCGTGATCATGCTGCAGTTCGCCACCTATGCCGTGATCTCGCCGGAAGGCTGCGCGTCGATCCTGTGGAAGACCGCAGAGAAGGCGCCGGAAGCCGCTGAGGCACTGGGCCTGACCGCGCATCGCCTGAAGGCGCTCGGCCTGATCGACAAGATCGTCAACGAGCCGCTGGGCGGCGCACACCGTGATCCGAAGAGCATGGCGACGATGCTCAAGCGCGCGCTGGCCGAATCGCTGCGCCAGTTCCAGGGCATGAAGACGTCGGAACTCCAGGCGCGCCGTCACGAGCGCCTGATGGCTTATGGCAAGTTCAAGGAAACCGAAGGTCGCTGATTCGTCGGCTGATCTCGTCAACAAGGTCGCACAACGCGTTGCCGCGTGTGCGGCCTTTGTTGTTTCTGGAGACGCAGAGCCGCCGACTGTGGCAATTGCCCTGTCAGGCGGGCGGGATTCCGCGGCGCTCCTGCACGCGTGTGCCGCGTGGCGCGACGCGGGTGCCCGCGTGCAGCTCGTGGCGCTCCATATTCACCATGGCCTGCATGCTGACGCCGATGTCTGGGAATGCGCGTGTCGGCGCATGGCCCAAGCGGTCGGCGTTACGTTTCATGGGCGCCGCGTCAATGTAGCGGTTGATGCGGGGCGGGGCGTTGAAGAGGCGGCGCGCGAAGCCCGGTACGCAGCGCTCGAAGCGCTCTGCACGGAGACGGGCGCCTCCATTCTGCTGACGGCGCATCATCAGGATGACCAAGCGGAAACGGTGCTGCTGCAACTGATGCGCGGTGCCGGCCTCGATGGCCTGGCCGCCATGCCGATGGCGCGGGCGGGTGCAGTCACGTTGCTGCGTCCATGGGTCGATGCACCGCGCAGCGAGATCGAACTGTACGCACATGCCCACGCGCTCTGCTGGGTCGAAGATCCTTCCAACACCGACGCACGCTATGCACGCAATGCATTGCGTCCACTGCTTGCGGGCATGGCGGATCATTTCCCGGCCTATCGCGAGGCGCTGTCGCGCAGTGCGGCACATCTGGCGGATGCGGCTGCGTTGATCGATGAGATTGCGCAGGCGGACTTGAGCCAGGTCGCGTCGGCCAATGAACTGAACGTGGCGGCGTTGAGCGCGCTGTCCGCGCCACGTCAGCGTGCGGTGCTGCGTGCCTGGTTGGCCAAGGGGGGCATGCGCGCGCTGTCGAGTCGCCGCCTGGAGGATCTGCATACGCAACTGGTTGACGCGCGAGATGACGGTGCACTGCGCATTGAATTGCCGACTGGGCAGGTCAGGCGCTACCGTGGCATTGCATGGATCGACACTGGCACCAACGATCGCCCCGGGCAGGCCGCGGTCGCGATCGGGGCCCAGCTGTTCGAGCCGGCGCATCCGGCCGAGCAGCGTGTGGCGGTGGACGCATGGGGCGGGGCGCTGTTGTTTGCGCCCGTGGCGAGCGATGGCGTTGCGACGCAAACTTTGCAAGCGCAGCTGGTCCTGTCGCCCCGGCGCGGTGGCGAGCGCATCGTGCTGCGCCCGGGCGGGCCGTCGCGGGCGCTCAAGCAGGCTTACCAGGAAGCCGGCATTCCTGCGTGGGAGCGCGAGCGTTTGCCACTGCTCTATGCAGGCGAAATGCTGGTGTTTGCCGCGGGGCTGGGAATGAACCAGGCGGCCACGCATAGCGGTACTGGTTGGCGCATCACGTGGCGTCCTGGCCTTGAGGGTGCGTCGTGATACACATCGTCACCGGCGGATTGCTTGCCGATCGATGCAAATTGCTGTATTTTCAAAAGCTTTTGCACCGCTCCGCCTCCTCCTGATCTTTCCAAGATGGCTCTCATCGTTCACAAATACGGTGGCACCTCGATGGGTTCGGTTGAACGCATCAAGAATGTCGCCAAGCGCGTTGCCAAGTGGCACCGTGCAGGTCACCAGATCGTGGTCGTTCCGTCGGCCATGTCTGGCGAAACCAACCGCCTGCTGGGTATGGCCAAAGAGATTTCGGCCCAACCCGACCCGCGTGAACTCGACATGATTGCCTCGACTGGCGAGCAGGTGAGTGTGGGTCTGCTGGCCATTGCTCTGCATGCCGAAGGCATCGATGCCCGCAGCTACACCGGCTGGCAAGTGCCGGTGAAGACCGATTCGGCCTACACCAAGGCGCGCATCCAGTCGATCGACGACGAGCGTGTGCGCGCCGATCTCGACGCCGGTCGTGTGGTGGTCATCACGGGCTTCCAGGGCATCGACAGCGAAGGCCATATCACCACGCTGGGCCGTGGTGGCTCGGATACCTCGGCCGTGGCGGTTGCCGCCGCGCTCGAAGCCGAGGAGTGCCTGATCTATACCGACGTCGATGGCGTTTATACGACCGATCCGCGCGTGGTGGACGACGCGCGTCGCCTGGACAAGATCACCTTCGAAGAGATGCTGGAAATGGCCAGCCTTGGCTCGAAGGTGCTGCAGATTCGCTCGGTGGAGTTTGCCGGCAAGTACCGCGTGAAGACCCGCGTGCTGTCGTCGCTGACCGACCCGCTGATGCCGCTCGACGTTGAGATGAACTCGGGCACGCTGATTACTTTTGAGGAAGATTCGAACATGGAAGCCGCCGCCATTTCCGGCATCGCCTTTGCCCGCGACGAAGCCAAGATCACCGTGATCGGTGTGCCGGACAAGCCCGGCATCGCCTATCAGATCCTGGGCCCGGTTGCCGACGCCAACATCGACGTCGACATGATCATCCAGAACCAGTCGGTGGAAGGTAAGACGGACTTCACCTTCACCGTGCCGCGTGGCGAATACCAGCGCGCCCTGGCGATCCTGAACGATAGCGTGAAGGCGCATATCGGCGCGGCCAGCGTGTCGGGTGACCCGAAGGTGTCGAAGGTGTCGGTGGTGGGCGTGGGCATGCGCTCGCACGTAGGCATCGCCAGCAAGATGTTCCGCACGTTGTCGGAAGAGGGGATCAACATCCAGATGATCTCCACCTCGGAAATCAAGATCTCGGTGCTGATCGATGAGAAGTACATGGAGCTGGCCGTGCGCGCACTCCACAAGGCGTTCGAGCTGGACCAGGCGTAATCGGCTGATCGGCCGGGGTGGCGACCCCGAGAGCCCCAGATTCTCGCCGCGTGTCATGCAGTTGTCGTTGACCGGGTGGGGTGAAGTGGCTAGAATACGCGTTTCGTTGCACGGGCTCCTTCGTGCGACGCGAGTTTGGGAGACGTGGCCGAGAGGTCGAAGGCACTCCCCTGCTAAGGGAGCATCCGGGCCAAAACCTGGATCGAGGGTTCGAATCCCTCCGTCTCCGCCAGTTTGGCGCTTCTCGCGGGAAGCGCACCCAACAGGCGGATGCGAGTCGAGCTGACGTGACGGCTCGCATTGCAATGCACGTCAAAAAGCCCGCATGGTTTGCGCCATGCGGGCTTTTTCTTTGTCTGCTGCTTTGTTGGCTTGGTATGCGCGGGCCATCCGAAGATGGCCCGCGCGCGCACCAATGCAAATCAGCCTTGGCCGACGCTCTCCGGCACGCCTGCGGTCACGTTGAAGCCGCAATCGACGTAGGTGATCTCGCCCGTCACACCGCTTGCCAGATCCGACAGCAGGAACGCAGCCACATTGCCGACTTCTTCGATCGTGACGTTACGGCGCAGCGGGGCGACCTCTTCCATGTACTTCAGCAGCTTGCCGAAATCCTTGATACCAGAGGCGGCGAGCGTCTTGATCGGGCCAGCCGAGATACCGTTGGCACGAATGCCCTTCGGCCCCAGCGCGCCGGCCAGGTAGCGCACGCCGGCTTCCAACGACGCCTTGGCCAGGCCCATCGTGTTGTAGTTCGGGACGATGCGCTCAGCACCCAGGTACGTCAGGGCGAGCAGCGAAGCATTGGGCGACAGCATCGGCAGCGCAGCTTTTGCCAGCGCGGGGAAGCTGTACGCCGAGATGTCGTGCGCGATGCGGAACGACTCGCGCGACAGGCCATCGATGAAGTTGCCGGCGATCGCTTCGCGCGGTGCAAAGCCGATCGAGTGGACCAGGCCGTCGAAGTGGCCCCAGTGCTGGCCGAGGTCTTCGAACACCTTGGCGATCTGCTCATCGCTGCTGACATCGCAGTCGAACACCAGCTTGCTGTCGAACTCGGTGGCAAATTCAGTGATGCGGTCCTTGAAGCGTTCGCCGACGTAGGTGAAGGCCAGTTCCGCGCCTTCGCGCTTGCAGGCATTGGCGATGCCGTAGGCAATCGAGCGGTTGGACAGAAGGCCGGTAATCAGAATGCGCTTGCCAGCGAGGAATCCCATGGTTTCTCCGTACAAATGTGGGGCAACGTCGCGCCCGTATGTTGCTGTGGTCACTCGTCACTGCGGCTGCGCAGCGGCGGCATCCTGGGCACGAGGCAATTAGGTGGGCGCGATCATACCGGAAAGCGCGGGGCGGCTGCCCATTTGCGCGGTGCCGCACAATCCCTGCCGGCCTTGTCAATGCGGGACGATCCCCGGCCCTGAATTGGCGGAATTGCCGCGTGAGGGCGTTAGAATCGTCGAAAACAGTTTTTCAGACAGCGATCAATCGGATCAACGCATGCAAGGACTTTGGGGGCAAGGGGCGCAATGAGCGTGCGCGTTGCGGCACACAAGCGATTCATGGCGCTGTTCAGCCTGCTGGGGGCGATCTGCGCGACTCCCGCGTGGGCGGCACACGGCTACGCCGAATATGGCGACCTCAAGTATCCGGCCGGTTTCTCCAACTTCGGCTATCTGAACCCGAAGGCGCCCATCGGCGGCATGCTGCTGCTCGGCAATCCGGACCGCCGCACGAGTTTTGACAAGTTCAATCCGTTCACGATCAAGGGGACGTCGGCGCCGGGGCTGAATCAGTTGGTCTTCGAAAGCCTGCTCATCACAAGCTGGGATGAAACCGCCAGTGGCTATGGCCTGCTTGCGGACGACGTGACGGTCGCCCCCGACGAGCTCTCGGTCACCTTCCACATCAACCCGCGCGCACGATTCTCCAATGGCGATCGCGTGCGCGCGTCCGACGTCAAATACTCCTACGCCATGCTGATGGGCAAGGGGGCAAGCCCCGCCTACCGCAGCATGACCGCGGATGTTGCCAAGGTGACGGTGGTGGACGCCAGCACCATCCGTTACGACTTCAAGCGCAAGAACAAGGAGCTGCCGCTCATCGTCGGCGGCCTGCCGGTGTTCTCGCCCAAGTGGGGCAAGGGCAGTGGCAAGCCCGATGATCCGGACGGCGGCAAGGATGTCGCATTCGACAAGCTGACCTTCCAGGACCCGATCGCGAGCGGCCCGTATGTGATCGAGCGCTTTGACCCGTCGCGCGGCATTACCTTTCGGCGCAATCCCGATCATTGGGGGCGCGACTTGAATGTTCGCCGTGGGTCATTCAACTTTGAGCGAATCCAATACAAGCTCTACAAGGACGAAACTGCCCGCCTGGAGGCGTTCAAGGCTGGCGAGTACGACGCCATGGTCGAATACCGCGCCAAGAACTGGGCGAAGAGTTACGTCGGCGTGAAATTTCGCAGCGGCGAGCTGATCAAGAGCGAATTCCCGCATCGCAACGGTGCCGGCATGCAGGGCTTTGTGATGAATCTGCGGCGGCCTCTGTTCCAGGACCTTCGCGTGCGCAAGGCGCTGGCGTTGGCGCTCGATTTCGAATGGCTCAATCGACAGCTTTTCTATGGTGCATATCGCCGGCTCGACAGCTACTTCGCCAATAGCGAGCTGGCCGCGTCGGATTCGCTCACGGGCACGCCCAGCAAGGGTGAGCTGACGTTGCTGGAGCCGCTGCGCAGCAAGCTCGACCCCGAAGTGTTTGGCGTGCTGTCCGCCCCGCCTTCGACGGATCCCCCCAGCTCGCTGCGGGACAACCTGCGGCAGGCGCGTCGCCTGCTGGCGCAAGCCGGCTGGACGTACACGGACGGCGCGCTGCGCAACAGCAAGGGCGAGCCGTTCGTCTTCGAGATGCTCGATGACGGGGGCGCCATGAGCCGCGTCATGGCAGCGTACGCGCGCAACCTCGAGAAGCTCGGCATTCAGGTCAACCAGCGCATGACCGATTTCGCGCTCTACCAGAAGAGGTTGGAAGAGTTCGATTTCGACATGATCTCGCTGCGCTTTCCGGATTCGCAAAGCCCCGGCAACGAGCTGAAGGATCGCTTCGGTTCAGCGGCGGCTGACGAGGCCGGCTCGGACAATGTGATCGGCCTGAAATCGCCAGCCGTGGACGCGCTGATCGACGATGTACTGCGTGCCGACAATCGCGACGAGCTGATCACCGCCTCGCGCGCGCTCGACCGCGTACTGATGCACGGCTGCTATGTGATTCCACACTGGTATTCGGCTTTGCACCGCGTGGCCTACAACAAGAACCTGATGTACCCGGATCGTTTGCCGTATTACTACTCGGCCGAGGCCTGGGTGCTGACGGCCTGGTGGCGGATGCCGGAATCCCCCCAATCGGCTGCTAAATGACCGCATCGGTGACACCATGTTCGCGTACCTGATCAAACGGTTGCTGCTCCTGATCCCGACGCTGATCGGCGTTGTTACGCTCACGTTTGTCGTGATCCAGTTCGTGCCCGGTGGTCCGGTCGAACAGATGATGATGGAGATGAAGGGGCGGGGCGGTGGCGGCGAGGCCAGCGGTGGCGGCGCCTTCGACTATCGCGGGCGTCGGGGCGTCGACGCCGAGAAGATCAAGGAAATCCGCGCCTTGTATGGTTTCGACAAAAGCCCCGTCGAACGTTACTTCCTGATGCTTGGCCGTTTTGCACGCTTCGACCTGGGTGAAAGCTATTTCCAGCACCGCAGCGTGTGGGATCTCATCAAGTCGAAATTGCCGGTATCGATTTCGATCGGCTTGTGGACATTCTTTCTCACATATCTCATAGCGGTGCCGCTCGGCATTGCGAAGGCAGTGCGCGCAGGCAGCCGGTTCGATCTTGTGACCAGCATCATCGTGCTGGTCGGTTACGCCATCCCGGGCTTTGTGCTGGGGGTGTTGCTGCTGGTGCTGTTTGGTGGGGGCACATTCTTCCAGTGGTTCCCGATCCGCGGCATCACGTCCGACAACTGGGATCAGCTTGGCCTGCTTGGCAAGATCACGGATTACCTTTGGCACATCACGCTGCCCGTCATGGCGTCGGTGGTGGGCAGTTTTGCCGTCATCACCATGCTGACGAAGAACGCGTTCCTGGAGGAAATCCGCAAGCAGTACGTGCTGACCGCGCGTAGCAAGGGCCTGTCGGAGCGGCGCGTGCTGTGGAAGCACATCTTCCGCAACGCGTTACTGCCGCTGGTGACGGGCTTCCCGTCGGCATTCATTGGTGCGTTCTTTACGGGTTCGCTGCTGATCGAGCAACTGTTCTCGCTCGACGGCATGGGGCTGCTCTCGTATGAGGCCGTGATGCGACGCGATTATCCGGTCGTGCTCGGCACGCTTTACCTGTTCACGCTGATTGGGCTGGCTGCGCGGTTGATTTCCGACGTGTGCTACGTGCTGGTCGATCCGCGTATCCATTTTGGCTCGGTTGGGCGATAGGTGGGCCAGCAACCATGACGCAGTATTCCCGCACTTCCACCCAGGTATCCAACATAGCGGCGGCGCATCCGGTGCGCCATTCGCCGTCGCCGCTCAAGCGCGCGTGGCGTCGCTTCAAGCAGCATCGGCTGGGCTATTGGAGCCTGATCATCTTCGTGGTGCTGTTCGTTCTGAGTCTGGGCGCCGAATGCATTTCCAATGACCGGCCGCTGGTGGTCAAGTATCACGGCAACTGGTATTTCCCGATCGTGAAGGCATACCCCGAGACGACCTTCGGCGGGGATTTTCCGACCCCGACGGATTACCTCGATCCATTCATCCGGGACAAGTTCAAGGAGCCGGGAAGCTTTGCGATTTACCCGCCCAATCCGTATTCGTACGAGACGCTGAACTATTTCTCGAAGGAGCCCAACCCGGCGCCGCCGTCCGCTGAGAACTGGCTCGGTACCGATGACCGTGGCCGCGATGTGTTTGCGCGGCTGCTGTATGGCTTCCGCGTGTCGGTGCTGTTCGGCCTGGCGCTCACGGTGCTCGGCGTGGTGGTCGGCACACTGACCGGCGCGCTGATGGGCTTCTTCGGCGGGCGCTTCGATATGGTGTCGCAGCGCCTGATTGAAATCTGGAGTTCGATGCCGGAGCTGTACCTGCTGATCATCTTCGCGTCGATCTTCACCCCCAGCCTTGGGCTGCTGATCATCCTGCTGTCGCTGTTCGGCTGGATGAGCCTGTCGGATTACGTGCGCGCCGAGTTCTACCGCAACCGCTCGCTCGACTATGTGAAGGCCGCGCGAGCGATGGGCCTGTCCAGTTGGCAGATCATGTGGCGCCACATCATGCCCAACAGCCTGACACCGGTGATCACCTTCCTGCCGTTCCGCATGAGCGCGGCCATTCTTGCGCTCACTAGCCTCGATTTCCTTGGGCTCGGCGTACCGCCATCCACCCCGAGCCTCGGTGAGCTGCTGGCTCAGGGCAAGGCCAACCTGGATGCGTGGTGGATCTCGCTATCGACGTTCGTGGTGCTCGTGCTGACCCTCGTGCTGCTGACTTTCATGGGCGACGCGCTGCGCGATGCCTTCGACACGCGCCTGTCATTCGCGCAACTTCGCACGCGCCAGAAACCGACGGGGGTGAAATGACCCGCGTCGATCTGCGTTCCTCCGCACCGAAGTTCGACGGCCCGCTGCTGAGCCTGGATGACCTGTGCGTGCATTTCGAATCCGAGCACGGCGAGGTGACAGAAGCCGTCAAGCATGTCTCGCTCGATTTGCACGTCGGCGAGCGGTTCGCGTTGGTGGGCGAATCGGGCTCAGGCAAGTCCGTGACCGCACTATCGATCATGCGATTGCTGGCCGATGCGCAATACAGCGGCCGTATCCTGCTCGAAGGCCGCGATCTGCTGGCCGCCAGCGAGCGCGAAATGCGCGGCCTGCGTGGCGCCGATGTCGCCATGGTGTTCCAGGAGCCGATGACGGCGCTCAACCCGCTGTACACGATCGGCAACCAGATCGTCGAAACGCTGGAATTGCACGAGGGACTGGACAAGCGCGCCGCCAAGGCACGTGCGATTGCGCTGTTGGAGCGCACCGGCATTGCGGAGGCGCCGCGCCGGTTTGATGCCTTCCCGCACCAACTGTCGGGCGGTCAGCGCCAGCGCGCGATGATTGCCATGGCGCTGGCATGTTCGCCCAAGCTCCTGTTGGCTGACGAGCCGACCACCGCGCTCGACGTGACGGTGCGCATGCAGATCCTGCAATTGCTGCGCGAGCTGCAGGCTGAATTCGGCATGGCCATCATGCTGATCACGCACGACCTGAACATGGTCCGTGCCTTTGCTGAGCGCGTTGGCGTGATGGAGCGGGGCGTCCTGGTCGAGACCGGCAACACAGCCGACGTATTTGCCGCGCCTCAGCACCCGTACACGGTGCGCTTGCTTGAGAGCCGCCCGCAGCGCGACGTGCTGCCGCTGGTGCCGCTTGCACCGGTGCTGCTCGAAGCCGACAAGCTGACGGTCACCTACGAACGCCATCGCCCTGGATTTGCCGGCTGGTTCAGGACAGACCCGTTCACCGCGGTCGATGCCGTGTCGCTGCAACTGCGCGAAGGCGAGACGCTCGGCATCGTGGGGGAATCCGGCTCTGGCAAGACCACGCTCGCGCAGACGCTGCTGGGTCTACAAACCGCAAAGAGCGGCGACCTGCGCTTCCTTGGCAACTCGCTGCTGCGCATTTCTCGCGATGAGCGCCGGGCGGTGCGCGCGCGCATGCAGGTCGTGTTTCAAGACCCGTATGGCTCGCTGTCGCCGCGCATGACGATCGAAGAGATCGTTGGCGAGGGCCTTGCGCTGCACCAGCCGCATGTCAACGCCACCGAGCGCCGTCACCGCGTGATCGAGGCGCTGCGCGAGGTCGGGCTGGATCGCACGGCTCTGGGCCGCTATCCGCATGAATTCTCGGGTGGGCAGCGCCAGCGCGTTGCCATTGCGCGGGTGCTGATCCTCAAGCCGCAGTTGCTGGTGCTTGATGAGCCGACTTCGGCGCTTGACGTGTCGATCCAGCAGCAGGTGCTTTCGCTGCTCTCAGCCCTTCAGAAAAAGTACAACCTGTCGTATCTATTCATCAGCCACGACCTTGCCGTTATTCGCGCGATGTCACATCGCGTGGTGGTGATGAAGGATGGAAAAGTGGTGGAAGAGGGCGACACTGAAGCGGTGTTGGCGTCGCCTTCGCACCCCTACACCTGCAAGCTGATGGCGGCTGCCTCGCTCATCCCCGCTCGGGATAACCCGTAATTTCCACTGCTCTTGCCCCAGGTCAGTGCAGTTTAGAGGCGCGGTTTTTGTAAGAATGCGCATCTAAAGTCATGTCTAAGTACCTGATTTGCATGTGGATTCCGAGGAATTTGTAACGACCTTTGACAAGTCAAAGTGTCACTTTTATCATCCTGCGAGATTGTTTTAACAAGATTCGGACTGTTCTCATTTGCGACGGCGTATGTCGGCCGCATCATTACAAGTTTCCGAGGGAGAGCCAATGCAGCATTTCGTACTTCATTCCATGGCGCGCCTGGCGGTAGGTGTTGTGATCGGTTGCGGCGTGCTCGTGTCGAATGCGGTGCATGCTGATACGGTCTTCAAGGACACGGAAGTCCGCGCCGACGTCAAGCCCGAAGCCAAGTCCGGCCTCATTTCCAACGTAATGAGCAAGACCGGCGACGTGGTCATGAACGCACTGGGCATGATCGGCCTGCGTTACCGTTTCGGGGGCAATACGCCGGAATCGGGCCTCGATTGCAGCGGTTTCGTCCGCTACGTCTTCAATGACACCTTCGGTTTCCTGCTGCCGCGCCGCGCCGTGGAAATGAGCCGCGTCGGCACCAGCGTCGACACGGCTGAACTGCGTCCTGGCGACTTGGTGTTCTTCAACACCATGCGCCACACGTTCTCGCACGTC
Source organism: Ralstonia sp. OTU4908 (assembly GCF_038440115.1). Taxonomy (NCBI): domain Bacteria; kingdom Pseudomonadati; phylum Pseudomonadota; class Betaproteobacteria; order Burkholderiales; family Burkholderiaceae; genus Ralstonia; species Ralstonia sp. OTU4908. Next base: position 116,645 of record NZ_JASATD010000002.1, on the reverse strand, counting down.
GGCATCTATATCGGCGACAATAAGTTCGTGCACGCACCGTCCACGGGCAGCAAGATTCGCGTGGACGACATGACCGCCTCGTACTGGGTGACGCGCTACAACGGCGCCCGCCGCATCGAGGGCAATTCCGGTACCGCAATCAAGGACGGCGCCGATAACTTTGTCGAACAGCTCAAGCGCGTTGACCCGAACGCCGCTGGCAAACCGCTGGCAATGTACGGTGGTTGAGTCGCTCCGATTGGCTATCACGCAATAGAAAAAAGACCGCCGCGGCGGTCTTTTTTGTTGCCTGCAGACGGCGTGTCAGTGCGGTGGCAAGGGTGTGCCGACGACGGTCTGCGTCAGATGCAGCTTCTCGCGCAGCAACGGCATGGCGGCCTGGGCAGCCTGCTCGCCCGCGAGAATCGCCTCGTTGCGCGCGGTAAAGTCGCTGCCCTTCACAAACGGCAGCGACGGCGTGATGACCACATCGGCCTGGGCCAGCTCCGTCTTGCTGATGCTCTGCCCCATGATGGCTGTCGTCTGCAGCAGCATGCTCGCCTGCCCCGACACAGCCTGGTTGGCAGGGTCTGCCGAGATGTTCACTGCAATCACGAACGTCGCGCCCATCTGCTTGACGTAGGTAACCGGCACTGGCGCCACCAAGCCGCCGTCCACATATTGGCGACCGCTGATCGTTACCGGCTGGAACACGCCCGGGATACTGCAGGACGCACGCACCGCCTGACCGGTATTGCCCCGCCGGAACAGGATCGGCTTGCCGCTCGCCAGATCCGTCGCAACGATGCCGAGTGGAATGCGCATCTGCTCGATCGTCTTCTGCTTGACCAGCCGGTTGATGTATTTCTCCAGCGCCTCGCCCTTGAGCCAGCCGCCGAAGCGCGTTCCGAAGGGCAGCGCCCAGTCGGCGATCATGGCCTCGTCCATCTTGAGGGCCATGCGGTTCATCTCCAGCCCCGACATACCCGATGCGTAGATCGCCGCCACCACGCTGCCCGCGCTCGTGCCGGTGATGAAGTCAATCTGAATGCCCTGGGCTTCCAGCATCTTGATGACGCCGATGTGCGCAAAACCGCGCGCGGCACCGCCGCCCAGCGCCAACCCGATCCGCAGGGGCTGTGAGGCGGGCAGGGCCGTCGGCGGTAGTACAGCCGTGGCGGGGGTGACGGGTGTTTCAGTTTTGCCGGGCGAAAAGCCCGTCACGGTGCAGGCGGAGAGTATCGAGGCGCCGGCGGCACCCAGGAAGAGGCGGCGTTGCATGAGGAGGTTGGGGCGGTTTGATATGCCGCGTAGTTGTGTTCAGTCGTAACGGAGCGCACTGCGGCCGGCCGCCATTGTGCCAAAGTTCGGCGACGGGTCGGCCAGACAGGTGCAGCTCGGTTGCTATAATTTCGGTTTTGATAGAGGCCGCTCAGGATCCGTACTCAGGGTCCGACCACGCGGCCTTCTTCGTTCGGCCATTCCTATGACACAGCGCGTCCGCACTCGTTTCGCTCCCAGCCCCACGGGCTTCATCCACCTCGGCAACATCCGCTCGGCACTCTATCCGTGGGCCTTCGCGCGCAAAATGAAGGGAGATTTCATTCTGCGCATCGAAGACACCGACGTGGAGCGCTCCAGCCAGGAAGCCGTCGACGTGATCCTGGAAGCGATGGATTGGCTCGACATGGACATCGACGAAGGTCCGTTCTACCAGATGCAGCGGATGGACCGGTACCGCGCCGTGGTCGCGCAGATGGTGCAGCAGGAACTCGCCTACCCGTGCTACATGAGCACCGAAGAGCTCGACGCTCTGCGCGAAGCGCAACGCGAGCGTGGCGAGAAGCCCCGCTACGACGGCACCTGGCGCCCGATGCCTGGCAAGGTTTTGCCCACGCCCCCAGCCGGCGTGCAACCAGTGATCCGTTTCAAGAACCCCATCGGCGGAAGCGTCGTGTGGGACGACGCAGTGAAGGGCCGTATCGAAATCTCCAACGATGAACTCGACGACCTCGTGATCGCGCGCCCCGACGGTACGCCTACGTACAATTTCTGCGTGGTCGTCGACGACATGGATATGCAGATCACCCACGTGATCCGCGGCGATGACCACGTCAACAACACCCCCCGCCAGATCAACATCCTGCGCGCGCTTGGTGGTACGCCGCCGGTCTACGCTCACTTGCCGACCGTGCTCAACGAGCAGGGCGAGAAGATGAGCAAGCGCCACGGTGCCATGGCCGTCACCGGCTACCGTGATGCGGGCTATTTGCCCGAAGCCATCGTCAACTACCTCGCCCGCCTCGGCTGGGCGCACGGTGATGCTGAGATCTTCTCGCGCGAACAGTTCATCGAATGGTTCGACCTCGAACACCTGGGCAAGTCGCCGGCGCAATACAACCCCGAAAAGCTCGCCTGGCTGAACAACCACTACATCAAGCAGGCCGATAACGTGCGCCTGGCCGATCTGGTGAAGCCGTTCATTGAAGAGCTGGGTGGCAAGGTCGATGGCGGCCCTGTGCTGGCTGACGTGATTGCGCTCGTGAAGGATCGCGCCAACACGCTCCGTGAAGTCGCGCAGACCGCGCTGCTGTTCTATCGCACGGATATCGCGGTCGAGCCGGAATTGGCTGCGCAGCATCTCACTGACGACGTACGCCCTGGCATTGCCGTGCTGGCAGAGAAGCTTGGCGCGCTGCCGGAGTGGAAGCGCGAGGCCATTGGCGCTGCCTTCAAGGAAGTGTTGGCGGCACAGGGCTGGAAGATGCCGAAGCTGGCAATGCCGGTACGCCTGCTGGTGGCGGGCCAACTGCAAACGCCGTCGATTGATGCTGTGCTGGAACTGTTCGGTCGCGACGTCGTTCTGCGGCGCCTGGGCGCGTGATGAATCCGGCTCAAAAATTTTTGCTTAAGGGTATTGCCAAGCGCTAAACACTTCCCCTATACTCTTGTTTTCGCTGCAACACGAAGCGAAATGCAGTAAGAAGCAAGCAGTAAAAGGCAGTACCTTGGGGCTATAGCTCAGCTGGGAGAGCGCTTGCATGGCATGCAAGAGGTCAGCGGTTCGATCCCGCTTAGCTCCACCAAAATGCCGGAAGATTCGATTCAAAAATAAATTTTGAAAAGAGGCTTCCAAAACGCAAAAAAGTTCGTTATAGTAGCGGACTTCGCAGCGTAAGACAGAAAGCGTTGCAAAACAGTTTCTGTCCCCTTCGTCTAGAGGCCTAGGACATCACCCTTTCACGGTGAGTACAGGGGTTCGAATCCCCTAGGGGACGCCAAAACAAGAGCTTAACCAGAAGCTCATAGCAAGATCAGTCTCTAGCTGATGTTGCGACCGACACGGAGCGGTAGTTCAGTCGGTTAGAATACCGGCCTGTCACGCCGGGGGTCGCGGGTTCGAGTCCCGTCCGCTCCGCCAAATCAAAACCCGCTGCTTGCAGCGGGTTTTTTCTTTTGCGCTTTCTATTCAGTTCTAGTCATTCCAGATTGACGCCGCTTTTAAAGCGGCGGCGAATGGCTTTCTTTAATCGGCGGTACGGCTAACTCGATTGAAATAGCTGACCAGCAACGCGCCGGCCACCATCAAACTGAGCGCGTTGGCCGCCCAGAAGCCGGCTGCGCCACGCAGAGGCGTCGCAAACTCCCCCAGTAGTCCAAATCCGAGCACGTAGCCGCCGCCCAGACCCACGCCCCACAGCGATAAGGCGTAGATGACGGTCGGGATGAGCGCGATCTTGTATGCGCGCAGGATGAATGCAGTCATGACCTGCAGCGCATCGAACATCTGATAGAAGGCGATGAAAGGCAGCAGCGGCACCGCAATCGCCAGGACAGTAGCATCGTGCGTGTAGAGGCTGACCAGCTCGCGACGCAAGAACAGCACGGCCGCGCAGACGATGATCGCGCACATCACCGCCAATTTGATGCCGTTCAGCGAGATGCGTCGGGCCGCAACGCGATCGCGCGCGCCGATCGACTGCGCAGCCAGCGTCGACGTCGCGATCGACAAGGACAGCGGCACCATGTAGGCCACTGCCCCAAGGTTGGCGGCAATCTGATGCCCTGCCAAGACCACCGTACCGAGACGCGCGATGAAGATCGCCATCAACGTGAACGATGTGATCTCGATCAGGTAGGTGAAGCCCATCGGCACACCCAGGCGTACGAGTGCCCACAGCCGGGCGCGATTGGGTGGTGAGTATTGCGTGAAAATCGCAAGCGGCTTGTATGCGGGATTGCGCATCAGGATGGCGGCCGCAGCCACAAACCATAGCCAGCTGATGATCATCGAGGCGAGTGCACAGCCCGGGCCACCCATCGCGGGGACGCCCATGCCGCCGTACAGAAACAGTGCGTTGAGCGGAAATTTGATGGCGAGGCCGGCGAGCTGCAGTACCGTCACCATCACTGGGCGCGACAGCGCGTTGTTCAACGCAGAGTAGATCCGGAAGCCGAGCGCTGCAGGTAATGCGAGTGCTTCATACCGCAAATAGGCGGTGGCTTTTTCCGCGAGTTCGGGCGTGGCGTCTGCCAGTTGCAGTAGTGGGGCGGGGAACCACAGGATCAGCATGCCGATCGCCGCGAGCACCAGCCCGAGCCAGACAGCCTGGCGCACTTCTTCGCCGATCTCGCTGTGCCTTTGCGCGCCATACAGTTGGCCGGCGATGGGCGAGAGCGCTTGCAGCACACCCATCAGGCTGATGTACACGGTCACGTAGATCGACCCGCCGAGTCCGATGGCCGCGAGGTCTGCTGCAGAGGCGCGGCCAGCCATCGCCGTATCGAGCACGCCGAAAGCGATGACCGCCAACTGGCCGATCAGCACAGGCCAAGCCAGTGCGGTAATGCGGCGGACGTCGGCGACAAACATGTGGGTACGACCGAGAGCGTTATTGGCGCAGCTTGCGCCGGCGTGTGGTGGCCGGCGCGGGCGGCGGATGTGTGGCGGTGGCGGCCTCGGTCAGGCGGTACATGCGGAAGTGCTCGTCGCGGTCGGCGGGGCGTCGGCCTTCCCAGATCGGGCGCCACTCGTAGTTGGAGACGCTCGTCGGTGCACCGTAGTCGTACGGGTCGTGACGCAGCAGGATGTCGCAGTTGTCCTCGGCGCTGCCGAAGCGGATGTGGCCGAAGTACGCAAACGAGGCAAGCTGCGCATCGCCCATGCGGATTGGCTGCACGCACGTGTAGGTGCGCGGCAGCGCAAGGGCGGCCGACTGCGCAACATCACGGTACGTCTTGGCGTAGTTGATGGTGGGCAGCCACAGCGTCATCATCAGCACCCACATGAGCGTGGTGCCGGCGGCCGAGATCACCACGGCGCGCCAGATGGCCTTGGGTGCGCGCGATGTGCGCCAGACCACGATGAGCACCCACGCCGCGGTCACGAGCAGCGCGCAGACCAACGCGGTCCAGCTGAACTCAGGCCGGTAGCCCGGCACGATGCGGTACACGTTGCGCGCAAGCTGAGGCGGAAAACCCGTCATCTTGGCGATCCACAGCAGCCATAGCGTGCCACCCAAGATGGTGAAAGCCAGCAGAGCAAACCAGTCGATTGCGCTGATCACGCCACGCTTGAGCGTTGGCAGTGCGAACGTGGCCATCACGGCCATCGGCGGAATCAGCAGCAGGAAGCCGTCGTCGCCCGGGTGAGGCTGCATGAGCAGCAACACAAATTGCGGCAGGAGGACGGCCAATGGCAACGTGATATGCGGAGCGGTACGCATGCCGCCCCAGCTTTTCCACGCCCATGCGGCCAGCGGCCAAACCGGCCAAGCAAACAGCGGCAGGTTGCGTGCGACAAAGCCAAGCGAATGCGCCGTAGGACCGGCGTATTGATGGCGATCGAAGCGCGCCCATTCACGGACGTAGGTCACGGCGTCAGTCGGATTGTTTGCCAGCAAGTACGCTATTGCCGGCCACGAGCAGCCGAGTACGATCGACACGGGCAGTGCTACTGTCAGCAGAGGTCGCAGCGGCAGTACGCGCGTGGCATGCGCGGCGATCAATACGGCCACCGTGATGGCCAATGGCAGGATTGGGCCGCCCGCCAGCGACAGGCAGCCGATGCCGATGCCGTAGACGAGACTGCCGTGCACCGGCTTGTCGAGCGCTCGGATCAAGCCATACACCGCGACCGCCACGAAGCACAGCGCCCCGACCAGCGGTGTCGTTTCGTGACCGCGTTGCGCGAGGCCAACGCAGGCGAGGAAGATCAGCAGTGCACCATCTGCCAGTGTACGGCCATAGTCGCGCGTGTTTGGCTGGCCGCCGAAGACGAACTCAAACGGTTGGACTTCTGGGCGCCGACCCAGCAGATAAGCCCCGTACCAGATGCAAGCACTGGTAACGAAGAAGAAGAGAGCGGTGGCCAGGCGAGACGCGTCCGCCGGGCCGAGCCATTGTCCGAAGAGGTGAATGAACGCGCCGCCGATCCAGAACACCAGCGGCCCAGATTGCACGACGGGGCGCCCGACGATGTTCGGCATCAGCCAGTCCTGCGCACTGCCGGTGGCCAGCGTCCACATCGCGCCGAAGCCTGCGGCGTCTTCGTTCTTCCACGGGTCGCGCGAGAACAGGCCCGACAGGCCGTAGATCACGCAGATGGCAAGCAGCAGCCAGCGCGGCAACTCTCGGGTGGCGGCGGCAGTCAGGCGGATGCGCGAGACGCGGGTGGTGTTCATCGGGTGTCAGACCGGGCGAGCCCAGTCGGGGTTGCACTGGAACGTGCGAATCGTAAAGAGCGGCCGAATCAACGGCCTAAGCATGTACCGAGAAACAAAAAAGGCAGCCGGAGCTGCCTTTTTCTGACCAGTGAGACGGGTCATCTGGTGAGCCGTCTCCGGCGCCGGTATTACTTGGCAGCCTTGCCGATCTTGCTGCCGAACTTGTTGCGGAACTTTTCCACGCGGCCGGCCGTGTCCAGAACCTTTTGCTGGCCCGTGTAGAACGGGTGCGATTCGGACGAGACTTCGATCTTGGCCAGCGGGTATTCCTTGCCGTCCAGCGTGATCATTTCCTTGGTCTGGATGGTCGAGCGGGTGATGAACTTGAAGTCGCTGGACATGTCCTGGAACACGACTTCGCGGTAATTCGGGTGAATGCCTTCTTTCATGATGGGCCCTGGGGTAGAGGTAGCCAATTCGCGGCGCGCTTCCGGTGCTCACAGGGTAGGAGCCACCGTGCGACCAGCCTTCGAATCACTTGCCGGGTGGAGAAACGAGAATTATGCCAGAGAAACAAAGGCTTGAGCAACGCGCTTGCCGCAAAATCCGTGGCGTCGGCACCTCGAAAAGTGACAGAAAGAGCCTATTTTGGTCAAGGTTGGCCGAGACGCTCGATTGTGAGCACGCCGTGGCCGTCCAAATCCATGGTCTTGGTGTCGCCGACACGCAACGAGGTGTCGACATTGCCCGTCCAGGTGTCGATGCGGGCGGGGGCTTCGGCGTCGGGCGACGGCTGGAACCGATGCAGCGTTACACCGATGGACAGCGTCTGAAATTCGCCCGAAGCGACCATCGGCCGCAGAGTGACGTCGACGCCAGTCTTGGCCCAGCGGTGACGTAGGAATTTGCACGTGGTGGTGTCGCAGCCCTGCGGGATCGTGTCGTCGGGCAGGCCGGCGGCAAAGCGCGTCTCCCATTCTTTGCGCGGCATCGAACCGCCCACGTCGTACGTATGCGTACGTTCGAGCAAGGCGACGTGCTGCCCCGTCGTGGATGTCTCCGTCGCAAGCGTGACGCGTTTGGTTTCGGATTGCCCATCGAATTGCGCGGTGATGCTGAGGACCACGGGCGCGGTGGGTTGTGCCAACGCTGTGCCGGCAGCGAGGCAGCAACCGAGCAGCGTTGTGCGAAGCGCTTGGCGAATCTTCATGGCAGGGATCCCTCCTGGCGTTGCTCGGAGCCCAGCACGCGCCGTGCCGGATCCTGCAGGTAAAACGCCTGCAGGAGCGCATACAACGATGGCAGCGCCTCAAGCAAGGCCACCGGTTCGACGAAAAACACTTCCGAAGCCACCGCAAAGAACTCGGCCGGATGGTGGGCGCCATAAGGGTCGAGCACCGACAGGATCGGGTCGTCGCCCCAACGGCGCTCCGGAATCTGCTCACAACGATTGACGAACACGTCGTACTCGGCATTGAGGTCATCGGCCCATTGCTCGCGATCAACGTTGGCATGCAGGCGTGATGAAAACGCCGGGATGCCGTCCGACTCGCCGTTGAGCATGTCGAGCTTATGCGCGAACTCATGCACCACCAAGTTATACGGCTGCGCACCGGGCGCGGCCAGTGCGCCCCCGAGTTCGATGTCCTGCCACGAGAGGATGACCGGACCGTGCTCCCATGCCTCACCGACGGCTTCTTCGCGCACGTTGTGCACGACGCCGTCTTCATCCATGACTTCCTTGCGGATGACGAACTCGCCAGGGTAGATGACGACGCCGTGCCATCCGCTGTACCACGTGATGCCCAGCTCCAGGATCGGCACGCTGGCTTGCGCGGCAATGCTGACCACCATGTCGTCGGTGAGCGGCAAATCGTGCGCGGTGGTGAATTCCTTTTCGGCGATGAAGAGCGTGGCCGTTTCACGCAGGCGTGCGAGGTCTGCGTCGGACCAGTCGAGCAGAAAGGGCAGGCCATCGAGTGCGTGTGACCACAGCGCGTCGGAGATGGCGTAACGCGCCAGGCGCCGCGTACGTGCGCGGCGTGAGAGCCAGCGGAAAACGGACGAAAGCATGCGGCCAGTATATCGGCCGTCGCGTGCGACTTTGCGACGTGCGCTCTCGCTTTGGATGGAGTCAGGCGACCGAGAGCAGGCGCGCGCCGCGCTGATTGGCGACGTACACCGCCTCAGTGCGGCTGCGGACCGTCAGGCGCCGATACAGCGTGCTGATATGCGCCTTGGCCGTTGCCTCGGAGATATTCAGCATGCGGCTGATCGTCTTGACCGGATGCCCGCGCGAGAGCAGCACCAGAATCTCGTACTGCCGGGGCGTAATACCGAGCAGCTTCGGATCGGTCTGAGGGTCGCCAGCGAGCGCAGGGTTGGGCGCACCGTCCAGGCGCGATTCCGGCAGCAGTGCGCTGGCCGGAATGTATTGGCCACCCACCAGCACAAGTTCCAGCGAAGCCGCGATGACTTCGCCCGGCGAATGCTTGAGCGTGTACCCGGACAAGCCCATCTGCATGAGCGTACGGATGATGTCGGGCGATTCGGATTCAGCCAGCACAACCACGTGGCGCGCGTGCGGCCGGTGCATGATCTCGCCGATGGCCGACAACTCATCGAGATGTGGCAGCGGCAGGCCGATGACAAGAAGACCCGCGTCGGCATTGGTTTCGATGGCGTCAAACATCCCTTCGTCTGGCTCGACGACAGTGACGCCGGTGACGCCTTTGAGCGTCCGTAGCAGGTGCGCAATCCCTGTACGCACCAACGGATGGGCTTCGATCAAAACAGTGTTCATCGTTGTTCTCGACCTGTTACCGATCTTGCGAACATCCTTGTCGCCCAGGCGAGATACAGGCCGGAGCAGACCCCCGTTCCGAATCATTTTAGTGGCGGAAGTCAAAAATGACAGCCGCCAACGGCCATGCCTCGGGACTCTCGTTGCTGCGTCCTGGCTACTGTAGCCCAGCGTTTGCCAGGGCGCGCAATTAGACCACTGGAGCGCCTGCGCCCGATCACCGCGATTTTTGATGGCGACAGCTGTTTCAGTCGCGACACAAAATCGCCTGCCATGCCGGGGTTTGGCGGTTCTCCGTGTTGAAAATATCCCGTTAAAACAAGGCGTTAGCCGCCATGGCATGGATGTCGCTCCATCCCCGACGGGGAGGAGTTGGCCATGCCGACAATCGCGCAGCGCTGTGCTCGACGTTTGCCGTTCGGGTGGACGATCGAGAGGACCGGGGTGGTGGCTAACCGCGCGGCCATGGTCGTCATGATGCCGGCGCTCGCAGTACGCAGCGATCTCATCGTGCAGCGTGCAATCACGCTGTCGGTCGCCCTTCGAAGCGTTCTCGCCGATACGTTGCCGGCGCGACTCGCATTCGGTCTTGTTCCCACCCACGCATTCGATCCATCCACCGGTTCTGTCGGGTCCGCGCTCACGGACGGCGAACTGAGTACGTCGCATGCGTGGCTTAACAATCCAACGGCGACGGGGCTTGCGCAATCCCCCCGAAAGTGGGGTGCATCGCGGTGTGTGTCAGCTACCGCGCCGGATGATCGGCGCCGCGGCAGTCACTTGGCGCGGGTCGGCCCTGTTGGCGCGGCTCCGCGCGCACCAAATGTGGCGCTTTTGCAACTACGCTGCAGAAGCAGGTACGGCGGTTGTTCAACGGTTTCGTGCTCCGTCCCCCGGCGGGCACTTTTTTCTCATTAGCCATCCTCAACCGGGTTCCCGATGCGAGCCAACCTGACCGCATTTGCCGTGCGGGCGCCGCCGATTCCGTCGCATGCCAGTCGCTGGATTCGGTGCATTGAACCAAGTATTGGATGAATCGGGTGAGGAAAGCGAGAGGCAGGCCGCGGCGCAATTCCTTCGGCTTGCCCAAAAAAAAAGCGCATTCAGGGACGTAGCACCCCCGCTATGCCCCGGCCGAGCGAAATGAAAGCGATGAGCCCTGGCCTAGGCCGGGTGCAGTGGATGCTCTGCTCGAATGCCGTGCTTTTGCATCAGCCGATACAGCGTGACGCGAGACACCGCCAGTTCGCGTGCCGTCATGCCCATATGGAAGCCGTTACGGGCGATGGCCGTGCGGATGGCATCCGACTCCGCACCTTCGCGCGCTTCCTCCAGTGTCTGGCCCGAGACGGATGCATAGCCTTCGAGGTGCAGGTCGGCCGCGGAGATCTTGCGGTTGTCGGTCATCACCAGCGCGCGGCGCACGCGGTTGATGAGTTCGCGCACGTTGCCCGGCCACGGGTAATGCATCATCGCGTGCAGCGCGCAGGGCGTGAACCCGCGAATCCGGTGCGACGCCTCGCTGGCATGCTGGGCCAGGATGTGTTCGGCCAGCAGAACGATGTCGCTGCCGCGCTCTCGAAGGGGCGGCACCGACAGGGTGAGCACGCACAGTCGATGGAACAGATCGGTCCGGAATCCGCCGTGGTGTTGGGCCGCTTCCAGATCCACATGCGTTGCCGAGATGATGCGGATGTCCAGCGGAATCGCCTGGTGCCCGCCAAGCCGCGTAATCGTGCCTTGCTGCAGGAAGCGCAGCAGGCTGACCTGGCTCTCGAGCGGCAGGTCGCCGATTTCATCGAGGAACAGCGTGCCCCCGTTTGCATGCTCGACCCAGCCGATATGACGCTGATGCGCGCCGGTAAAAGCGCCTTTTTCGTAGCCGAACAATTCAGACTGGATCAGGTGCGGCGGAATCGCCCCGCAATTGATGGCGATGAACGGACCGCCTGCGCGAGATGACGCCTCATGAATGGCCTGTGCAGTCAGCTCCTTGCCGGTGCCCGACTCCCCCGCGATGAAGGCCGGCGCGCTATTTTGGGCGACCTTGCGGATAGCGCGAAACAGTGCGTGCATGGCGGGGCACTCACCGAGCATGCGCGCATGATTCGCCTTGGGCGTCGGCGCGGCTTCCTGTGCAAGCGACGCCATGCCCCAGGCGTGACGCAGAGAATACGCGGTCTCGTCCGTGCGCAGCGGCATCTGCACGTAATCTACGCAGTAATCGCGCACGAGCTGGCGTACGCGTTCGTGATGCAGCATGGCCGGCGGCAACGCCGCCACCCAGCCCACATGCGGCACCTGCATGCACCGCTCGAGCAAGTCCAACTCCGCAGCCGAGAACGCGCTGCCGAAATCGACCAGCCCCGCCTTGGGGACGCCGTCACGAATGGCACAGCCCAGCTCACGCATCGACGTTACCCGTCGCACGTGCCAGTCGGCACCCAAAATCGTTTCGTCGATCTCCCCCATCCCCGCACGTGACGCCACTACGACGGTTCGGCACGCAGCAGTACATTCCAGCGACTCTTCTCGCATGGCTTCCCCCGTTCGATTTTTGGTGTGGGTCCTTCTTTGCCGAGGCGGCTCGGCCCGGGCAGGCTTGCAGTATGGTTGCCGGGTTTCTCTTTTGCGATGACGTTTAAGGACGATGGTGGCAAACGCTTGCGCGCCCGGACTGTAATGCAAATGAACTAGCGAATTTCACGACTTTGACAAGAGAACCCCGAGGAAAAACATGTAGTTGACGCAGCAATAAAAAAGCGCACCACGATGGGTGCGCTTTTCGCTATGCAGGCAGGAGACTTAGCCGCCGCGTCGCATCATGTCGAAGAACTCAGCGTTGTTTTTCGTCGTCTTGAGTTTGTCGAGCAGGAATTCCATCGCCTCGACCTCATCCATGTCATGGATGAACTTACGCAGAATCCACACCTTCTGCAGGATGTCCGGCTTGATCAGCAGTTCTTCCCGGCGCGTGCCCGACTTGTTCAGGTTGATGGCGGGGTAGACGCGCTTTTCGGCCAGCCGGCGTTCCAGGTGCACTTCCATGTTGCCGGTGCCCTTGAATTCTTCATAGATCACGTCATCCATGCGGCTGCCGGTTTCGATCAGCGCCGTACCGATGATGGTGAGCGAACCGCCTTCTTCCAGGTTACGTGCCGCACCGAAGAAACGCTTCGGGCGCTGCAGCGCATTGGCGTCGACACCGCCGGTCAGCACCTTGCCCGAGGTTGGCACCACAGTGTTGTAGGCGCGGGCCAGACGCGTGATCGAGTCCAGCACGATCACCACGTCCTTCTTCAGTTCGACCAGGCGCTTGGCCTTTTCGATGACCATTTCGGCCACTTGCACGTGACGCACGGCGGGCTCATCGAACGTCGATGCCACCACCTCGCCGCGCACGGTGCGCTGCATTTCGGTCACTTCTTCCGGACGCTCGTCGATCAGCAGCACGAACAGCTCGGCTTCCGGATGGTTGGTCGCGATGGCGTGCGCAATATGCTGCAGCATCACGGTCTTGCCCGACTTCGGGCTTGCCACCAGCAGCGCGCGCTGGCCGCGGCCGATCGGGGCAATCATGTCGATGATGCGGCCGGTGATGTTCTCTTCGGCCTTGATGTCGCGTTCGAGCGTGAGCGGCTTGTTCGGATGCAGCGGCGTCAGGTTCTCGAACATGATTCGGTTCTTCACCGCTTCAGGAGGCTGCGTATTGACCTTGTCGACCTTCACCAGCGCGAAGTAGCGCTCGCCATCCTTGGGCGTGCGGACTTCACCTTCGATGGTGTCACCGGTGTGCAGATTGAACCGGCGGATCTGCGACGGGCTGATGTAGATGTCGTCGGTGCTGGCCAGATACGAAGTCTCGGGCGAGCGCAGAAAACCGAAGCCATCGGGCAGCACTTCAAGGGTGCCGTCCCCGAAAATCGTTTCTCCCTGTTTCGCCTTCTTTTTCAGGATGGCAAACATCAATTCCTGTTTGCGCATGCGCTGCGCGTTATCGATCTCCAGCTGCCCCGCCATTTCCAGCAATTGGGACACGTGCAAGGATTTCAGTTCTGTCAGATGCATAGACGAAAGATGAGGGAAGGGCCCGAACGGGCGGCGAAACGAGAAACGGGGGAGGGGGGAAGGGTCGAGCGAACGCTCGGGGAAACAGATTGGCTGCAATCTTAGCACAACGCTGGCGGGCTTCCAGGCGGAAGTGCGCCAGCGTGTGTGTGGGGCAACGCGAAAGGTCGCCTATAGCCGAAAAACGGCTTACAGGTGGCTGTCCAGGAATGCAGTCAGTTGCGACTTGGACAGCGCGCCCACCTTTTGCGCGGCCACAGCGCCGTTCTTGAACAGAATCAGCGTCGGGATGCCGCGAATACCGAACTTGGCCGGCACGCCCTGGTTCTCATCGACGTTGATCTTGGCGATTTGCACCTTCTCGCCGTAGTCCTTGGAAACTTCGTCCAGGATCGGGGCGATCATTTTGCAAGGACCGCACCATTCGGCCCAGAAATCGACCAGCACGGGTTTGTCGGACTTGAGCACGTCTGCCTCGAAGGACGCGTCGCTCACATACTTGATCTGTTCGCTCATGGCGGGAACCTCTGTTTTTTCGTAAAAGCTGGCGACGTGCGCCGAACCCATACATTACACGATTACACGGACCGGCGTGCATTGAGACCACTGTCGGCGCGGATGCTGCTGATATAGTACCGACGCCTCTATTTTCAACCGATTCGACTGTTGATTGTGGCTATCTCGCCGATAGCCGCAGGTCTTCGCTTCCCGGTATATCGCCATATTCCCTCGCATGCAGACGCTTGCCTTCGCGCCTGGCCCAGCATTCCTTTCGCGTGCCGCCGACGCTGCATGGCGCTTTCTGGATGCGCATGCGCAACCCCCCGGTACCGCGACGATCGTCGTGCCGACAGCCGCGCAGATTCCTGGGGTGCGCGGCGCTCTGCATGCCGGTGCGCAAGCAGCCGGCACGCCGCGTTTGCTGCCGCGCATTCTGACCCTGGGGCATTGGCTGCTCGATTTGCCACCGGAAGCAGGTTCGCCCGCCGGGCGCACGCCGCTGTCGCGATTACTGGCAGTGCAGCAGGCGCTCAAGACGCAGGCATGGCTGCGTGAAGCGCTCGGCGCGCAAGACGATGCCGCTCTGTGGGGCGTGGCGCAGGTGCTTGTGACGGTGTCGGATGAGTTGTCGCAACGCTGGCTGACGCTGGATGCAGCGCACAGTGGCGCAGGTGGGCGGGCTGACGAGCTGGAGTCGGCGTTGGCCGAGGCGTTGGAGCGCACCTACGCGCAATTGTCCGAACGCTTTCTCGGTACCGAATCGCGCATTGTGCTGACGTTCTGGCGGTTGCTTTCCGGCGCGGCGGACCCGATTCCGATGCGATTGCGGGCCATGCGGCGCCTGCTCGACGAACTGGACGGACCGATCGTGTGGATGAGCCCGACGGATCCCGAGGCGGTCGATCTGGATTTCCTGCAGCGCGCCGCCGAGCGGGTGCCGGTGTTGAGCATCGGCTACGACTGGAACGCGCCTGAAAGCGGCACGTCTGCGGCGCCTTCCACACACGCGGATTTCCGCAATCTGCTGCTGCACGCCTGGCCCGAATGCGCCACGCCAGCCCAGGCGGCGGACGATGCTGCCGCCGCGCAATTGCCCGCGCCAATCCTGCGCATTGCAGGCGCTGCACGTTTTGAAGACGAGGCAGCCTTCGCCGCGCATACGCTGGTCGATTGGCTGAATGCCGGGCGCCGCTCGTTGGCGCTGGTGGCACAGGATCGCATCGTCGCGCGGCGCGTTCGCGCGTTGCTGGCGCGCGTGAACGTGCCGGTGCGCGATGAGACCGGCTGGAAGCTTTCCACGACGCGCGCCGCTGCGGCACTTATGCGCTGGGTCGACGTGGTGCAGGGCGACGGCGATACCGCGGCGTTGCTCGATCTCATCAAGAGCCCGTTCTGTTTGCGCGATGCCGATGCCGGCACGGCCACGCCTGCCTGGGTAGCAGAACTGGAGCGTCGGGTGCGCCGGCATAACGTTTCAGGTGGATGGGGGCGATTGCGCCGGCTGGTTACCGATCGCCCTGCGAGTGATGCCGAGGGCGAAGCAAAGGTCAGCCGCCTTGCCGATCGTCTGGGCGTGCTGGCCGACGAAGCGGCGCTGTGGCGCCGGGCCGGCAGCGCCACGCTCGACGCGTGGGTAACGCTGTTGGCAGGCACGCTCGATCGTCTGCATATGCGCACCGGGTTGCAGAACGACGATGCGGGCCGGCAACTGCTGGACTGGATTGACCGGCTGCGCACGTCCATACATGGCAGCACCGATGCGGGCGCGCGTTTCTCCCTGACGGAATGGCGCGCGTTGCTCTCGATGCTGCTCGAATCTGCGGTCTTCAGCGAACCTTCACCGCCAGCGGACCGGCGTGTTGTCATCCTGCCGCTGAATGGCGCGCGCATGCGGCGTTTTGATGGCGTGGTGGTGGTGGGTTGTGACGATGCGCAGTTGCCGTCTGCGCAGCCCGAATGGCTGTTCTTTTCTAACGACGTGCGGCGCGAACTCGGTTTGCCCGACCGCGCACAGCGCTTTGCGCAGCAGGCTCGTGACTTGGCCGAAGTGCTCCTCAATCAGCCCGAGGTGGTGTTGACCTGGCAACGCCACGGCGGACGTGGCGAGCCGCATCGCCTTTCCGGCTGGCTTGAACGCTTGCAACGCCGCTTGGCGGCGAGCGGCATACGTATCGACACGTCAGTCACGTTGCCCAGTTTGCAGACCACGAGCCAGCCCACCGACATGCCCGCGCCCGCAGCGCCGACGCTGGTGCCGTCCACGCTGAGCGCGGCCGCATACAACAGTCTGCGGCGCTGTCCATACCAGTTCTTCGTCGGTCGCATGCTGCGGCTGGGCGAGCTGGAAGAAGTTTCCGATGAACTGGAGAAACGCGACATCGGCGAGATCCTGCACGCGATCCTGCATCGTTTTCACCGCCAGTTGCTGGAAACGCCGATGCACGATCCGGCCGATCGTCTGAGTCTGCTGCAGACCATTACCGACGAACAGTTCGGCCCGCTGCTGGCCGAGGACGGCAACGCGTTGCGCTTCTATCGGCGCTGGCTCGGTGTGATGCCGTCGTACCTGGCGTGGCAGGCCGCTCGCGAGGCGGATGGCTGGCGCTTTGAGGCAGGTGAAGTCGATGTCGATACGTCCATCACATTGCCCGACGAGCGCGCGCTGCGCTTACGCGGCCGGATCGACCGCATTGATGTGCACGACGAACACGGCGTGGCGGTGCTCGATTACAAGACGCAGTCGCAAATGGCGCTGGTGCGTCGCGCCAAGACGCCGTTTGAGGATTGCCAGCTTCCGTTTTACGGCGTCCTCGATGCGCGTGCAGATTCGGGCGGGTGGGTTTCGCTCGACGGCGAGGCCCGCGGCGACAAGCGCGACGTTGCATTGCCCGATTTCACGCAAGTCGTCGATTGGTTGATCGAGCAGATGCAAAAGGACATGACGGCCCTCGCAGCCGGTGCGCCACTGCCGGCGTTCGGGGATGAATCGGCGTGCCGCTACTGCGCGGCGCGCGGCCTATGCCGCAAGGGGTATTGGACCGAAGGCGCACCGCGCGAGCCGGAGGGCGCGGCATGAGCGATCACGCTTACGAACGCGACGGTGCTGCCGTCTCGCCCGAGGCCTTCTCGCGCGCTGCGTGCGACCCGCAGCGCTCCGTCGTGGTGGAAGCGTGCGCGGGCAGCGGAAAGACGTGGCTGCTGGTCACGCGCATGTTGCGTTTGCTGCTGGCCGGTGCCGCGCCGTCGGACATTCTCGCCATCACGTTTACGCGCAAGGCCGCCGAAGAGATGCGCCAGCGCTTGCTCGACATCCTCGCCCAACTGGCCGGCGCCGACGATGAGGGGGTCGTTCGCGAGCTGATCGCGCGTACGGTGGACGAGCGCGATGCGCCGGCGCTGATTGAAACGGCGCGTGGGCTGTATGCGCGCGTGCTGGAATCGCCATCGCACATGGCGATTGATACGTTCCATGGCTGGTTTGGGTCGTTGCTGCGCGGCGCGCCGCTGTCGTCTGGCGTCCAGCAGGGCGCCTCGCTGCGTGAAGATGCCGGACGGCTGCGGCGTGAAGCGTGGGCGCCTTTCTGGCGCGGCCTGCTGGCGGAAGATCACGCTGACTTGCGCGCCGCGTATGAAGCGCTTGCCGATCTGGTCGGCGATTTCCAGGCCGGTCGCCTGCTCGATGCAATGTTCCACCAGCGCAGCGACTGGTGGGCGTACAAGACGCAGGCGGGCGGCCGTCCGCTGGATGCGTTGGACGAATTGCTTGGCGACGATGCGACCGTCGATCCTCTGATCGAAGCGCTACAGGATGCGGCATTGCTGGCCGACATGCTGAGCGTGTCCGGCTGGCTTGGGCAGGGCGGTGCGGCCGAAGGCAAGCGCGCGGTGGCCATCGAATCGGCGGTCACTGCTGCGCGCGGCATGGATGTGTCGGACGAGGCTGCTCGCGCGCAAGCGTTTGAAGCGCTGTTCGCCGCGTTCCACACGCAGGCCGGCAAAGCACGCGCCTGCAAGCCGACCAAGGCGCTCATCAAAGCCATCGGCGACGAGCACGCGCAAACGCTGGTGACCTTGCATACCACGCTTTGCGAAACTCTGACGGCGTTTCAGGCGCGTCGCCAGGAGGCCCGCGTGCGCGCCGTCAACGCTGCATTGTTTGCGCTGGGCGATGCACTCATCGACCGCTATCAGGCGTACAAGCGCCAGGCGCGCGCGATGGATTTCACCGATCTCGAATGGGAAGCGGCGCGCCTGATGCAGCAAGACGACACGGCCGCTTACCTGCAGGTGCGGCTCGACGCGCGCTACAAGCATCTGCTGCTCGACGAGTTTCAGGATACGAATCCGATGCAGTGGCGCATCCTGCAAGGCTGGCTGGCCGGTTATGCCGGCACTGGCACGCAGCCAAGCGTGTTCCTCGTGGGCGATCCGAAGCAATCGATCTACCGGTTCCGGCGCGCCGATGCCCGGCTGTTCGACGCTGCGCGCGAAATGCTGGTTGCAGAATTCAATGCGACCGTGCTGCGTACCAATCGCACGCGCCGCAACGCGCCGGCCGTGCTGGAGTGGGTCAATGCCGTGTTCCTGCAAGCGCGGGCGCGCGGCGACTATCCCATCTACGCCGAGCAAAGCACTGCCGTGGACGCGCCCGTCGGGCAGGCGCTGCTGTTGCCGCTCGTGCCGGCGCCCGAAGCCGGGCAGGCTGACGAAGCCGCGCCGCGCGATACGCTAACCGAACCGCGCGAAGAGGCCGGCGATTCGCAGCGCTATGCCGAGGGCCGCCAAGTGGCGGCTTGCCTGCGCGCATTGCACGCCAATGAGCGCATTCGCGAAGGCGGCGTCGAGCGCGCCGTGCGGTGGAGCGATTTCCAACTGCTTGTCCGCCGCAAACGCTACCTCGCCGATTACGAACGTGCGCTGCGCGATGCCGGCGTGCCGTATCTGAGCCCGCGCCGCGGCGGTCTGCTGGCTACGCTTGAAGCGCTTGATCTATGCGCGCTGCTCGATTTCCTGATGACGCCGCAGGCAGATTTGTCGCTTGCGCATGTGCTGCGCAGCCCCGTTTTCGCCGCCTCGGACGAGCACCTCATCGCACTGGCGCAGTTTGGCGAAGGCGCGGCCGCATTGACATGGTGGGAGCGCCTGACCGCGCTGGCCGGCCAGGCGGATGCGTCGGACACCTTGCGCTACGCGCATCGCATGCTGTCGCGCTGGCTGGCGGTGGCGCCCACGCTGCCTGTGCACGATCTGCTCGATTACATCGTCTACACCGGCGAACTCAAGCGCCGCTATGCCGAGCGCGCACCGGCCGCGAACCGCGATCAGGTGCTCGCCAACCTGGATGCGTTCTTGAAGCTCGCGCTCGATCTGGACGGTGGCCGGTATCCGAGCCTGCCGAAGTTCATGGCTGAACTGCGCGCCATCCGCCAGGGCGACGAGGATGAAAGCCCAGACGAAGGCATGCAGGGCGACACAGAGGCGCCGGATGCTATTGATGCCGAAGTCGCCAACGAGGGTCTTGATGCCGTGCAGATCCTGACCGTGCATGCCTCCAAGGGGCTGGAAGCGCCGTTCGTCGTGCTGCTCGACAGCCACCACAGCGACGCGCGCGTCGATACGGCTGGGATCCTGATCGACTGGCCGCCCGGAGCGCAGGCGCCAGCGCATTTTTCCGCCTTCGGCAAGACGTCCGAGCGTGGCCTCGCGCGCGAGCCTCTCTTCAAGCAAGAAAATGCGCTTGCCGAGCGCGAAAACTGGAACCTGCTCTACGTGGCGATGACGCGTGCGCGGCAAGCACTGATCGTTTCCGGCGTGGCGAACAAGCGCGATGCCACGGCAGCCCAATCTCTGGATGAAGGCGATGCGCCCGAGGTGGACGGCACGGCCAGCTGGTACACACTGCTGGCCTCGGCAGGCGTGGCGTCACCCGCTGCAATGCTGGATGACGTAGCCGATTCGGTCTCGAGTGCGGCGGGGCACGAGCTTGTCTCGTATCACGATTTTCGCGCGCCGCTGACTGTAACGGTGCGTGTGGGGGCGGCCGGCGCGCCTGCCGAAGGGGCGGCCGATATCGTCTTCGACCAAGGCGCCGTCGCACAGGGCGAACTGCTGCATGCGGTGCTCGAGCGCCTGACACGCCGGGGCTTGCCGAAACAAGCGCCCGACGCCGAGACGATCGCGCGCTGGTTCGGCGCGACCGGCGTCACGCAAGCCGATGCCACACGCGCCGCTGACGCTGTGCGCCGGATGCTCTCTGCCGAGGCGCTGGCGCATGTCTTCGACCCTGCGCGCTTCGACGCCGCTCATAACGAGATCGAACTTTTCGGTCGCGACGGTGCGCTGTTGCGCATCGATCGTCTGATCGAGCGTGGCAACGAGGTCCTCGTGGTCGACTACAAGCTGCGCTTGCTGCCGGTCGAACGAGCCGCCTATGCCGATCAGCTGCGCGGCTATGTGGCCGCCGTCACGCCGATGTATCCGGGGCGCAACGTGCGCGCGGGCGTGGCGACTGCGCAGGGGGAATGGTTCGATCTGGATGCATTGCCCAGGCCGGTGCAGGCGTCACACGACGACAGCCAGGGCGCGCTGTTCTGACGCGGGCAGCATAGACAAGAGGGGAAGGGTGATGCGGAAGAGAGAAGAGAAGGGGGACGAGCCTGACCCTCGGCACTGGCGGAAAACGGCTGTGGCTGCTTCGTTCCCGACCTGACCAGGTTGACCGCGCCACCATGCGAGGAGGCCCGTCCGACCGCCATTGTAACCGACTCCCACGTCCCCACCTGAATATCCTTGCAATTCGCTCGGCGCGCATGGCGGTTGACCCGTACGAAACCGCGTCGGAAATCCACCTCGCTTTGCTACAATCCGCCGCATGAGTTATCAAGTGCTCGCCCGCAAGTGGCGCCCTCGCGATTTCACCACGCTGGTCGGTCAGGAACACGTGGTGAAAGCGCTCACGCATGCGCTCGAACAGCAGCGCCTGCACCACGCATACCTGTTCACGGGTACGCGCGGTGTCGGCAAGACGACGCTGTCGCGCATCCTTGCCAAATCGCTCAATTGCGTCGGCGCGGATGGGCAGGGCGGCATCACCGCACAGCCGTGCGGCGTGTGCCGCGCCTGTACCGAGATCGATGCCGGGCGCTTTGTCGATTACATCGAGATGGATGCCGCCTCCAACCGCGGCGTCGACGAGATGGCGCAACTGCTGGACCGCGCGATCTACGCACCCACAAGCGGCCGCTTCAAGGTCTACATGATCGACGAAGTGCACATGCTGACCAACCACGCCTTCAACGCGATGCTGAAGACGCTGGAAGAGCCGCCCGAGCACGTCAAGTTCATCCTGGCGACCACCGATCCACAGAAAATTCCGGTGACGGTGCTGTCGCGCTGCCTGCAGTTCAACCTCAAGCAGATGCCGCCGGGGCACATCGTGTCCCACCTCGATCGCATCCTTGGCGAAGAGGGCATCGCTCACGAGCCGAACGCGCTGCGTCTGCTCGCGGCCGCGGCTCAGGGTTCGATGCGCGATGCGCTGTCGCTGACTGACCAGGCCATCGCGTATAGCGCCGGCGAGGTCAGCGAAGCAGCTGTCCGCGGCATGCTCGGCGCGATTGATCAAAGCTACCTCGTGCGTCTGCTCGATGCGCTGGCCGACGAGAATGGCGCCGCGCTTGTCGAGATTGCGGACGAGATGGCCGGGCGTAGTCTGAGCTTCTCGGGCGCGCTGCAGGATCTGGCTTCGCTGCTGCAGAAGATTGCGCTGGCGCAGGTTGTGCCCGCTGCTGTGCAGGACGACTGGCCCGAGGCCGACGACGTGCGCCGGCTTGCCGAGCGATTCGACGCGCAGTCGGTGCAGCTGTTCTATCAGTTTGCCAATCTGGGCCGCAACGAACTGGCGCTTGCACCGGATGAATACGCGGGCTTCACGATGACGCTGCTGCGTATGTTGGCGTTCCAGCCGGGACATTCCGGTGGGGACGCGGCGCCGCCTTCGGGCGGTGGCGGCGGCAAGCGCGCGATGCCGCTGGCTGCATCGCCAGCCGCATCGACGCGTCCGGCGGTTACGGCGACGGCGCCTGTGGCGGCGCCGGTTGCTCGGGTTGCGCCGGTGGCCGTGCGTCCGCAGCCGGTGGTCGAGGCGCCGCGAGCGACTGATCAGGCGACTCCGCCAGCGCCCGCGCCCGTTGCGGCGGTTTCAGATACGCAGGCTGCGGCCCCCGCACGTCGCTCGCCGGCAATGGAAGCGTTGGCCGCTGCGCGTCAGGCGTCAAGCCGTGGCCGTGGTGGCGCCTCTGCGCCCGCCGCTACACCGGTTGCCGCTCCCGTCGCTCGTCCTGCTGCTCCCATTGCGGGCCCACGTCCGAATACGGCTGCGGCTACTGCTGCCGTGGTGTCACCGCCGCAGCGCGGTGAACAACCGGCTGCAGTCGCTGTGCCCGCCGATGACGGCCCGCCACCCTGGGACGAAATGCCGGGCGAGTTTGCTTCGCCGTCACTTGAGGAGATGGACGCCGCCTTTGCCGGCTGGGATGCCGCTTCGGGAGTGCGTCCCGGTGCGCCTGAACCGGCAACAGGTCCAGCACCGATCGAGGCCCCCGCAGCCGCACCCGCGCCGGTCAAGACGATTGCCCCCGAGCCGGTAGCCGTTGCTACGCCGCCTGATCTGAGCACCAGCGGTCTTGCCACGTTCGACGGCAATTGGCCGGCGCTGGCAGCGAGCCTGCCGATCCGCGGTCTGGCTCAGCAACTGGCTTACCAGAGCGAGTTGGCGGCTGTGGAAGGTGCCACGATGCGATTGCGTGTACCGTTGCCTCCGCTGACTGATGCGAACGTCGTCGAGCGTCTGGAAGCCGCACTGACGGAACACTTCGGCACGCCCGTCCGTGTGGCGTGCGATATCGGACCTGCACGCGCCACCGCGGCGGCCGTCGATGCCGAGCAGCGCGCCGAGCGCCAGCGCAATGCCGAAGATGCCATCGCCACCAACCCCTTTGTGCAGGCGCTGG
Source organism: Ralstonia sp. OTU4908 (assembly GCF_038440115.1). Classification (NCBI taxonomy): domain Bacteria; kingdom Pseudomonadati; phylum Pseudomonadota; class Betaproteobacteria; order Burkholderiales; family Burkholderiaceae; genus Ralstonia; species Ralstonia sp. OTU4908. The sequence continues at coordinate 93,618 of NZ_JASATD010000002.1, read as the reverse complement.
TTCGGGACTTTGCCGCGCAGGTCGTGCCTGGGTCGATCCAACCGCACGCGCACTGAACCGCATTCCAAGACTGAACATTGAACACCGGCGCGCGCATCTGAGTGGCGCGCCTTGCATGACCCATTTCAAGGAGCAACGACCATGATGAAAGGCCAGATCGCCGGGCTGATGAAGCAGGCCCAGCAGATGCAGGAGAACATGAAGAAGGCGCAGGAGCAGCTCGCCCTGATCGAGGTGGAAGGCGTGTCCGGCGCGGGCCTCGTGAAAGTGGTGATGACCTGCAAGAACGACGTGAAGCGTGTGTCGATCGACCCGAGCCTGCTGGCCGAAGGCGAAGACAAGGATCTGCTCGAAGACCTGATCGCCGCAGCGTTCAACGATGCCGTGCGCAAGGCCGAGGCCACCACGCAAGAGAAGATGGGCTCGCTCACTTCCGGCCTGGGCGGTATGGCGAGCATGTTGCCGCCTGGCTTCAAACTGCCGTTCTAAGCGACGCTCATCTGGATCGCGCCATGGTGCTGGAATCCGCGCTGCTGCACGTCAGCCCCGGCCAGGAAGCTGCCTTCGAGGCCGCCTTCGGCGAGGCTCGCCACATCATTGGTGCGATGCGTGGCTTCGTTTCGCTGTCGCTGTCACGGTGCATGGAAAAGGCGAGCGATTATCTGCTGCTGGTGCATTGGCGGACGCTGGAAGATCACCCCATCGGCTTTCGGCAATCGCCCGAATACCAGCGCTGGCGCGCGCTGCTGCATCACTTTTATGATCCGATGCCCGAAGTGTTGCACCACACAACGATTCTGGAGCATGCATGATGCGTAACGCCGCGGGCACGCCGTCGGCGCTGCAGATGCTGGTTGAGGCCTTGCGCGTGCTGCCGGGCGTCGGCCCCAAGTCTGCCCAGCGGATGGCGTATCACCTCATGCAGCATGACCGCGAAGGCGCCGCGCAACTGGCGCAGGCGCTGTCGGAGGCGACGGAATCGATCCAGCACTGCAGCCGCTGCAATACCTTTACCGAGCAGGATGTTTGCGAGACCTGCCTTGACACGCGCCGTGACGCTTCGGTCCTGTGCGTGGTGGAAACGCCGGCTGATCAGATGATGATCGAGCAGACGCTGACCTATCGCGGCCAATACTTCGTGCTGATGGGGCGGCTCTCGCCGCTGGACAACATCGGCCCCAAAGAGATTCACCTTGAACGCTTGCTGGCCCGTGCGACCGATCCTGCGTTGGGCGGGCCGTGCACCGAGGTCATCCTCGCAACCAACTTCACCAGCGAAGGTGAGGCGACGGCCCATTACATTGGCGAGATGTTGAAGGCGCGCGGCATTAAGGCGACGCGGCTTGCGCGTGGCGTGCCGGTAGGCGGTGAGCTGGAATACGTGGACGCGGGTACCATCGCTCGAGCCGTGCTGGACCGGCGCCAACTCTGATCTTCCGCAGTTGCTTAAAATTCGGCGTGGACGCGTGCCCCGACGATCGATACCGGGCCGCGATCCCGGTTGTACGCGGGATGGACGACATACTGGTAGTTCAGTCCGAGCGTGAGGTGCTTGATGGCTGCCCAGTTGTAGTACAGCTCGGCGATGCGTTCGGTGCCGTAGTTGAGCGCGCCATCACCAATCAATACGCCCATGCCGCCGGCCGCGAAATATTGGCGTGCCGCGCGCGACAGGCCGTTCACCACCACGGCGGCACCGAACGTGTCGTTCGGGCGCCCCCAACGGTTGCCCTTCAGCGAGAACCCGGCCGACACTGACTGGTTGATGTCGGTGAACTCGTATGTTTCCTTGCTGCCGTCGTTCATGCTGGCCCGCGCAAAGACGCCCAAGTCGGAGGTGATTTCCTGCTCCAGGTTCAAGGCAACCCCCGGGCGCCAAGCGAGGCGCCGCACCAGGCCCGTGTCCGGCGTGTTGCCCGTCTGTTGGGCGAGGCTGACCGCATCGCCATAGCCCCCCATGCGGCCTCGTGTTGCAAAGGCCAGCAGCTTGATCTTGCCCGGGCGGCCGAACCAATCGTGGCGCGCTTCAAATTCGCCCACCCACTGGTACTGCTTCCACGTGGTGTCGATCGTGACACTGTTGGGTACCACCGAAAGCGCGAAGAGTCCGCCGCGCAGCGACCACCACGATTGCGTCCATTCCGCCGCCAGACCATGCGTGTAGCCCCAGGCGTCAGCTGCATAGTCGAATGCGCCGGCATCGATCACCGCCCAGTTCAGGAAATCGCCCCGCGGGTCGTGCGCGTACGTGTTCGTGTCGAATATGTCTGCCACCGAGAACTTGCCGACGGTGATGGTGACGTTGTCTGCCGAGCGGCTGCCGGCAAGCTGGTTGGGAGCTGACTCTACTGCCTGCTGCTCGCCGCCGAGATTAATGACCTGCCGCAGGAACAAGCGCGGCAGCTTGCGGTAGGGGGCATTGTTGCCGATCTTGTAGGCCTCCCCGCTTGAGAAGCCGGCCAGGCCGACCGTATTGCTTAGTCCGAAACCTTGGTCGATTTCCGGGTTCGCGTACAGCTCGGCGCCCTTCCACAGGCGCAGGCCGAGGTAGAGCGTGACGTCGACCGTCTCCTTGGTGTTGTTGTCAGGCGTGAGGCTATTGGTGCCGCTGTAAGGCGAGCGGAACGACGGATGCCATTGCGTCACGTTGGTGAACTGTCCATGCACGTTCCATCGCTCTGGCTCCGGGATGTCCGCGGCAGGCGTTTCCGCGCCAGCCGCCAGCGCAGCGCTTTGCAGACTCAATACGAGCATGAAGGCCGCCGTGGCTTGTTGCACGGCTCCCATCAGAGTGAATGGACGGCGAGGGATGACGTGAAGAGTCAGCGAGGGCATGAGGCACGACAAATGGGGCAACCGCTAAAATTCCGGGCTGGCGCAGCCGGAATGAGGCAAAAACCCGGCCATGCTAAGCGCTATGTCATGACTTGCCGATGAAAATTGTAACGATTCGCATTAACCTGTCGCGTTTCTCCAACTCCGCCGAATTATCTGCATCATGAATCTTGCCCGCTTCGATCTCGTCACCCTTGGCCTCTTTGTGGCGGTGGCTCGGCTGGGCAGCATCTCGGCCGGGGCGCGCCAATCGCACCTGGCTGTGGCGGCGGCCAGCAAGCGGATTTCCGATCTGGAAGCGGCCGTGGGCGCGCCGTTGCTGTATCGCCATGCCGCGGGTGTAGAACTGACCGAAGCGGGGCAGGCGTGCTTCCGCCACGCTGTCGGCATCTTGCAGGACGTCGAACGTATGGCCGGTGCGCTGTCCGACTTTGCCGCCGGCACGCGCGGGCTGGTGCGCGTGTGGGCCAATACTTCGTCGATTACGCAATTCCTGGCTGACGACCTGGCCGCCTTCATGCTGGCCAACCCGGCGATCCGCATCGCGCTGGAAGAACAGGACAGCGGCGACATCGTTGCCGCGCTGCGCGAGAACCGGGCAGACCTTGGGATCTTCGCGGCCGGTACGCCGTGTGAAGGGCTGCAATCGTTCGACTACCGCGAGGACGATCTCGCCATGGTCACGCCCCGCGGGCATCCGTTGGCCGCGCGCAAGCAGGTTCATTTCGCCGACGCCTTGGACTTCGATTTCGTCAGCCTGCCGCCGGGCACGTCGCTCGCCGCGCAACTGGTCGACGAGAGCTTGCGTCTGGGCAAGCCATTGCGCCTGCGCATCCAGGTGCGCAGCTTTGAAGCCGTCTGCCGGATGGTGGCCTCTGGCCTTGGCGTGGGCGTGTTGCCGCGCATCGCCGCACAAAGCCATGTATCGAGCCTGCCGGGCGCCGGTCTGGCGCTCGTGGCGCTCCAAGACGAATGGGCGCATCGCCGCCTGCTGGTGGGCGTGCGTGACCCCGAGGCGCTGACCAGCTCCGCTCGCCTGTTGATGACGCATCTGCTCGGCAACTCCGCCGTACTCTGAATTCAACGCTCTCCCACTCCATACGACCATGCCGACACAGGTTTTGCAGGACATCCGCGTGCTCGAACTCGGGCAACTGATTGCCGGGCCGTTTGCAGCCAAGACGCTCGCCGACTTTGGCGCACAGGTCATCAAAATCGAGCCGCCGGGGCAGGGCGACCCGCTGCGCAAATGGCGGATGCTGCACGAGGGCACATCAGTCTGGTGGGAGGCGCAGTCGCGCAACAAACAGTCGGTCTGTGTCGACCTGCGGGTGCCGCAAGGGCAGGAAGTCGTACGCAAGCTGGCGGCCGAAGCCGATGTCCTGATCGAAAACTTCCGGCCCGGCACGATGGAAAAGTGGGGGCTCTCGTACGAGGCGCTTTCGGCGGTGAATCCGAAGCTCATCATGTTGCGCGTGTCAGGCTATGGCCAGACGGGGCCCAAACGCGATGAGCCCGGCTTTGCGGCTATTGCAGAAGCCATGGCCGGCCTGCGCTATTTGACCGGTGAGCCAGGGCGGCCGCCTGCCCGCGCAGGGCTGTCGCTTGGCGACACGATCGCCGGCCTGCATGGCGCGCTGGGCGTGTTGCTGGCCTTGTACGAACGCGATGCGCGCGGCGGCAAGGGGCAGGTGATCGACGTGGCGCTCTATGAATCCGTGTTCAACCTGACGGAGAGCCTACTGCCGGAGTATTCGGTGTTTGGCGCGATCCGCCAGCCGGCGGGCGGGGCGCTGCCGGGTATCGCACCGTCGAACGCCTATCGCTGCGCCGGTGGCGAATACGTGCTGATTGCCGCCAACGGCGACAACATCTTCCGCCGCCTGATGCAACACATGGGCCGGCAAGATCTGGCTGACGATCCCGGCCTGGCCCGCAACGACGGCCGCGCGGCGCGTGCCGAGGAAATCGACGCTGCCGTCAATGCTTGGACAAGCACGCTCCCCATCGCCGATGTTCTGGCTGCGCTGCATGCGGCCGAAGTGCCCTGCGGTCCGATCTACACCGTCGCAGACATTGCTGCCGACCCGCACTACCGCGCACGCGGCGTGATCGAAACGGTGCGCGCGCAGTCGGGCATCGAGGTGGAAATGCCGGGCGTGGTGCCCAAGCTTTCCGCCACGCCGGGCGCCGTGCAGGCGAGCGCGCCGCGCCTGGGCCAGCACACGCGTGACGTACTGCGCGGCCACGGCCTGACGGATGGGCAGATCGATGCGCTGGTTTCGCAAGGCATCATTGCCGAAGCCAAAAGCTAGACAGCTAGGACGATCCCGCATGTTGTGTTGCAAATCGTTGCGGTAATATCGCCGCCGAGGCAGTGAACGCACAGAACAGGAGACAGGCATGGGGACACAAGTCATTGGGCGCTGGGCAAAGTGGATGGGCGCTGCACTGTGTGCGACGAGCCTGCTGGCTGCCAGTCCAGCCGTTCTGGCGCAGGGCAAACCTGAAAAGAGCAAGGTCACCATCGCGGTGGGCGGCAAGGCGTTGTTCTACTACCTGCCGCTGACGATTGCCGAGCGCCTGGGCTACTTCAAGGACGAAGGCCTGGACGTTGAAATCGTCGACTTTGCCGGCGGCGCAAAAGCGCTGCAGGCCGTGGTTGGCGGCAGCGCCGACGTGGTGAGCGGCGCGTACGAGCACACGCTGGTGCTGCAGGCCAAGGGGCAGATGTACCAGGAGTTCGTGCTGCAAGGGCGGGCCCCACAGATCGTGCTGGCGGTCAACAACAAGACGCTGCCCAACTACAAGTCGATTGCCGATTTGAAAGGCAAGAAGATCGGCGTGACGGCTCCCGGTTCGTCGACCAACATCATGGTCAACTACGTGCTGGCGCGCGCCGGCATCAAGCCGAACGAAGTGTCGATCATTGGCGTGGGCCCGAGCAGCGGAGCGATTGCCGCCGTGCGTGCTGGGCAGATCGATGCCCTGGCCAACCTGGACCCGGTGATGTCGATGCTCACGCAAAAGAACGAAGTGCGCGTCGTGTCCGATACCCGCACCCTGGCCGAAACCAAGGCGGTGTTCGGCGGCAACATGCCGGCCGGCTGCCTGTACGCGTCTACCGCGTTCATCCAGAAGAATCCCAACACGACGCAGGCGATGACCAACGCCATGGTGCGTGCGCTCAAGTGGCTGCAAAAGGCGGGCCCGTCGGACATCGTCAAGACGGTGCCCGAAGCCTATCTTTTGGGCGACCGTGCGCTGTATCTGGCGGCGTGGGAGAAGGTGCGTGAGGCCATCTCGCCGGATGGCACGATGCCGGCCGACGGCCCGGCTACGGCGCTGCGCACGCTGTCGGAGTTCGATGCGGAAGTGAGGGGCAAGCAGATCAAGCTCGACCAGACCTTCACCAATACCTTCGTGCAGAAGGCCAACGCCAAGTACAAGTAAGTCCCACAGGCTTTCAGCAACGCGCCCGGTTCCGCCCGGGCGCATTGCTTTTGGACCGCAGACCATGTCCCATCCCGCGCTTTCGTTCGATCAGATCACCTGCACGTTCATCTCGCCCGACACGCCGGGCCAGCGTTACACCGCTGTGCAGAACACCTCGCTGGAGGTGCATGCCGGCGAGTTCGTTTCGGTGGTGGGGCCGACGGGTTGCGGCAAATCCACGTTGCTGAATCTAGCGGCCGGCCTGTTGCAGCCGTCTTCCGGGCAGGTGCGGGTGTTTGGCGAGCCGCTGGTCGGTATCAACCGTCGCGCCGGCTACATGTTCCAGGCCGAGGCGCTGATGCCATGGCGCAGCGCGCTCGACAACGTGATGGCCGGGCTGGAGTTTCAAGGCATGCCCGACAAGGAGGCGCGTGATTTGGCGATGTCGTGGCTTGCGCGCGTGGGTTTGGCCGGCTTTGAAGACCGCTACCCGCATCAACTCTCCGGCGGCATGCGCAAGCGTGTAAGCCTGGCGCAAACGCTGGTGCTCGACCCCGACATCATCCTCATGGACGAGCCGTTTTCTGCGCTCGATATTCAGACGCGCCAGTTGATGGAAAACGAGGTGCTCGATCTCTGGGCCGCCAAGCGTAAGGCGGTGCTGTTTATCACGCACGATCTGGACGAAGCGATTGCCATGAGCGACCGCGTGGTCGTTCTGGCTGCCGGCCCCGGCACGCACCCGATCGGCGAATTCACCATCGACCTTCCGCGCCCGCGCGATGTGGCAGAGATTCGCGATCAGGCCGGCTTTGTCGATCTGCACTCGCGCATCTGGGATGTCCTGCGCGAAGAAGTGCTCAAGGGCTATGCGCAGCACCGCCGCGTGGCTTGACCTGAATCTGATCGATTGCATCCATGGCTAACCGTCCGCTTTCTCCATTTGCGCTGCGCACCTGGCAGCTTGGCCTACTGGTCGTCACGTTGGGCGTGTGGCACTTCGCCACGCGCTCGCAGGAAGTCGCGTTCTTCTTCGGGGAACCGCTCATCGTTGCCCAGCGCGTCTGGGCGTGGTTCGTCACCGAAGGCGATATCTATCAGCACCTTGGCGTGACGCTGGCCGAGACAGTGCTGGCATTTGCCATCGGCACGGCCACCGGCCTGGGCGCAGGCCTGTGGCTGGCGCTGAGCCCGGCGGCCTCGGCGGTGCTTGATCCATACATCAAGGCCGCCAACTCGATGCCGCGCGTGATCTTGGCGCCGATCTTTGGCGTGTGGTTCGGACTGGGTATCTGGTCAAAGGTCGCGCTGGCAGTGACGCTGGTGTTCTTCATCGTCTTCTTCAACGTCTATCAGGGCGTGAAGGAAGTGAGCCCGGTCGTGCTGGCCAATGCGCGCATGCTGGGCGCATCGCAGCGGCAGCTGCTGCGCTTCGTCTATCTGCCGAGCGCGACGAGCTGGGTGTTCTCATCGCTGCATACGTCCGTGGGCCTGGCCTTCGTCGGGGCGGTGGTGGGCGAGTACCTCGGCTCCGCGCGCGGTGTCGGTTACCTGATCCTCCAGGCAGAGGGCACGTTCGACATCAACACCGTCTTTGCGGGCATCGTCGTGCTGACGGTATTTGCGCTCGTGCTGGACTGGCTCGTAGGCTTGATGGAAAAACGCCTGATGCGCTGGCAACCGAAGAGCGGCGAAACCGAAAAGCTCTGAGCGCGCGAGCCAACGATGCGAACGTCACATCGACCCTGCCTAGAGCAGGGTCATGCAGCTAGACGGTCGGTCTACTACAATGCGATCCACCATGAGTAAGCACCCCGAACCCGCCACCGCTGAAGGCGCCGAAGCCCGGCACGACACCCGCGACCGCATCCTGGACGCTGGTGCCGAGCTGATCCTCGGGCGCGGTTTTTCGGCCGTCGGGTTGGCGGAAATCCTGGGCCGTGCGCAGGTACCCAAGGGCTCGTTTTATTACTACTTCGGGTCGAAGGAAGATTTTGGCGTCGCCATGCTGGAGCGCTATTTCCAGGACTACGACGCGGGCGTTGTCAGCCTGTTCAACGACACGCGCATCACCGCCCGTGAGCGGCTGCTGCGCTATTTCTTGGCCTGGATCGATCTGCATGAGCGCAGCGCGTGCGAAGTCACGTGCCTGGCGGTCAAGCTTTCAGGCGAGGTATCGGATTTGTCGGAGCCGATGCGCAAGGTGTTGTCGGCAGGGATGACGCGCATGGTCGAGCGCATCGCCACCGCGATCGAGGCCGGTGTCGCCGACGGCTCGTTGGCGCCGGTGCAGGACGCGCACGAACTGGCCGAAGGCCTGTACGCCATGTGGATGGGTGGTGCACTGCTGGCCAAGGCGCACCGCACGGTCGACGCGTTCAAGAGCTGTGTCGCGCAAACGGAAATGCTGCTAGCCAAGCCCAAACACTGATTCCATTCTGAAACCAATTGCCTGCGAGGCACGTTCCTCGCTTTTTCTTTGATTCCGGTTCTAGATGACCGGTCGAATAGTCCCTCTTCCAGGAGCTGATATGACTCAACAACTGCTGTCCCCGGTTCAGACCGGCCGTACGACCCTCGCCAATCGTGTCGTCATGGCACCCCTTACACGCTCGCGCGCCGGCCAGCCAGGTGACGTGCCGACCGAACTGAACGTGACTTACTACGCGCAGCGTGCAACTGCTGGTCTGATCGTTACGGAAGCGACGCAAATTTCCCGCCAGGGCCAGGGCTACGCCTGGACGCCGGGCATGTACACCGACGCACAGGAAGCGGGCTGGAAAACCGTGGTGGATGCTGTGCACGCCAAGGGCGGCCGCATCTCGCAACAGCTTTGGCACGTGGGCCGCATTTCCAACACGCTGCTGCAGGAAAACGGCCAGGCTCCCGTCGCGCCGTCAGCCATCGTCGCCAAGGGCGCGCAGAGCTTTGTCGTGCAGCCCGACGGCACGCCCGCCAATGTGCCGACCAGCGAGCCGCGCGCTCTTGCCACGGAAGAAATCCCCGGTGTGATCGCGCAATACCGCCAGGCCGTTCTGCGTGCGCGCCGCGCCGGTTTCGACTTCGTTGAAATCCATGCCGCCAACGGTTACCTGCTACACCAATTCCTGTCGACCAACAGCAACCAGCGCACCGACCAATACGGCGGCTCGCTGGAAAACCGCGCCCGCCTGATCCTCGAAGTGGTCGACACCGCCATCGCCGAGATTGGCGCAGACCGCGTCGGCATCCGCCTGTCGCCGCACTTCGTGGCTCACGACATTGCCGACGAGCAAACAGAAGAAAGCGCGCTGTACCTCGCTCGCGAGTTGACCAAGCGCGGTATCGCCTACCTGCACATCGCCGAACCGGATTGGGCAGGCGGCCCCGAACTGAGCAACGATTTCCGCCGCCAACTGCGCGACGCCTTCAAGGGCACGCTTATCGTGTGCGGCCAATACACGGCGGAAGAGGGGGAGCAGATGATCGCTTCCGGTCTGGCTGATGCCGTGGCGTTCGGCCGCCCGTTCATCGCCAACCCTGACCTGGTGGCGCGCTTCCGTGCCGGCGCATCGCTGAACAAGCCAGATCGCGAAACGTTCTACGGTGGCCAGGAAAAGGGCTATACCGACTATCCGACGCTCGAAGAAGCGGCCTGATAACCCGTTGTACCAAAGAGAAAGCCGCGCAGGTTGATCGCCTGCGCGGCTTTTTTTGTCTGGCGCCTAAGTCTTTAAGGCTGGATCACCACCTTGCCCGTCACCTTGCGCGCCGCCATGTCCAGCAGCGCCTGCGTCGTCTGCTCCAGCGGATAGCGCGCAGAGATGTGCGGACGAATCTTACCCTCCTGCATCCAGCCGAGCATCTGCATCATGTTCGCCAAATTCGCCTTCGGCTCGCGGCGTGCGAATTCGCCCCAGAACACGCCAACCAGCGATGCGCCTTTCAGCAGTGCCAGGTTTAGCGGCATCTTGGGGATCTCGCCATTGGCAAAGCCGACCACGAGGTAGCGGCCACGCCAGGCGATCGAGCGGAATGCCGGCTCCGCGTAAATGCCCCCAACCGGGTCGTAGATCACGTCCGGGCCCTTGCCGTCGGTCAATTCCTTGATGCGCTCGCGCAGGTCTTCGGTAGAATAGTTGATGAGCGCATCAGCGCCGTGGTCCTTGCAGACCGCCAGCTTCTCGTCGCTCGATGCTGCGGCGATCACGCGTGCGCCGATCGCCTTGCCGATCTCGATGGCCGCCAGCCCGACGCCGCCCGCAGCGCCCAGCACCAGCATCGTCTCACCAGCCTTCAGTTGCCCGCGATCGACCACCGCGTGGTGCGACGTACCATACGTGAGCGTGAATGCCGCAGCGGTGTCGAACGCCATGCCCGGCGGCATCGGCATCACCACCTTGGCCGATGCCTTCACCTGTGAAGCAAACGCGCCCTGGCCAAGAAAGGCGATCACGTGGTCGCCGGCCTTGAGGTGCGACACGCCTTCGCCTACTGCATTGACCACGCCCGCGACTTCCGAGCCGGGGGTAAACGGCAGCTCCGGCTTGAACTGGTACTTATTCTGGATGATCAGCACGTCAGGAAAATTCACCCCCGCAGCCTTCACGTCGATCACGACTTCGCCCGCACCCGGCGAGAGATCCGGCAATGTTTCGATCACCAGCGATTCGGGCGGGCCCCAGGTCTTGCAGACGACGGCTTTCATCATGTGTCTCCTCAACAGTCTTGCGTTGGATTGTTCGCCATCTCGCATGCATTGCACGCGATCTCGTCTGCCAGTGTAACCGAATAAAAGCACGATCGTTCGATTTGACCGGCTGCGATGAAGCGTCCAGCCTGTCGATGCATATTTTGTAAGCGTGTAGAACGTGTGCCCAAGCACGATTCGCGAACGTTGCTCGGTTACAATCCGCGCCATGCATATTCTCATTGCCAACGACGACGGATACCTCGCCCCCGGGCTTGCAGCGCTGCACCGCGCGCTGAGCCCCCTCGGCCGCGTGACGGTGGTCGCACCAGAACAGAACCACAGCGGCGCGTCCAACTCGCTGACGCTGCAGCGTCCGCTTTCGGTGTTCGAGGCGACGGAAGGTGCCCAGAAGGGTTTTCGCTTCGTCAACGGCACGCCGACGGATTGCGTGCACATCGCGCTCACCGGCATGATCGAAGAGAAGCCCGATCTGGTCGTCTCCGGTATCAACCAGGGCCAGAACATGGGTGAAGACGTGCTGTATTCCGGCACGGTCGCCGCCGCCATCGAAGGTTACCTGTTCGGTATTCCGTCGATTGCGTTCTCGCAGGCCGACAAGGGCTGGACGCACCTCGACGCCGCCGAGCGCGTTGCCCGCGAGGTGGTCGAGCGCTATCTGTCCGATCCGCTGGACGGGCCGGTCCTGCTGAACGTCAACATCCCGAATCTGCCGTACGCCGAGCTGGCAGGTTGGCGTGCGACGCGTCTGGGCAAGCGGCATCAGTCGCAGCCGGTGATCCGCCAAGCCAATCCACGCGGCGAGCCGATCTTCTGGGTCGGTGCCGCCGGCGATGCAAAAGACGCCAGCGAGGGCACCGATTTTCACGCCGTTGCGCACGGCTTCGTCTCGCTGACGCCGCTGCAGCTCGATCTGACCGATACAGCCCAACTGCGCACGGTGCGCCGCTGGCAGACACCATGATCGGCCGGGTGGCTCATGTCTGAACGCCCGCGCGACCGGCGCTTCCCGTTGACGCTCGATGCAGTGGTCGAGCGTAAGCCGGCGGAGCCCCAGCGTAAAACGCGAATCTCGTCCGGGGTAAGCGCAGTCTCACGCCCCACGCCGGTGCGTGCGGCATCCGTGGAGCGCGCGTCGCCCGCTGCCGCCCCCGCACCTGCGCCGCAACGCGTGGCGGGGGTCGACGCTGCGGTCGGCGCCGTCGCTGCGAGCGCCGTGCAGGCACGCACGGCGGCAGCGCATGCGGCGGCGGGCGGCATGGCGTCGGACCGCGCGCGTCAGACATTGGTTGGCCGTGTGCAAGGAGGGGGCGTGAGTGACAAGCGCGTGCTCGCTGCAATCGGCACCGTGCCACGCCATCTGTTTGTCGATGCCGGCCTGGCGTCGCAGGCGTATGAAGACTCCGCATTGCCGATTGGTCATCAGCAAACGATCTCGAAGCCGTCAGTGGTCGGGCGGATGATCGAGTTGTTGTTGAATGGACGGTCGCGCCGCACCGGCATGCCGCTCGCGCGCGTGCTGGAAATCGGTACGGGCTGTGGCTACCAGGCAGCTGTTCTGGCGCAACTGGCGGATGAGGTGTACTCGATCGAGCGCGTTCGCCCGCTGCATGAAAAAGCCAAAGCGAACTTGCGGCCACTCCGCGTGCCAAACATCCGCCTGCACTATGGCGACGGCATGCTCGGGCTGCCGAAGGCCGCGCCGTTCGACGCCATCATCCTGGCGGCAGCGGGGCTGGAGGTGCCGCAGGCGCTGCTCGACCAGCTGACCGTCGGCGGCCGGCTGATCGCCCCCGTTGCCACCGACCGCAACAGCGGTCCGGCGCAGCAGCTCGTTCTCATTGAGCGCCGCAGCCGCTTCGAGTTTCACAGTACCGCGCTTGAAGGCGTTTTCTTTGTCCCGTTAAAATCAGGAACTGTTTAGCATGTTCATTTCCCGGAGCTCCATGAACCGTCCAAGCCCCGCACGCGCAGGCCGGCTCGCCGTGGCGATGGTGTCGGCCGCACTACTGGCGGCTTGCGCATCCTCCGGCAACCAGGCCCCTGTTCTCGACCGCACCTCGCGTGCAGGCAACACTGGCACCGTGTCGCAAGAGCCGCCGCCCCCCGGCTACTATCGTGTCAAGCGTGGCGATACCTTGTACAGCATCGCATTGCGTAACGGCCAGGCGCCGCGAGACCTGGTAGCCTGGAACAATATCGCCAACCCGAACCAGATCGAAGTCGATCAGTTGTTGCGCGTTGTACCGCCGAACGCGGATGTCAGCAGCACTGGGGCCGTCGTTACGCCGGTTCGCCCGACCAATACAACTACGCAGCCAGTCGATTCCATCGCGGTCACGCCGCCGCCCACTGCGTCGTCCAGCGCTCCTGCCGGGGCAAGCGACAGTGCAATCTCGCTGGGCTGGCCGGCACGCGGCTCACTCATCAACCGTTTCGATGACAAGAGCAACAAGGGCATCGACATTGGCGGCAAACGTGGCGATGCGGTGGTCGCTGCTGACGATGGAAAAGTGATCCACGTTGGACCCTTGCGTGGGTACGGGAATCTTGTCATCATCAAACACAACGACACGTTCCTGACCGCCTACGGCAACAACGACAAGGTTCTGGTCACCGAGCAATCCACGGTCAAGAAAGGGCAGAAGATCGCCGAAATGGGCAGTACCGATGCGGATCGCGTGAAGCTTCATTTTGAAGTGCGCCGCAACGGTAAGCCGGTCGATCCGATGCGCTACTTGCCGCCTCAATAGAGGAATGCATGCCGCGCCAGAAAGCCGCCACGCCCGTCACCCCAGCCGATGACAACATCGACGCTGCTGTAGAGGGCCAGCGCACCCCAAACGGGCGCGCTGGGCGGCGTGCGCGCGGTGCGGCGCAGCCTCCTGCTGAAGAGATCGAAGTCGTCGATGCGCTTGTCGACGACCTCCCTGTTGCCGATTCCGCCGATCTGAACGACACGTCCGACAGTGCTGACGAGTCGGACGAAGAAGAGGAGGAGGGCGAAGAGGCCGAGGAGGCCGCACCCGAGGAAGATTTCCGCAAGGTGCTGCAGGCCGAGCTGGCCGCCGACACTGTTCAGCACTATCTCAATCGCATCAGCATCAAGCCGCTCCTGACGCCAGCAGAAGAACTGCATTTTTCGACGCTGGCCAAGGCCGGCGAATTCGCAGCGCGCCAGGTCATGATCGAGCGCAACCTTCGCCTGGTCGTGAGTATCGCCAAGGGTTATTTGAACCGCGGTGTGCCGCTGCTCGATCTGATCGAGGAGGGCAACCTGGGTCTAATGCACGCGATCGAAAAGTTCGATCCGGAACGCGGGTTCCGCTTCTCGACGTATGCAACGTGGTGGATCCGCCAAAGCATCGAGCGCGCGATCATGAATCAGGCGCGCACCGTCCGTTTGCCGGTGCATGTGATTCGCGAGCTCAATCAGGTGCTGCGCGCTAAGCGCCATCTGGAAAAGAGCGGCGTGGATGGCCGAGACGCAAGCCTTGAAGACATCGCCCACCTGCTTGGCAAGACCACGGAGGAAGTGCAGGACGTGCTCTCGCTCAACGAGCACACGACTTCGCTGGATACGCCGTTCGATCTTGATCCGGGCACGAGCCTGCTCGACTTCCTATCGGACGAGCATGGCGCATCGCCGGATCAGGAAGTGGCCCATCGCGAGCTGTCGCAGTTGATGAAGTCGTGGCTCGCACGCTTGTCCGACAAGCATCGCTATGTGGTCGAGCGCCGCTTTGGCCTCAACTACATCGAACCAGCGACGCTGGAAGAACTGGCCGCCGAGATGGGTTTGACGCGCGAACGCGTGCGGCAGATCCAGCAGGAAGCCCTGGTCAAGCTAAAGCGCCATTTCGCCTCTCAGGGCGTACGCAAGGACGCGGTGCTGTAAGGCGCCACTGTCCCTTCTTTCGTTCCCCTTTTTCAGTCGTTCCGCAGCTCCAGCAGCATCGGTTGATGATCCGATGCCTGTGTAGCGCTGTTGATTTCCAGGCGCAGCACACGCGGTTTCAGTGGCTCGCTAATCAGCATGAAATCGCACGCGTAGGCTGGTTCAGTCCAGTCAGCGCGGTCGTAGACACCGAAGGTCGGCGGCTGCGGCGTTGCGCCGTGCGCAATCTCCCACGCATCATGCAAAGCGGGTTCGCGAGCGAATGGCGCGGTGGCCAAGCGCTTGGGCATGGAATCCGCCTTGCAGTTGAAATCACCGCAGATGATGGTTGCCTTGGTCTGCGCGAGCGGCCGGAAAGGGCCCGCTTCGGGTTCTGCGCCAAGCGTGGCTGGTTGATTCGCTCGCGCGCAACCTTCCGTGTGGATGGCTCGCAGCGCATCGATTTGCGCCACACGTTGCAGCTCCGAGTAGTACTCCAGATGCGTGGTGACGATGCGCAAGGCACCAAACGCCGCCTGCACGATCGCCTCAATGGCCATGCGCGGCATGTACGGTGTGGTATCCGGCGGACAGGGCAATGCATGGCGCTGGATGTAATGCACGGGCAGGCGGGTGGCAATGGCGTTGCCGAAGCGCTGCACATGCGCGCCGTTGTGGCGCTCCAGCGCGAAGCCGCCGATGACGGTGTACTCGCTGCCAAGCGCGTCGGCGAGCTCGCTCCATTGGTCCGCGCCCGGTTGCCCCGGCAGATCGCTGAAGCCGGAGGTGACTTCCTGCAGGCACAGCACATCGAATTCGGCCATCTCCCGCGCTTGCTTGAGTTGGCGCGCGAGGCTGACGTGCCCGTCGGCGCCACGGCCCCACTGGATATTCCACGTCAGGATGACGGTGCCCATGCTGGTCCTCCGGTGTCTTACAATGCCGCCCTTGCCCTCATTTTGCCCAGGCTCGCTCGTGTCTCAAGCTGCACCCAACGTCACGCCTTCCTCTTCTGCTCCAGCAACGGTCGCGCCGAATACGCCGCCGGCCAAGCCTCGTGGCCGCCGCAAGCCAGAATTGCCCGTGGCCGGTCCGCTCGACATCGTCTCGCTGGATGGCGAGGCGCGCGGCATCGGCCGTTTGACCAACGAGGACGGCACGCCGGGGAAGGTTGTGTTCGTGGAAGGCGCGTTGCCGGGGGAGCGGGTCATGTACCGCAGTCACCGCGTAAAGCCGTCGTACGAGCAAGCGAGTGTCGTCAACATTCTGCGCCAGTCTGCTTCACGCGTGACGCCGCAGTGCAAGTTCTTTGGCGTGTGCGGTGGCTGCTCGATGCAGCATCTGGATTCGCGCGCACAGGTTGCGATCAAGCAGCGCGTGCTGGAAGACGACCTGTGGCATCTCGCCAAGCTGCGTCCGGACGTGGTGTTCCGGCCAATTGCCGGCCCGGATTGGGGCTACCGCTATCGCGCGCGTTTGACCGTGCGCCATGTTGCCGCCAAAGGCGGCGTACTGGTGGGTTTTCACGAGCGCAAGAGCAGCTATGTGGCGGACATGACGTCGTGCGAGGTGTTGCCGCCGCACGTGTCCGCGCTGCTGGTTCCGTTGCGCGAATTGGTGGGCCGCCTGTCGATCGTACAACGTATGCCGCAGATCGAACTGGCGGTCGGCCAGGATGTAACCGCGCTGGTGTTGCGCAACCTAGAGCCGATTACCGCTGAGGATGAGGCGGAGCTGCGTGCTTTCGCCGATCATCACAACATCCAGTTCTGGCTGCAGCCGAAGGGCCCGGATACGGTCTATCCGTTCTATCCGCTCGATCGCACGCTGACGTACACGTTGCCCGAGTTCGGCATCACCATGCCGTTCAAGCCGACGGATTTCACGCAGGTCAATCACCAGATCAACCGGGTGCTGATGTCGCGCGCGCTGAAACTGCTCGACGCGCAGCCGGGCGATCGGCTGCTCGACCTGTTCTGCGGTATCGGCAATTTCACGCTGCCGATGGCAACGCGTGCGCGCGAAGTCATGGGCATTGAAGGCAGCGAGGCGTTGACCACGCGTGCGCTCGCCAACGCGCAGCACAACGGCTTGGACGCGAAGACGAAGTTCGCTTGTCGCAACCTGTTTGAAGTGACTGCTGACGATATCGCCGCGTTGGGCAAGTTTGATCGCTGGCTGGTCGATCCGCCGCGCGAAGGCGCACTGGCTGTGTCGAAGGCGCTGGCCGAGCTGTCGCAGCGCGGCGGTGAGGAGGCGGATTTGCTGCCGAAGCGCATCGTCTATGTGTCGTGCAATCCTGCGACGTTGGCGCGCGACGCGGGCTTGCTGGTGCACGAGGCAGGCTACCGACTGGCGGGTGCGGGCGTGGTGAACATGTTCCCGCACACGTCGCATGTCGAGTCGATGGCGGTGTTCGAGCGCGACTGATCTGAGCGATTCCGCGTCTCACGGACAAAGAAAAACCGGCGCACCAGGCGCCGGTTTTTTTTTCGCTGCGCTGTTGCCAGCGTGCTGTGCGTGCTTAGTTACGATTCCCGCCGAAGATGCCCAGGATCGCCAGCAGGTTCGTGAAGATGTTGTAGACGTCGAGGTAGATCGCCAGGGTGGCGGTCACGTAGTTGGTCTCGCCGCCGTTCACGATGCGCTGTACGTCGAACAGGATGTAGGCAGAGAAGATCGCGATGGCCAGCACCGAGATCGTCAGCATCATCGCCGGCAATTGCAGCCAGATATTGGCCACCGAGCCAACGATCAGCACCAGCACGCCCATGAACAGCCACTTACCCAGGCCCGAGAAATCGCGCTTGCTGACCGTGGCGACCGTCGCCATCACACCGAAGATGATCGCCGTGCCGCCGAACGCCGTCATGACGAGCGACGCACCGTTCGAGAAGCCCAGAATCATGCCGATCAGCCGCGACAGCATCAGCCCCATGAAGAACGTGAAGCCGAGCAGCAGCGCCACGCCCAGGCCGCTGTTCTTGAAGCGCTCAATGGCGTAGAAGAAGCCAAAGGCCACTGCCATGAAGATGACGAAACCCATCAGCGGGTTACGTCCCATCAGGTTGAATCCGGTGGCGACACCAATCCACGCACCGAGGATGGTGGGGATCATGGAAAGCGCGAGCAGCCAATAGGTATTGCGCAGCACACGGTTGCGGACGGCCAACGCGCCGGCGGTGCCGGAAGCGCCAAAACCGTACGTGTTGAGTTGGTTGTCCATGCGAACTCCTTGGGTGAATGACATTGCAGACAATGTGACGACACAGCGAATGTGGCATCCAAAGTTGGCTTTTGCAAGCCGCATCGTCCTTTGCTTGGAGGGCCAGCATGCCACGCGGTTCCGGCGGCGGGAGGGCAATCGGGACGGAAAATGCCCTTCGGACGTGACTTTTCGTGCTCTCGATAAGGGGATGCTAAGCCGTGTTCATCGGGCTGGAAGGCTGCTCGGCGGGAAGTGACTGTGCCGCCTCCCGCCGCGGCCACCGCGCGTCACATCCGGTTGCACCGCTTGACATCCAATCCGGTTGCCTCCCGTGTTAGAATTTAACGTTTATCTTTCACGTAACACCTTCATTTTTTGGAGTTTTTGATGGCGCTCGAACGCACTTTGTCGATTATCAAACCGGATGCCGTGGCCAAGAATGTCATCGGCCAGATCTACGCCCGCTTCGAAGGTGCCGGCCTG
Organism: Ralstonia sp. OTU4908; assembly: GCF_038440115.1. Classification (NCBI taxonomy): domain Bacteria; kingdom Pseudomonadati; phylum Pseudomonadota; class Betaproteobacteria; order Burkholderiales; family Burkholderiaceae; genus Ralstonia; species Ralstonia sp. OTU4908. Next base: position 75,090 of record NZ_JASATD010000002.1, on the reverse strand, counting down.
AAGATCGTCGCAGCCAAGATGATCCACCTGTCGCGCGCTGAAGCCGAACAGTTCTACGCTGTGCACAAGGAGCGCCCGTTCTTCAAGGACCTGGTGGACTTCATGATCTCGGGCCCGGTGATGGTGCAGGCGCTGGAAGGCGAAAACGCAATCGCCAAGAACCGTGACCTGATGGGCGCAACCGATCCGAAGAAGGCTGAGAAGGGCACGATCCGCGCCGACTTCGCTGACAGCATCGACGCCAACGCCGTGCATGGTTCGGACGCAGCTGAAACGGCTGCCGTGGAAGTAGCCTTCTTCTTCCCGGGCCTGAACATTTACAGCCGCTAAGCGTCAACACTAGACTGGGGTTGTGGTTTCGGGTTGCAAGTCATGAGCGATGTGGTGAATCTCCTCGATTTCGACGCACACGGCCTTCTCGCGTACTGCGAGAGCCTGGGTGAGAAGTCGTTTCGCGCCAAGCAGTTGCAGCGCTGGATTCATCAGTCGGGCGCGTCCGATTTTGGCGAGATGACCGATCTCGCCAAGTCGCTGCGCGAAAAGCTTGCGACCCGCGCCAACATCCAGGCGCCGGCGGTCATTACCGATCACCTTTCGTCGGATGGCACGCGCAAGTGGCTGGTCGACGTGGGGCAGGGCAATGCCGTCGAGACGGTCTACATCCCCGAAGAGACGCGCGGCACGTTGTGCGTATCGTCTCAGGCGGGGTGTGCCGTCAACTGCCGGTTCTGTTCGACCGGCAAGCAGGGTTTCTCGCGCAATCTGAGCACTGGCGAGATCATCGGTCAGCTCTGGATGGCGGAATTCGCTATGCGCAAACAGCTCGGCCGTGGTCCGAAAGACGACCGCGTCATCACCAATGTGGTCATGATGGGCATGGGCGAGCCGCTGCTGAATTACGACGCCGTGGTGCCCGCTCTGGCGCTGATGCTGGACGACAACGCGTATGGCCTTTCACGCCGTCGCGTAACGGTATCCACCTCCGGCGTCGTGCCGATGATGGACCGTCTTGCGCGCGATGTGCCTGTGGCACTTGCCGTGTCGCTGCATGCATCCAATGATGCGCTGCGTGACGTGCTCGTGCCGCTCAACAAGAAGTACCCGCTGGCCGAACTGATGGCTGCTTGCCGCCGCTATCTCGAGTTCGCGCCGCGCGATTTCATCACCTTTGAATACTGCATGCTGGATGGTGTCAATGACACCGTCGAGCATGCCCGTGAACTGCTGCGCGTCGTGGCCGACGTGCCGTGCAAGTTCAACCTGATCCCCTTCAACCCGTTTCCGGAATCGGGCTTGAAGCGCTCGAACAATGAGCAGATCCGCCGCTTCTCGCAAGTGCTGCTGGATGCCGGCATCGTCACCACCATCCGCAAGACGCGGGGCGATGACATCGATGCGGCTTGCGGTCAGCTCGCCGGTGAGGTCAAAGATCGCACACGCCTGGCCGAGCGCGGGAAGTTCGGCAAGATCGTCGAGATCCCGGTGGTCGGGGCCGACTCCACTCACCGCATGGGTACCGCATGAAGCGTTGGTCGACTGCTGTCAGTCTGGTCTTTATGCTGGCAGCCGCCGGGTGCGCATTGTCGCCGCCGGTCCAGACTCAGACACGAGAAGTGACAACCGTCCCCGAACAAAAGGCCGACGTCGGTCGTCGGGCGGCGATCCGATTGCAACTCGCGACGCAATACCTGGAAGCCGGCCAGAGTGCGACAGCGCTTGAGGAAATCAAGAATGCCATCGCGATCGATCCGAGCGTCCCGAACGCGTATCACATTCGCGCGCTGGCTTACATGAACCTGGGCCAACGCGAGCAGGCGGATGAGAGTTTTCGCAGCGCTCTGGCAGCAACGCCGCAAGATGGAGACCTGCTGAACAACTACGGCTGGTTCCTGTGCTCGCAAGGCGGCAAGCCGGATCAAGGCATGGCGATGCTGCGCCAGGCCATTGAGGCGCCGGCCGCCGGCAGCCCCGCCAAACCGTGGACGAACCTGGGCGTTTGCCAGATGCGTCAGGGCGATCTGGAGGGCGCGGAGAAGAGCCTGACGCGCGCTACCTACATCGACGCAAACAATTCGCTGACCAACCTGACATTGGCGCAGCTGTACTACAAACGCCGCGAATATTCGCGTGCCATGCCGTTTATCGAGCGTGTGAATGGCCGCGGCAATCCGACGGCAGAAAGCCTATGGCTGGGCGCGCGCATCGCGCGGCGCCTCGGCGACACTTCGCAGCAGAACGCATGGAGCGCGCAATTGCAGCGCCGCTTCCCCAATGCGCCCGAAGAGGCGGCATTCGAACGAGGAGCCTGGGATGACTGACCGCGACGTGGCAAGCGCTGCCGATTTTTCTCATGGCGCGGCGCCTGTCTCGAATCCGCCTGCCGCCCCTTCGTCGGAGCGCGACGATGCGCTGCGCGAGATTGCCGAACGCCTGCGTGCCGGCCGTGAGCGTCAACGGCTGACTGTCGACGATCTGGCCACGCGCCTGAAGGTGGCGCCGGGCAAGTTGTTGGCGGTGGAATCGGCGGATGTCAGTGCGTTGCCTGACATGACGTTCACCAAGGGCCTCATCCGCGCCTATGCGCGCGCCCTGCAGGTCGATGTCGATGACCAGCTTGCGCGTTTGAACGCGCGTGCGCCGATCACCAACATCGGCTTGCGTCCCGAGGGCGGGCTGGGTGAATCGTTTTCGGACAAGCCGAGTTTCGCCAAGCGTCGCGGCGGCAATGGCCGCTGGCTGATTGGTGCGCTAGTTGCGGTGATTGTGGCGGCCGGTGCGCTGGCCGGTATGGACCGTCTGAAGCAATGGTTCGCTACGCAAACGGCAGCGACGCAGAACACCGAATCCACCGCGAAGGAGGCGCCGGCTGCGGAGCAAACCGCGCCCGCGCAAGTGGCTCCAGCAACTGAGCAGGCTCCGTCCGAGACGCCGGCCGCTTCGATGCCGACACCGCTGACGCCTGTTAGACCGGCCGCTCCGGCCTCGGGTGTGGTGACTGCGCCGTTGGCGCCGCCGCCTACGCTGCCGCGTTCAGACAACGGTGCCGTTCCGGCGCCCGCCGTAGCGGCTGCGGGTGGCAAGCCGGCTGTCATCAACGTCGAGGGTCCGGCCGCTGCTCTGCCGACAGAAGCTGCCAAGCCGGCTGAATCGGGCGGCGGTTCGGTCTCGGTGCGCTTCTCCGGTTCGTCCTGGTACGAGATCAAGGACAAGACCGGCAAGACGCTCGCCAGCGGCATTTCGAAGGAAGGCGACGCGCGTGATCTGACCGGCACGCCACCGTTCAAGGTCGTCTTCGGCAATGCAGAAGCCGTTGAATCGCTGGCCGTGGGTGGCGCGACCGTCGATCTGCAGAAGTACGCCCGCAATCGCGTGGCACGGGCCACGTTGCCCTGAACCGTCTTGTAATTGGCGCGGTGCCTGTAGGCAGTGCGCCCTGTCTGATCATGGAAATCTCCACACCTCTCGATTGCGCTCCAGCCTTGGTGGGCCCGCTGCCGCGCCGGAACTCGCGCGCCGCGCAAATCCGCTGGGGTGATCGTGTTGTGCACGTCGGTGGCGACGCGCCGGTCTGCGTGCAATCGATGACGAATACCGACACGTCGGACGCCATCGGTACCGCAATCCAGGTAAAGGAACTGGCGCGAGCCGGCTCTGAGTTGGTGCGCATCACAGTGGATACCCCGGCTGCTGCGGCCGCGGTGCCGGCCATCCGAGAGCAGCTCGACCGCATGGGTGTGGATGTGCCGCTGGTCGGCGATTTCCATTACAACGGCCACAAGCTGCTGCAGGACTATCCGGAGTGCGCGCAGGCGCTATCCAAGTACCGGATCAACCCGGGCAACGTCGGGCAAGGTGCCAAGCGCGACATGCAGTTTGCGCAGATGATCGAGATCGCCTGCCGCTACGACAAGCCGGTGCGTATCGGGGTGAACTGGGGCAGCCTTGACCAAGATCTGCTTGCGCGCATCATGGACGAGAACGCGCAACGTGCAACCCCCTGGGATGCCCGCGCCGTGATGGTCGAGGCGCTGATCACCTCCGCGATCCAGTCCGCGCAGAAGGCTGAAGAACTGGGCTTGCCAGGCAGCCAGATCATCCTGTCGTGCAAGGTGTCGGCGGTGCAGGATCTGATTGCTGTGTACCGCGAGCTGGCGCGTCGCTGCAATTACGCGCTGCACCTGGGCCTGACCGAGGCCGGCATGGGGAGCAAGGGTATCGTCGCTTCCACGGCGGCGTTGTCAGTGCTGCTGCAGGAAGGCATCGGCGACACGATCCGCATTTCGCTCACGCCGGAACCGGGTGCGCCGCGCGAGAAGGAAGTCATCGTCGCGCAAGAGATTCTGCAGACCATGGGCCTGCGCAATTTCACGCCCATGGTGATCGCGTGCCCGGGTTGTGGGCGCACGACCAGCACGGTGTTCCAGGAACTCGCGGCGCGCATCCAGTCGTATTTGCGCGAGCAGATGCCGGTGTGGAAGGAGCAGTACCCCGGCGTCGAAGAGATGAATGTGGCCGTGATGGGCTGCATCGTCAACGGCCCCGGAGAGAGCAAGCACGCCAATATCGGCATTTCGCTGCCAGGCACGGGCGAGTCGCCGGCGGCGCCGGTTTTCGTTGATGGCGTGAAGGTGAAAACGTTGCGCGGCGAGCGCATCACAGAAGAATTCCAGGCGATCGTCGACGAGTACGTGCGGACGCATTACGGCGCACAGACTCCGGCGGCGGTCTAAAGCGACATCAGGCTTCGGAATCCAAAGCCGAAGCACGAAACGACCGGCCGGCCTTGCATGAAGGTAGATGCGAGAAGCCGGCTTTCAACGTGACATCATGAGCGATACACAAAAACAACGCGTGCAGAAGATCGCTGGCGTCAAAGGCATGAACGACTTGCTGCCTGCTGACGCCCCGCTGTGGGAGCACTTTGATAACGCCGTGCGCAGCATGCTGCGCGCCTATGGCTACCAGCAGATTCGCACGCCGATCGTAGAGCAGACGCAATTGTTTGTGCGTGGCATCGGCGAGGTGACGGACATCGTCGAGAAAGAGATGTACACCTTCACCGATGCGTTGAACGGCGAACAACTGACCATGCGCCCCGAAGGCACCGCTGCCGCTGTGCGCGCCGTGATCGAGCACAACCTGCTGTACGACGGCCCGAAGCGCCTGTGGTACACCGGCCCGATGTTCCGTCACGAGCGTCCGCAGCGCGGTCGCTATCGCCAGTTCCATCAGGTGGGCGTAGAAGCGCTGGGCTTTGCGGGCCCGGACATCGACGCAGAAGTCATCCTGATGTGCCAGCGGCTGTGGGACGACCTCGGCCTGGTCGGCCTTAAGCTGGAGCTGAACTCGCTCGGTCAGGCGGAAGAGCGCGCTGCACACCGCGCCGATCTCATCAAATATCTGGAAGGCTTCCAGGACATTCTGGATGAGGACGGCAAGCGCCGCCTGTACAGCAATCCGCTGCGCGTGCTCGACACCAAGAACCCGGCGCTGCAGGACATGGCCGCAGGCGCGCCCAAGCTGATCGACTACCTGGGCGACGAATCGCGCGCGCACTTTGAGGGCGTGCAAAAGCTCCTCAAGGCGAACAACATTCCGTTCACCATCAATCCGCGTCTGGTGCGGGGGCTGGACTACTACAACCTCACCGTCTTCGAGTGGACGACGGACAAGCTGGGCGCGCAGGGCACTGTGGCCGGTGGCGGCCGCTATGACCCGCTGATCGAGCAGATCGGTGGCAAGCCAGCCCCCGCATGCGGTTGGGCGATGGGTGTCGAGCGCATCATTGAACTGCTGCGTGAAGAAAAGCTCGAGCCAGAAGCACAAGGCTGTGACGTCTATATCGTCCACCAGGGAGACGAGGCACAGGTGCAGGCGCTGATCGCGGCAGAGCGCCTGCGCGATGCCGGCCTCGACGTCATCCTGCACGCCTCGCCGGAAGGCCGCAACGGTAGCTTCAAGTCGCAGTTCAAGCGCGCTGACGCAAGTGGCGCCTCCTATGCGGTTATCATTGGCGACGATGAAGTCACCCAAGGCGTCGCCCAGATCAAGCCGCTGCGGGGCGATCCGACCGCGGATGCCCAGCAGACCGTGCCGTCGGACCAACTGGTCGACCGCCTGATCGACGCCCTGGTGGCCAATAACGACTAACAGCGGGCAGCTGACCTCGGCAGCGAACAACCGCGATTCACTCCCAATATTCAAGCTCTGCAAAGCATGGCCTACGATCTCGAAGAACAGGAACAAATTGAGAGCCTCAAGCACTGGTGGCGTGATAACGGCAACGTAGTCACATGGGTCGCCATCGTGGTGCTGCTGGCTGTGGCCGGTTGGTTTGGCTGGAAGAACTGGCAGCGCAAGCAGGCCGGCGAAGCGTCCGTGCTGTACGAGCAGGTACAGAAGGCCGTTGATGGCAAGGATGCTGAGAAGATCAAGCGCGCCGCCACTGACATGGAAGACAAGTTCGGCGGCACGGCTTACGCGCAGATGACCGCGCTGGCCGCAGCCAAGGCGCTGTACGAAGCCAACGATGTGGCCAGCGCCAAGGCGCAGCTGCAATGGACGGTTGATCATGCGCGCGACGACGAATACAAGGCGCTCGCCAAGCTGCGCCTGGCTGGCCTTCTGCTCGATGAGAAAGCCTACGATCAGGGCATCGCGCTAGTCTCCGGCGACGTTGCGCCGGCGTTCGCCGGGCTTTACGCCGATCGTCGCGGCGATCTGCTGGCCGCGCAGAACAAGAACGAAGAAGCCCGCGCTGCCTACAAGCTGGCGTTGGAAAAGTTCGGTCCGGCTGACGCTTCGGCGCGCCAGATCGTGCAGTTCAAGCTGGATGCCCTGGGCGGCGCCTGATTGGCGCACCCTCGTGCAGTTCAACGCATAACAAAAGGATCCCGATTTCATGATTCACGCACTTGAGCAGGGTGGTGTCGCGCGCGGTATTGCACAGGCGGCGCGCGTGGCAGTGCTGGCACTGGCAGCGACGGCTGTCCTTGGCGGTTGCTCGCTGTTCAGCAGCAAGAACAAGCATGAGCCGGCCAAGCTGATGGAGGTTCAGCAAGTGCTGGCAGTGCGTCAGGTGTGGAGCGTCAGCGTCGGCAAGAGCGGCCGCTACGTGATGCAGCCGGCGGTGGCGGGCAACAACGTCTACGTGTCGGCCGCCGGCGGTACTGTGACCGCCCTGGATGGCGCGACCGGCCGCACGGTCTGGCAAGGCAAGGCGGACGTGGACCTGACCACTGGCCCCGGCAGCGACGGCACCCTGACCGCGGTGGCGGGTGAGAAGGGCGCGGTCATCGCTTTCGACGAAAAGGGCGCGCAGAAGTGGAAGGTCGCCGTTAACGGTGAAGTCCTGACGGCGCCGCTGGTTGGGCAGGGATTGGTGATCGTCCGCACGACGGATGGTCGCGTCCTGGGTCTGGACCCCAGCAACGGCGAACGCAAGTGGATCTATCAGCGTTCTCCCTCGGCGCTGAACCTGCGCAGCAGTCTGCCGATGATTTTTGCCGGCGATAACATCATCCTGGGGTTTGCCGGTGGCAAGCTGGGTGCGCTGTCGGCCAGCAATGGCGCGCTGCGCTGGGAAGCTGCCGTGTCGTATCCGCGTGGCGTATCGGAAATCGAGCGGCTGAACGATGTGACCGGTGCGCCGTCGGTCAACGGTTCGCAAGTCTGCGCAGCCAGTTTCCAAGGTCGCGTGGCGTGTTTTGATATGAGCACTGGCGCCCCGCGCTGGGGTCGTGATTTCTCGTCGCCGACCGGCGTGACGCAAGATGATGGCGGGTTGTTCGCCGCTGACGAGAAGTCGGTTGTCTACGGCTTTAACGCACAAAACGGTGCCGACCTCTGGAAAAACGACGCGCTGCTATGGCGCGACCTCGGTACGCCGCTGGCGTTTGGCCGTGCGGTCATCGTGGGCGATTCCGAAGGTTGGCTGCATTTCCTGTCGCGCGATGATGGCAAGTTCGTCGCGCGCGTGAAAACCGACGGCAGCGCCATTGGCGCAGCACCTGTGGTGGTCGGCCAGACACTCGTCGTCCAAACCCGCGGCGGCGGTGTCTACGGCTATCTGCCGAAGTAACATTCGCGGCCGCGGCCGGGTGGTTTGCGGCGGCACACACATCACATCGGGGCGGCTGAGCCGCCTCGAACTTGCGCCCGCGTACTCCGCGGGCGTCTTGCATCTGTGTCACCAGGCATTCAGCCGTGCAGATGCCAACCGCAGTTGCAACAATCAGAATTTGCCGTGGCGCTATTCGCGTGCGGCACACAAGCATGAAACCAGTCATTGCCCTTGTAGGGCGGCCGAATGTCGGCAAATCGACCCTCTTCAACCGTCTGACGCGCTCGCGTGACGCGTTGGTTGCGGATATTCCGGGCCTGACGCGCGATCGCCACTACGGCGAAGGCCGGGTCGGCGACCGTCCGTTCATCGCCATCGATACCGGCGGCTTCGAACCCGTTGCCAAGGAAGGCATCGTGGCTGAGATGGCCAAGCAGACGCGCCAGGCCGTGGTTGAAGCCGATGTCGTGATCTTCATCGTCGATGGCCGCCTGGGACTGGCGCCGCAGGATCGCGTGATCGCCGATTACCTGCGCAAAACCGGGCGCCGCATCCTGCTCGCCGTCAACAAGGCCGAGGGCATGCGCTACACCGCCGTCGCCAGCGATTTCTACGAGCTTGGTTTGGGCGATCCGGCTGCCATATCGGCCGCGCACGGCGACGGAGTCAATGATTTGGTGGCGGAGGCGCTCGACTTGGCATTTGCCGAGCGCCCCGAGCTTGCCGAGGCAGCCGACGCGCACGACCACGGTACCCGTATCGCCATCGTTGGCCGTCCGAACGTGGGCAAGTCGACGCTGGTGAACGCCCTGATCGGCGAAGAGCGCGTGATCGCGTTCGACATGCCGGGCACGACGCGCGATGCCATCTACGTGGACTTCGAGCGTAACGGCAAACCTTACACGCTTATCGATACGGCGGGCTTGCGCAAGCGTGGCAAGGTGTTCGAGGCGATTGAGAAGTTCTCGGTGGTGAAGACGCTGCAATCCATTGCAGATGCCAACGTGGTCGTGCTGATCCTCGATGCGCAGCAGGATATTTCCGATCAGGACGCGCATATCGCCGGCTTCATCGTCGAATCCGGCCGCGCGCTGGTAATCGGTGTGAACAAGTGGGATGGCCTGACCGGGCATGCCCGCGATCGCATCAAGCACGATATGGAGCGCAAGCTTCAGTTCCTGTCGTTCGCCAACGTGCATTACATTTCCGCCAAGGAGCGCACTGGCATTGGCGCGCTGATGAAGTCCGTGGACGCCGCCTATGCTGCCGCCATGGTCAAGCTGCCCACGCCGAAGCTCACGCGCGTGCTGATGGAGGCGGTCGAGTACCAGCAGCCGCGACGCGCAGGCGTTTCACGCCCCAAGCTGCGCTACGCGCACCAGGGCGGTTCCAACCCGCCGATCGTGGTGATTCACGGCAATGCGCTGTCGAATATTCCCGAGACCTATCGCCGCTACTTGGAGGGGCGTTTCCGCGAGGCCTTCCAACTGAAGGGCACACCGCTGCGGATCGAATTTCGTACGAACAAAAACCCGTACTCCCAATCGAACGACTGAGCGCCGCGCGGGCGGTGCTCGACGGCGGGAGCGTGTGACGCGGGGCAGTCGAACGGAGGATGACCAAAAAGGCCGAGCCATTTCATATGGCGGGGTCTTCGGTTTTCCGTTTGCTTTCCCTGATTTCTAAGGCTAAATTCTCGAGACATGGCGCTTGGTGTCTACAAATCCAGGCGCCATTGGCGTCATTTGGACGCGTCTGGCCGACTCTTTTGACGAACTTTTTTTGCGTCGCCTGCTTGAACCCGGGCTTCCTAGCCCCATAACCCACCACTAAACCTATAAATCTGGAGTGTGCCATGAGCAACAAAGGGCAATTGCTACAAGACCCGTTTCTGAATGCGCTGCGTAAGGAGCATGTGCCGGTGTCGATCTACCTCGTCAACGGTATCAAGCTGCAAGGCAACATCGAGTCGTTCGACCAATACGTCGTGCTCCTGCGTAACACCGTGACGCAGATGGTGTACAAGCACGCAATCTCCACCGTGGTGCCGGCCCGTGCCGTGAATTTCCGCGTGGACGAAGCGCCTGACGCCTGATTCTGCCTCGCTCCCGCCGCCTTCCGCGCGGCGGGACGCACCCACCCCGTTTCTCCCTTCTCTATTCCCCCGTTTGGCATCCCATCCCACCTCCAGCTCGGAGCCGACGCGCGCCATTTTGGTCGCCGTCGATTTCGGCAAACACGATTTTCAGGAAAGTTTGAGCGAACTGGCCCTGCTGGCCTCCACCGCCGGTTCTGAACCGGTGCGTGCGGTCACGGGCAAGCGTTCCAGGCCCGACGCTGCGTTGTTCATCGGTGCTGGCAAGGCCGAAGAGGTGAAGATCGCCGCAGATGAGGAAGATGCGGAGATCGTCATCTTCAACCACGCGCTCAGCCCGGCTCAGCAGCGTAACCTCGAGCGCTTTTTCGGGCGCCACGTGGTGGACCGGACCGGACTCATCCTCGACATCTTCAGCCAGCGCGCGCAAAGCCACGTCGGTAAGGTGCAGGTCGAGCTTGCACGCGTGCGGTACCAGGCTGCCCGTCTTGTCCGGGCATGGAGTCACTTGGAGCGCCAGAAGGGCGGTGTCGGCCTGCGCGGCGGCCCGGGCGAGCGTCAGCTCGAGCTGGATCGCCGGATGCTCGATGAGCGCGCCAAGCGTCTGTCGTCCGAGTTGGACAAACTCCAACGTCAACATGACACGCAGCGCCGTTCGCGCAGCCGCAACGACGCTTTTTCCGTCTCGTTGGTCGGCTATACCAACGCCGGCAAATCGACACTGTTCAATGCGCTGACCAAGGCGCGCGCGTACGCTGCCAATCAGCTGTTTGCCACGCTGGACACCACCTCTCGCCGGCTGTACCTCGAGGGGCTGGGCAATGTGGTCCTGTCGGATACGGTGGGATTTATCCGTGATTTGCCGACGCAGCTGGTGGCCGCCTTCCGCGCCACGTTGGAAGAAACCGTGCACGCCGACGTGCTGCTGCACGTGGTGGACGCCGCCAGCACCGTCAAGCACGAGCAGATGGAGCAGGTCGATCGCGTGCTGGATGAAATCAACGCCAGCGGCATCCCCCAGATTCTGGTGATGAACAAGATCGACGCGGCGGAGGAGCTGCGCGTCGCTGGCCCGCGTATCGAGCGCGACGAGACCGGTGCCGTGCGGCGCGTGTTCGTTTCCGCCATCGAAGGGACCGGGCTCGATCTGTTGCGCGAAGCCCTGGTCGAGACCGCGATCCGCCTGCGTGAGCACCCCGCGTCGCATGGCGGCGATTTCGATCCGCGCTTCGACACGCGCCGCGATTTGCTGCCGGAGCACCGTGACGAACTGTCGCAAAGCTTGCCGAGCAGCGGTTCTTCCGCCAAAGGTGACGAAGAGGGCTGATAGAATGGCCCGTTACTTCTTCGCAGTCAGACAATCAGGACAAGCCCGACCGCTCATGCCCGAGATTTCGACCCAGTCTTCTTCCATGGCCTCGCCGCGTTCGGCGCGAGGTTTGTGGCACCGCTTGCGCGTGCTGCTTTCGCTGAATGATCCCCGGTGGGGCCGCGGCGATGACAACAACGCCGAGCGCGAAGACAAAGATGAGCCGAAGCGCCAAAGCAAGCCGCCCCAGGATGGCCCGCCCGACCTTGACGAGCTGTGGCGCGACTTCAATCGCCGTCTGAACAACCTGTTCGGCCGCAAGGATAGCGGTAACGGTAACGACGGTCCCACGCCGCTGCGTCCCGGTAGCAGCCGAGGTGGCTCGGGGCTGGGCGTCGGCGTGCTGCTGGCGGTGCTGGTGGGCCTGTGGCTGGCCAGCGGTTTCTTTATCGTGCAGGAAGGCCAGACAGGCGTGATCCTGCAGTTCGGTCGCTTCAAGTATCTGGCAACGCCCGGTATCAATTGGCGTCTGCCGTATCCGATCGAGTCGCACGAAATCGTGAACCTGTCGGGCGTGCGCACGCTTGAAATTGGTCGGACGACCCAGATCAAGGACACGAACCTCAAAGACTCCTCGATGCTCACGCAGGACGAGAACATCGTCGACGTGCGCTTCTCGGTTCAGTACAACATTGCCAATCCGGTCGATTACCTGTTCTACAACCGTACGGACCGCGGCGGCGATGAAGAATTGGTGACACAGGCGGCCGAGACGTCGGTGCGCGAGATCGTTGGCCGCAACAAGATGGACGCGGTGCTGTACGAAGGGCGCGATGCGGTTGGCCGAAATCTCGCGGAATCGATTCAACGAATCCTGTCGGCTTACAAGACCGGCATCCGCATCCTCAGCGTCAACGTGCAGAGCGTGCAGCCGCCGGAGCAGGTGCAGGCCGCGTTCGATGATGTGACCAAGGCGGGCCAGGATCGCGAGCGTGCCATCTCCGAAGGTCAGGCTTACGCCAATGACGTGGTGCCGCGCGCCAAGGGTACGGCCGCCCGTCTGGGTGAAGAGGCGCAAGGCTACAAGGCACGTGTTATCGCACGGGCGGAGGGTGATGCGGCCCGCTTTGCCTCGGTGCAACGCGAATATGCGAAGGCGCCGCAGGTTACGCGCGATCGCATTTATCTGGAAACCATGCAGGACATTTACTCCAACTCGACCAAGGTCATGGTCGACCAGAGCAATGGCAGCCTGTTGTATTTGCCGCTGGACAAGCTGATCGCGCAAACGCAGGGCGACACCTCCCGCCCGGCAGCGGCGCCTGGCGCCTCAGCGCAGGACAGCGGTTCTGCGCAGGGCGTACCGACTCCCTCCAATCCGTCACCGGCCAATGACGCAGACTCGCGCTCGCGCGAAGCACTGCGCAACCGTGACCGTGATTCGCGCTAACAGGAGGGCACTATGAATCGTCTGATTTCTGCCTTCGTGGCGCTGGTCATTGCCCTGGCGGTGTTTTCGTCGGTGGTGTTCGTGGTGGATCAACGGCAGTACGCCGTGGTGTTCGCCTTTGGTGAGATCAAGCAGGTCATCAAGGAGCCGGGGCTGCACTTCAAGCTTCCGCCGCCGCTGCAGAACGTTGTGTTCATGGATAAGCGCCTGCAGACCATCGATGTCGCCGGCGCCGATCGTTTCATCACGGCGGAGAAGAAGAACCTGCTGGTCGACTGGTTCGTGAAGTGGCGCGTGTCCGATCCGCGTCTCTTCTACGTGAGCTTCAAAGGCGATAACCGCCTTGCGCAGGACAGCATGACGCAGAAGATCAACTCTATCGCCCGCGATGAGTTTGCACGCCGCACAGTGTCCGATGTGGTCTCGACCGATCGTGAAGCCGTGATGCAGAGCATCCTCAAAGGCGTGCAGGAGTATGGCAAGTCCGTCGGCGTAGACATCATCGACGTGCGCCTGAAGCGTGTCGATCTGCTGGCCAGCGTGACGGAATCCGTCTATCGCCGCATGGAGGCCGAGCGTAAGCGCGTGGCCAACGAGCTGCGATCGACAGGTGCCGCCGAGGGCGAAAAGATCCGCGCCGATGCCGATCGTCAGCGCGAAGTCGTCCTCGCCGATGCCTACCGCGATGCACAGAAGATCAAGGGTGAGGGCGACGCCCGCGCCGCAGATATTTATGCCGATGCATTTGGCCGCGATCCGCAGTTCGCCGCCTTCTGGCGCTCCATGGAAGCGTATCGCGCGTCGTTCCGTGATCGGAAGGACGTGATGGTGCTGCACCCGAACAACGATTTCTTCAAATACATGCGCAGCCCGAACGGCGGCAACTCCGCGGCGGCACCGGCAGCCCAGACGGGGCGCCATCGCTAGTACAATGTGTCGCTGATCATTTGAGGCGGACAGACCCCGGCTTGCCGGGGTTTTGTTCGTTCGCCAACCGCATCCCATGGAAGAGTCACTCCCCAACGTTTTGCTCGCAGCGTGCGCGCTGGTGCTCGTATTCGAGGGCATTCTGCCGTTCGTGGCGCCGCAGGCCTGGCGACGCGCGTTCCAGACGCTGACTGATCTGCCCGACGAAAAGCTTCGCGTGATCGGCCTGGTGTCGATGGCGATTGGACTGATCCTCCTGCGGTTGCTGCATCGCTAGCGCACTTCCTGCGTTTTTACCGAATTTCTGCCGTACCAGACTCCCGAGCGAGACCGCCATGCCGACCAATTGGCTGCTGCCTGAATCCATTGCTGATGTGCTGCCTTCCGAGGCGCGCAAGATCGAAGAGTTGCGCCGCTGCATGCTCGACCTGTTCCGCACTTACGGCTACGAACTCGTCATGCCGCCGATGCTGGAATACATCGAGTCGCTGCTCTCCGGCACTGGGCATGACCTCGATTTGAAGACGTTCAAGCTGGTCGACCAACTTTCCGGCCGCACCATCGGCCTGCGCGCCGACATCACACCGCAAGTCGCCCGCATCGATGCTCACTTGCTGAACCGCGCCGGCGTCACGCGCTTGTGCTACGCCGGTTCGGTATTGCACACGCGCCCGAGTGGATTTCACGTCACCCGTGAGCCGCTGCAGATCGGTGCTGAAATCTACGGCCACGCCGGGCTGGAAGCCGATCTGGAAATCCAGGAGCTGATGCTCGCCGCACTGTCGGCCGCGGGTCTGGCCGATGTGCGTCTGGATCTCTGTCACGTCGGCGTGGTGGCCGCGTTGCTGGAGCAATCGCCGATTGCCGCACGCATTCAGGACGATCTTTTCACGGCGCTGGCCGCCAAGGACGTGCCCGCCTTGCGTGCCATCACGGCTGATCTTCCGGCGGCTCAGCGCGACGCCATCAATCTGTTGCCGGCGCTGTACGGCGGCGTTGACGTGCTCGAGCTTGCGCGCAAGCAGTTGCCGGCGTTGCCTGCCATCGGCCGCGCGCTGAACGACTTGGCTACGCTGGCCGAGCGTGCAGGCGGAGCGACCGTCAACATCGATCTGGCCGATCTGCGCGGCTACCACTACCACAGCGGTGTGATGTTCGCTGCCTATGTGGCCGGTGTGCCGAATGCCGTGGCGCGCGGTGGCCGGTATGACAAGGTCGGCGAGGCGTTCGGCCGCGCCCGCCCGGCGACAGGCTTTTCACTGGACCTGCGCGAAGTGGCGGGTATCTCGCCGGTGGAGGCGCGCGCCGCCGCCATCCACGCGCCATGGTCGGGTGATGCCAAGCTGCGCGAGGCGATTGCCGCGTTGCGCGCTGCGGGCGAAATCGTGATCCAGTCGCTGCCGGGCCACCCGGAAGATCTGGAGGAATTCGCCTACGACCGGCAGCTCGTCGAAGAGGGCGGTCGCTGGATCGTCAAGCCCCGCAACGCTTCGATCTGAAGCTGCTGCATAACGTTGTGTAAATACCCCGCAATTTCAAGGAAGCCCCTGGCAACAAGGGTAGAATACGTTTTTAACCCATCTGCAAATTCAACATGTCCGCACCAGCAGTGAGCCAAGGACGCAATGTCGTCGTCATCGGCACCCAATGGGGTGACGAAGGTAAAGGGAAAATCGTCGATTGGCTGACCGATCATGCGCAAGGCGTGGTTCGTTTCCAGGGCGGACATAACGCAGGCCATACCCTCATCATCGGCGGCAAGAAGACGATCCTGCGTCTGATTCCGTCAGGCATCATGCGCGACGGCGTCGCGTGCTACATCGGCAACGGTGTTGTGCTGTCGCCCGAGGCATTGTTCAAGGAAATCGACGAGCTGGAATCGGCCGGCGTGCAGGTGCAGAACCGACTGCGCATTTCGGAAGCGACCAATCTGATCCTGCCGTACCACGTCGCCATCGACAAGGCGCGCGAAGCCAAGCGTGGCGCTGCTAAGATCGGCACCACCGGCCGCGGCATCGGCCCCGCGTACGAAGACAAGGTGGCCCGCCGCGCGCTGCGCGTGCAGGACCTCTTCGACCCGGCTTACTTTGCCGAGCGTCTGCGCGAAAACTTGGATTTCCACAATTTCGTTCTGACGCAGTACCTGAATCACCCGGCGCTGGATTTCCAGCAGACGCTCGACGAGATGCTGTCGTACGCAGTTCGCCTCGCCCCGATGGTGACGGACGTATCGGCCGAGCTGTTTGCCGCCAACGCTGCCGGCAAGAACCTGATGTTCGAAGGCGCGCAAGGCACGCTGCTCGATATCGACCACGGCACGTATCCGTTCGTCACGTCGAGCAACTGCGTCGCGGGTAATGCCGCCGCGGGTGCAGGCGTCGGCCCGGGCCAACTGCATTACATCCTCGGTATTACCAAGGCGTATTGCACGCGCGTGGGCTCTGGCCCGTTCCCGAGCGAGTTGTACGATGCGGATAACCCGGCGCGCCAGGATCCGATCGGCGTGCGTCTGGCCAATGTCGGCAAGGAATTCGGTTCGGTCACGGGCCGTCCGCGCCGCACGGGTTGGCTGGATGCCGCTGCGCTGCGTCGCGCGATCCAGATCAACGGTGTGTCTGGTCTGTGCATGACCAAGCTCGATGTGCTGGATGGACTGGAAACGCTCAAGCTGTGCGTGGGCTACATGCTCGACGGCAAGGAAATCGACATCCTGCCGCGCGGCTCCGATGCCGTGGCGCGTTGCCAGCCGATCTACGAAGAATTCCCGGGCTGGAATACCTCCACCTTCGGCCTGAAGGAATGGGACGCGCTGCCCGAAACCGCTCAGGCTTACCTGAAGCGTGTCGAAGAAGTGGCCGGTATTCCGATCGCCATGATCTCGACCGGTCCCGACCGCGACGAGACCATCCTGCTGCGTCATCCCTACAAGGACTGACGCGTTGCTCCCAGATTCGCCCGGTGCTTCGCCGGGCGAATTTGCATGGAGCGCCGTTTTCATAGAACACGATAGCGGCAACTCACGCCGCATTCACGATACGAAGAGGTACACCATGAACCAGCCGATCAACGACGACTCGCACCTGTGGGTGTCTTGGGATGACTACCATGGTCTGATCGAGCGTCTGGCGCTGATCGTGCACGAGTCGGGCTGGAAGTTCGACAAGATCCTGTGCCTGGCGCGCGGCGGCTTGCGTGTTGGCGATCAGCTTTCGCGCATCTACGACCTGCCGTTGGCCATCCTGGCAACCAGCAGCTATCGCGAAGCCGCCGGCACGCAGCAGGGCGATCTCGACATCGCGCAATACATCACGATGACGCGTGGCGAGCTGTCAGGCCGCGTGTTGCTGGTGGATGATCTGGTGGATTCGGGCGTCACGCTGGAGCGTGTCGGGCGTCACCTGAAGGAGCGCTATCCGGCCGTGACCGACGTGCGCACCGCTGTGCTGTGGCACAAGGCATGCTCGAAGATCAAACCGGATTACGCCGTGCAGTTTCTTGCGACCAATCCGTGGATCCATCAGCCGTTCGAGGAGTACGACACGCTGCGTCCCCACAACCTGGCGGCGTGGATCAAGCGCGGCAAGTCGCGTTCGGCCGGTAACGGCGAAGCATCGGCGGCTTAAGCGTTGGTCGATTGCGTCGAGTGTGAATGGAGTGGCGTGTGCGGCTTGCGTCGTGCGTGCCACTTCGGTAACCTGACGTCACGGGCCGCAACATTGGCCCGAAACCCGCGTACGGATTGGCTTTGCAGGGCATGCCAATACGAGCAGCGCGGTTGATCGAAGCGTGGTGCATCGATGTCGATGTGCCAGGCTTTGAACCCACCCAGCGTCTAGGGCAGGTGAGGCCGGTGATCCTGGCTCGGCCCTGGCGTGATAGCCAAGACACAATGCACGTCGTCCTTCGCGGAATGTCGCGTCAGCTACTGAATAACGATAATCCGGTCGCGGAAAAGAAAAACGGCGCAACTTGCGTTGCGCCGTTCCTAAACTCTGGTGCCCAGGAGAGGACTCGAACCTCCACGGAGTTACCCGCTAGTACCTGAAACTAGTGCGTCTACCAATTCCGCCACCTGGGCAGGTGTGCGTGTACCGAAGCTGTAATTATTACGGGATCCAGCGATCCTGTCAACACTCTAGAAGAAAAAATTGAATCAACCGACTTATCCGATCCCGAGCCGCGAGGAAATCCTCGGTGTGCTGCGCACGTCGGGGTCTCCGCTGTCTGCCACTGACATTGCCAAGGCGCTGTCGGTCACGCGCAAGGAGCATGACGGCTTTATCAAGCGTTTGACCGCCATGGAGCGGGATGGTCAGATCGAACTCAACCGCAAGGGGCGCTACGAGCTTGCGCACCAGCCCAACTTCATCGAAGGCCGCGTCATTGGCCACCGCGATGGCTTCGGCTTTTTCGTCCGCGATGACGGCGAGCCCGATATCTTCCTGCCCGAGCGAGAGATGCAGAAGGCCATGCACGGCGACCGCGCCCTGGTGCGCGCCGTCGGCTACGATCGCCGCGGGCGCTCGGAGGGGCAGATCGTCGAGATCCTGCAGCGGGCCAACAAGCGCGTTATCGGCCGGTTGCTCTCGGAAAGCGGCACGCTGGTCGTGGCGCCCGAAGACAAGCGTCTGGGCCGCGACATCCTGATCGCGCCGAAGGGGCAGGGCAAGGCCAAGGTTGGCCAAGTGGTGAGCGTTGAGATCCTGGAATATCCGGACCGCTACGTGCAACCGATTGGCCGCGTGGTGGAGGTGCTGGGTGAGATTGACGACCCCGGCATGGAGATCGAAATCGCCGTGCGCAAGTACGGCGTGCCGCACGAGTTTTCCGAGCCGACACAGCGAGAAGCTGAGGCGCTGCCCGACGTCGTTCGCGATGCCGATTTGGCGGGGCGCATCGACTTGCGCGACGTACCGTTGGTCACCATCGACGGCGAAGACGCGCGCGACTTCGATGACGCCGTCTACGCCGAGCCCGTCAAGATCGGCCGCACCAAGGGCTGGCGCCTGATCGTGGCGATTGCCGATGTGTCGCACTACGTGCGCCCGGGGCATCCCCTCGATGCAGACGCCATTGATCGAGCGACTTCGGTCTATTTTCCGCGCCGCGTGATCCCGATGCTGCCGGAGAAGCTCTCCAACGGTTTGTGCTCGTTGAACCCAGAAGTGGACCGCCTGTGCATGGTCTGCGATGCGGTGATCACGGCCAAGGGCGAGATCAAGGCCTATCAGTTCTACCCAGCGGTGATGCACTCGAAGGCGCGTCTGACCTACAACGAGGTCTGGGCGATCCTGTCCAATGTGAAGGGCCCGGAGGCTGCCAAGCGCGCGCTGCTGGTGCCGCATCTGCAGGACCTGTACGAGCTGTATCAGACGCTGCTCAAGGCGCGCCGCGAGCGTGGCGCGATCGACTTCGACACCACCGAGACGTACATCGTCTGCAACGCGCAGGGCAAGATCGAGCAGATCCTGCCGCGCACCCGCAACGATGCACACAGGCTGATCGAAGAGTGCATGCTGACGGCCAATGTCTGCGCGGCCGAGATGCTGGAGAAGTACAAGCACCCGGCGCTGTACCGCGTCCATGCAGGTCCGACTGAGGAAAAGCTGCAGGCGCTGCGCGCCTTCCTGAAAACCAGCGGCTTGACGCTGGGCGGTGGCGACAAGCCGCAGGCCGCCGATTACGCCGAACTGATGGAAAAGGTGGCCGCCCGTCCTGATGCACCGATGCTGCAGACCATGTTGCTGCGCTCGATGCAGCAGGCGGTCTACAGCCCGGACAACATCGGTCACTTTGGCCTGGCGTATCCGGCGTATGCGCACTTCACGAGCCCGATCCGCCGCTACCCCGATTTGCTGGTGCATCGCTCCATCAAGGCGATTCTGCATCGCACGCGTTATGTGCCGGCGCTGGCACCGGGCGTGCAGTTGAACAGCGCGCTATCGCCCAAGGCGCGTCGTCTGCAGGCTGAAGCCGAGAAAGGCGTGCCGGCGGCGGTTGTCAACAAGGCGAAGGTCGAAGCGATCTGGCATGAGCTAGGCGTGCATTGCTCGGCCAACGAGCGTCGCGCGGACGAAGCCTCGCGCGACGTCGAGGCCTGGCTCAAGTGCTATTTCATGCGCGACAAGCTCGGCAACGAGTTCTCGGGCACCGTCAGCGCGGTTACGTCGTTCGGGATCTTCGTGCAACTCGACGAGCTGTACGTGGAAGGTCTGGTACACGTGACCGAGCTGGGCAGCGATTACTTCCAATACGACGAAGCGCGCAACGAGCTGCGCGGAGAGCGTACGGGCATCCGTTATCGCCTGACCGACCGCGTGCGCGTGCAGTTGCTGCGCGTCGATCTGGATGCCCGGAAGATGGATTTCCGCCTGATCCAGGAGCCGTCGACCAAGGCGCTGCGCCCGGCCAAGGTGACGGGCGCGCCCGAAGCCTCGGTGGCGCGTCAGCCTGCCGGGGCGACGCCGGCGCCGCCGGTTGGCCGCAAGAAGCCGCGCCAGTTGGCCGCATTGTTGGGCGGTACGGCCAAGCCGGAGGAGTCGTTCGACGAGACGCTCGATCGCGTCATCGAAGAGCAGCCGGTGTTCGAGCCGGGTAGCCGTGCACTGCCCCCGGGCCATGCCCACGCAAAGCCTGCGCGCAAGAAGCAGACGGCGCGTGGTACCAAGCCCAAGGGTGGCGCCAAGACCGCTGCGCCGCGCAAGGTGGCAGGCAAGGCCCCGCGCAAGACGAAGGGGCGTTAAAGCGGTTAAAGCGGCCGAGGAGCGAGGGCGGACGGGTACAATCGCGCCATGTCTAAATCCAAGCTCCTCATCGGCTTTCATGCCGTCACCGCCCGACTGCGCCACGGCGCCAAGTCGATCGACGAAATCTACTTCGAGGCCAACCGCCGCGACCGCCGCATGCAGGATTTCCTGAAAGCGGCGGAAGCAGCGGGCGTGCGCCTCATCCCCGCCGACGCTGACCGGCTGCGCGGCATTGCCGGTACCGACCGCCACCAGGGCGTGGTTGCCAAGGCAGAGTCGCTGTCGTTGGCGCTCAATCTTGATGAACTGCTCGACGGCATCGAAGGCACGCCGCTGCTGCTGGTGCTCGACGGTGTGACGGACCCGCACAACCTCGGCGCTTGCCTGCGCGTGGCCGATGCTGCCGGCGCGCATGCCGTGATCGCGCCGAAGGACCGCAGCGTTGGGATCAACACGACGGTCGCCAAGGTCGCCAGCGGCGCGGCTGAAACCGTCCCGTATATCACCGTGACCAACCTGGCGCGCACGCTGCGTGAATTGCAGGAGCGCGGCGTGTGGGTGATCGGCACGGCTGACGAGGCCGAACAGGATCTCTACCAGGCAGACTTCAAGGGCCCCACCGCCATCGTGATGGGCGCCGAAGGCGAAGGCATGCGCCGCCTCACGCGTGAAACGTGCGACGCGCTGGTCAGCATTCCGATGGCGGGAAGCGTGGAAAGCCTGAACGTATCGGTGGCCAGTGGCGTGTGTCTGTTTGAAGCGGTACGCCAACGCGCGGCGGCACCTGCCAAGAAGTAATGGGCATCGAACCCACAGCCGTATCCGATGCGGCTGCATTGGCGCAGGCCCGCGCCTGGGTCGAGGCAGCACAGCACGTCATGGTGCTCACGGGCGCTGGTGTCTCGGCCGAATCCGGTGTTCCTACGTTTCGTGATGCCCTGACCGGCTTGTGGGCGCGCTTCAACCCGGAAGACATGGCGACCGAGGCAGCGTATCGCAAGCATCCGCGCATGGTGTGGGACTGGTATCAGGAGCGCCGTGAGCGTGTGCTGCAGGTGCAGCCCAATCCGGCCCATCTTGCGATAGCCGCGCTCGCCAAGCGCAAGACGGTGACGCTCGTCACGCAGAACGTCGATGGTTTGCATCAGCGCGCCGGCAGCGAAGGGGTGATCGAGTTGCACGGCAACCTGTTTGCGGACAAGTGGCTGGGTGGCTGCGGCAAATGCGATATCGCCACCGCCGAGCCGGGACGCCCACCGCGTTGTGCGACATGTGGCGCGATGCTGCGCCCAGGCGTGGTGTGGTTTGGCGAGCAACTGCCGCTGGTCGCGAACTACCGTGCTGAAGAGGCAGCTAACACGTGTGACGTATGCCTCGTTGTTGGCACATCCGGCATGGTATATCCGGCCGCTGGCTTGCCGGGGCTGGCGAAGGACCATGGCGCCAAGGTGATCGTCGTGAATCCGGAGCCAAGCGCCCTGGATGCAACGGCGGACCTCGTGATCCACCAGCCGGCGGGCGTGTGCCTGCCCGCCATGCTGGGATAAGACCCGGCTTTCTTCTTACGCCGCTGCGCGCAGCGGCTCAATCAACGCTTCCAACTTGATCGCGTCCGCTGCAAACAGGCGGATGCCTTCGGCCAGCTTTTCGGTGGCCATGGCGTCCGCGTTCATGTGCCAGCGGAACGATTTCTCGTCAGCCGGCAGGCGCACGATATTGGCCGCGTTGGCGTTGTCCGGAGACAGCTTGCGCTCGACCGGCGCGTCGGACTGCTGCAGTTGGGCGAGCAGATCCGGGCTGATGGTCAGGAGGTCGCAGCCGGCCAGTTCGACGATCTGCGAGATATTGCGGAAGCTCGCGCCCATCACTTCGGTCGGGTAGTCGAACTTCTTGTAGTAGTTGTAGATGCGCAGGACGGACTGCACGCCGGGGTCGTTCGGGCCGCCTTGCGCGACCGGGTCCCAGTTGGCGCCGGCATCCTTTTTGTACCAGTCGTAGATGCGGCCGACGAAGGGCGAGATGAGCTGCACGCCCGCTTCCGCGCACGCCACCGCTTGGGCCAGCGAGAACAGCAGCGTCATGTTGCAGCGGATGCCTTCGGCACGGAGCTGATCCGCCGCGCGGATGCCTTCCCACGTCGACGCAATCTTGATCAGCACGCGCTCGCGCGCCACGCCTCGCGCTTCGTACAGCGCAATCAAATGCTTGGCCTTGGCCACTGTCGCCTCGGTGTCGAACGACAGGCGCGCATCAACCTCGGTCGACACGCGGCCCGGGATGATCGACAGGATTTCGCAGCCGAACGCCACGAGGACGGCATCGATGATGTCCTCGACGCTGTCGCTACGGGCGTCACGCACGGCTTGTTCCAGCAGCGGGCGGTATTCGGCTTTCTGCACGGCCTTGAGGATCAGCGACGGATTGGTCGTTGCATCGTGCGGCGCGTAGGCACGCATTGCCTGGAAGTCGCCCGTGTCGGCGACGACGGTGGTGAACTGCTTGAGTTGATCGAGCTGAGTCATGAAGCGAGTCCGAAGTACGTTCCTGCGTTGCGCTGGAGGTGGAGGAATGAATCGATTGTACTCCGCGGGTTTGGCTCCACCAGCCGGCTGAGGGTCATCGCATTGATCCGGTACACTACCGGGTTTCCCGATCCCGACCGAGTTTTTGCGATGACGCAGGATGAACTGAAGGCGCTGGTGGCACAAGCCGCCGCAGACTACGTATTGGCCAACGTGCCCGAGGGCGCTGTGCTGGGTGTCGGCACCGGCTCGACGGCCAACCTGTTCATCGACGCGATGGCGCCGCACAAGGCACGCTTCGCCGGCGCGGTGTCCAGCTCCGAGGCTTCGACACGCCGCCTGCAGGGCCACGGCTTTACGGTGCTCGATCTGAATGAGGTCGATGCTATTCCCGTGTACGTGGATGGCGCTGACGAGATCGACGCCTCCGGAGCCATGATCAAGG
The DNA here is from genome assembly GCF_038440115.1 of Ralstonia sp. OTU4908. NCBI lineage: Bacteria > Pseudomonadati > Pseudomonadota > Betaproteobacteria > Burkholderiales > Burkholderiaceae > Ralstonia > Ralstonia sp. OTU4908. Next base: position 51,534 of record NZ_JASATD010000002.1, on the reverse strand, counting down.
GCGGCGGCGGTGCGCTCACGCGTGAAAAGATTGTTGCCTCGGTGGCCAAGGTGTTCGTTTGCATCGCTGACGGCAGCAAGCTCGTTGAGACGATGGGTGCCTTCCCGCTGCCGGTGGAAGTGGTGCCCATGGCACGTGCGGCCGTGGCGCGCCAACTGGCTGCGCTGGGCGGTCAGCCGCGCCTGCGCATGACCAAGGAAGGCCAGATCTACAAGACCGATAACGGCAACGTGATCATCGATGTGGTGGGCCTGCGCATTGCCGATCCGAAGGGCCTGGAATCGGTGGTCAACGAGATTCCGGGCGTGGTGACGGTCGGCCTGTTTGCCAAGCGCGGCGCCAATGTGCTGCTGCTGGGGACCGAAGCGGGCGTGCAGCGTCGCGATTTCTGATCGCTGTTTGCGCATTGTCGAAAAGCTGCTCATGCAAATGGGCAGTTTTTTTTGCGCCCGTTGCGGCACGTTCAATGGCGTTCCCCAAACAAAAAGCCGTTCAGTCTGCGCTGAACGGCTTTGTTGTTGATGGCGGCAGATCAGGCCGAGGGCGGCGGCACGTAGCCGGCGGCTTCATCTGCACCATCGCCAAAAAAGTACTTCTCGGTCTGTTTGAGCAAGTACTGGCGTGCGCGCGAATCGGCCATGTTCAGGCGGTTTTCGTTGATCAGCATGGTCTGATGCTTGAGCCAGCCGGCCCAGGCTTCTTTCGAGACGCTTTGCCAGAGTTTCTTACCCAGTTCGCCGGGCAGGGGCGGGAAGTCGAGGCCTTCGGCTTCCTTGTTGAGCTTGACGCAGTGGACCATGCGGGCCATGGGGATTCCTCTTGTGTGGCGGAAGCGCCGCTCGAGCGCGACGCAGGTGCCGCTATTGTAAAGGCCGCGCGCCGCCGGGCTTGGATTCCACGACGCGCGCCAAGGGTTTAGAGCTTCTTCATCAGCACCATCGAGCGGCGCTGCCAGTTGTAAAGCTTGCGGCGGTCTTCCGGCAGATCGTCCACGCTGGCACGCACAAAGCCGCGCTTGAGGAACCAATGCTCCGTGCGCGTAGTGAGAACGAAGAGGCGCTTGAGGCCCAGCGCACGGGCACGCACTTCGGTGTGCTTGAGCAGACGTTCGCCGTCGCCGGTGCCCTGGCTGTCCGGGGAGACGATCAGGCAAGCCATTTCGGCCATGCCATCCTTGGGGTACGGATACAGTGCAACGCAGCCAAAGATGATGCCGTCGTGCTCGATGACCGAAAAGTTGGCGATGTCGCGCTCCAGCAGCCGGCGTTCGCGCGGCACCAATGTGCCGTCCGCCTCGAGGGGCTCGATGAGCGAGACGATGCCGCCCACGTCGTCCAGGGTGGCTTCGCGTAGGTATTCCAGGTCAGTGTGCGAGACCATGGTGCCCACACCATCGTGCAGGAACAGCTCCAGCAGGATGCTGCCGTCCAGCGCGAACGGGATGACGTGCGCCCGGCGCACGCCGCCGCGCATCGCCTTGACGATGTGCTGCAGGTAATAGGCGGTGTCGTGCGACAGGCTGCCGTCTCGCAGGCGCTCGATGGCCGTTTCCATCGACAGGTCCTGCTGCAGCTTGCCCACGCGGTCCATGATCCCCGGCAGCTCGGTGATGAAGATGAGCTTGTCGGCCTTGAGCGCCGTGGCGGTGTTGGCAGCTACGTCTTCCATCGACAGGTTGAACGCCTGGCCCGTTGGCGAAAAGCCCAGCGGCGAGAGCAGCACGATCTTGCGATTGGACAGGGAATGCTGGATCGACTCCGCATCGATCTTGCGCACCAGCCCCGTGTGCTGGAAATCCACGCCATTGACGATGCCCACCGGCCGCGCCGTCACGAAGTTGCCGGACACGACCGACATGCGCGCGCCGGCCATCGGTGTATTCGGCAGGCCCTGGCTGAAGGCAGCTTCGATATCCAGGCGCAGTTCGCCCGAGGCTTCCTTGGCGGATTCCAGTGCGGCGGCGTCCGTCACGCGTACGCCGTCGACGAACTGAGTTTGCACACTGCGCAGGGCGAGCTGTTCTTCCACCTGTGGGCGCGAACCATGCACCAGCACGATGCGCATGCCCATGGCATGCAGCAACGCGACGTCGTTGACCAGCGCGCCCAGCATGTCGGCCTTGACCAATTCGCCGCCAAAACCGATCACGAACGTCTTGTCGCGGAAAGAGTGGATGTACGGTGCCACCTCGCGCAGCCAGTCCACGAACTGCTGCTGTTCGGGCGTGGGCGGAATCGGGGCGACGTCGACGGGGGCGGGCGTATGCGCCGCCAGCGAAACGCCGGAGGCGGGGACGGGAGAACGAGCGGTCACGGGCGGAGGAGGAAAAGCGGCACGGGGCGCGGGCCGACATAGGAAAGATGCGCGGATTATAATCCCGCCCGATGTCAGATTCCCACGCCCAGCCGCCCCGGCCACGCCCGGCGGCGCCCTCCCAGAAATCGCCGAAAGACACGCCGCCGCCCGAGCGCAAGCCCGGCGGCAATGCGCGTCCGCAGCGCCGCCAAAAGCCCACGCCGGAAGAACTCGCCGCAGCGCTGGAGGCACGCCGCGCGCGTGCCAACCGTGTCCCGCCGATCACGTTTCCCGAAGCGCTGCCCGTGTCAGCCAGGCGCGACGAAATCGCCGAGGCCATCGCCGGCAACCAGGTGGTGATCGTCTCGGGCGAAACCGGCTCGGGCAAAACCACCCAGTTGCCGAAGATCTGCTTGTCGATCGGGCGAGGCATTGGCGCGGGCGGTACCGGGCTGATCGGCCATACGCAGCCGCGCCGGATTGCAGCGACGTCTACGGCCAAGCGCATCGCGCAGGAAATCGGCACGCCGGTGGGCGAGCACGTGGGCTTCCAGGTGCGCTTTAACGACACGCTGTCGGCGGGGGCGTCGGTCAAGCTGATGACCGACGGCATCTTACTGGCCGAGACGCAGAACGATCCGCTGCTGCGCGCCTACGACACGATCATCATCGACGAGGCGCACGAACGTAGCCTCAACATCGACTTCCTGATCGGCTATCTCAAGCAGCTCTTGCCGCGCCGGCCCGACCTGAAGGTGATCATCACCTCGGCGACCATCGACGCGCAGCGGTTTGCCGAGCACTTTGCTGGCCCGAAGGGGCCGGCGCCCGTCATTGAAGTCAGCGGCCGGTTGTATCCGGTCGAGGTGCGCTACCGCCCGATCCAGCGCGACGAGAAGGACAAGGAGCGCGATCTTTACGAGGCGCTCGTCGATGCGGTGGACGAACTCGCCCGCGAAGGCCCTGGCGACGTGCTCATCTTCCTGCCGGGCGAGCGCGAGATTCGCGAGGCGGCCGAGGCGCTGCGCAAGCACCATCCGGCGCATACCGAAATCCTGCCGCTGTTTGCGCGCCTGTCTGTGCAGGAGCAGGAACGTGTGTTCCGGCCGTCCAACGCCCGCCGCATCGTGCTGGCGACCAACGTGGCTGAGACCTCGCTGACGGTGCCGGGCATTCGCTACGTGGTCGATACGGGGCTGGCGCGCGTGAAGCGCTATTCGTATCGCAACAAGGTCGAGCAATTGCAGATTGAGCCAGTGTCGCAGGCCGCAGCCAACCAGCGCGCCGGCCGTTGCGGCCGGGTGGCCGATGGCGTCTGCATCCGCTTGTATGAAGAAGCGGATTTCATTGCACGGCCGCGTTTTACCGATCCGGAAATCCTGCGTTCGTCGCTCGCCGCCGTCATCCTGCGCATGAAGGCGCTGCGATTGACAGACGTTGAGCAGTTTCCCTTCATCGAGCCGCCGCTAGGCCGTGCAATTGCCGACGGCTACCAGCTCCTGCAAGAACTCGGGGCGGTCGACGACGAAAACGCGCTGACCCCGCTGGGCAGGCAGGTGGCCCGGCTGCCGCTGGACCCGCGGGTGGCGCGGATGATCCTGGCAGGCCGCGACCACCAATGTCTGCGCGAGATGCTGATCATCGCGAGCGCCTTGTCCGTTCAGGACCCGCGCGAGCGCCCGCAGGAACTGCAACAGCAGGCCGATCAGGCGCACCGGCAGTTCGCCGACGAAAAATCGGAATTCCTCGGCTGGGTGAAGCTGTGGAAGTGGTTTGAAGAGGCCATCGCGCACAAGAAATCGAACAAACAATTGCAGGACCAGTGCCGCTCGCACTTCCTGTCGCATGTGCGGTTGCGCGAATGGCGCGACGTGCATTCGCAGTTGCATACCACGGTGGCGGAGCAGGGCTGGAAGCTCAACGAATCCGATCCGACGTATGAGCAGTTACACCTGGCGTTGCTGACGGGCTTGCTCGGCAACATCGGAGTGCGCATCGAGGAGGCAGACGGAAAAGGCCGCGAATACCTCGGCGCGCGCGGCATCAAGTTCTTCCTGTGGCCGGGTTCGGTCATCGCGCGCAAGGCCGGCAAGTGGGTCGTGGCAGGCGAGTTGGTCGAGACCAGCCGCCTGTTCGGCCGCACGCTGGCGCGCATCGAGCCGGAATGGGTGGAAAAGGTCGGCGTGCACCTGTTGAAGGTGTCGTGGAGCGATCCGCATTGGGAAAAGAAGGCCGGCCAGGTGATGGCCTTCGAGCGGGGCACGCTGTACGGGCTGCCGATCTATCAACAGCGCCGTGTGCACTTCGGGCCGATGCAGCCGAAGGAGGCGCGCGAGATGTTCATCCGCCGCGCGCTGGTCGATGGCGAGTTCGAAACGCGCCTGCCGTTCTTCACGCACAACCAGCGCCTGGTGCGCGAGATCGAAAACCTCGAACACAAGTCACGCCGACAAGACGTGCTGGTGGACGACGAACTGATCTACGCGTTCTACGACAGCCAGATCCCAGCGGACATTTACAACACCGTGTCGTTTGAGCGCTGGTATGCCGAGGCCGCCAGCGCGGGCGGCAAAAGCGGCCAGAAGCTGCTGTACCTGAATCGCGATGACCTCATGCGGCATGAGGCGGCCGGCATCACGACCGACCTGTTCCCGAAGGTGCTGCCGATTGCCGGCATCGACATGGGCCTGACGTATCACTTCGAGCCCGGCAGCCCCCGCGATGGCGTGACGCTCACCGTGCCGCTGTATGCGCTCAACCAGGTGCCCGCGCAGCGCACTGAATGGCTGGTGCCGGGCATGCTCAAGGAGAAGGTGCATCTGTTGCTGAAGAGTCTGCCGCAGAAGCTGCGCCGCCATTGCGTGCCGTTGCCAGACTATGCCGCCGGATTCGTGTCGCGCGTGCGGTTGGGCGATGGCGACCTGCTCGACTGCTTGATTGCCGACGTGCGCGAGCAGACTGGCATCGCCCTCAAGCGCGCCGACTTCAAGCTCGAGACGCTGCCCGCGCATCATTTCATGAACTTCAAGGTGATCGACGAGCACGGTCGCCAGCTAGACATGGGGCGCAATCTGGCCCAGTTGCGGGCGGAACTCGGCGGCCGCGCGCAGCAGACGTTCCAGTCGATCGCGGCACAGGATGCTGCCGTGGCCGGTGCCCAGAACGACGGCGCCAAGCCGGGAAAGGCAGGTAAGAGCGGCAAATCGGAAGCGCCGGCCAACGCCGCGCTGTACTCGGGCCTGACGACCTGGAACTTCGGCGAGTTGCCGGAACTGCTGGAAGTCCGCAAGGGCAACCAGACGCTGTTCGGCTACCCGGCACTTGTCGATGCCGGTGACCACTGCGATGTGGAGGTCTTCGATGATCCGTCGGAAGCCACCCGCATCCATCGCCTGGGCTTGCGACGGCTGTTTGCGATCCAGCTGCGCGAACCGTTGAAATACCTGGAAAAGAACATCCCAGGCTTGTCGCAGATGGCCATCCAGTTCATGAACCTCGGCACGCAGGACGATCTGCGCGACCAGATTCTGGATGCCACGCTGGAGCGCGCCTGCCTGCAAGACCCGCTGCCCACCGATGACGCCAGTTTCGGCGCGCGCAAGGACGAAAGCCGCGCGCGCCTGACGTTGCTGGCGCAGGAAATCGCACGGCTGGTCGGCGCCATCCTGGCCGAATACGCGCAACTGCCGCGCAAGCTGCAGATCGCCAAGCCGTTTGCTGCGGCCACCGCCGATATCGACGCGCAGCTCAAGACGCTGATGCACAAGCGCTTTATCGAGGCAACGCCGTATGCGCAGTTGACGCACTTCCCGCGCTACCTGAAGGGCATCGCGCTGCGCATCGACAAGCTCAAGGCGGACCCGGCGCGCGACACGCAGCGCATGCAAGAGATGGCGCCGCTCATCCAGCAATATCAACGTGCGGAAAAGGCGCTGCGCGTGCAAGGTCAGGGCGGCAATGACCCGCGCATGGAGGAATTCCGCTGGATGCTCGAGGAGTTGCGCATCGCGCTGTTTGCACAGGAACTGCGCACGCCGGTGCCGATGTCGGTCAAACGGCTGCAGAAGGTGTGGGAATCGATGCAGCGATAGCTGTCGATGCGTTGTCAGGCGCTGCGAAAGTTCCCGCTTTCTTTTTTTGATTTGTGTCAGCGATGGGCTAAACGCCAGCGTTAGAATGGCTGGCTAAGTTGCTGAATCTTCTCGTTATGTCTTCCTCGCGCGCCTCGTTTGCCCCCCGTTGGTTCTCCACGCTGGTCCTGTCGGCCGCTGCACTCCTGGCAGCGCATGCGGCGCGTGCCGAAGTCGTCACCGTGCTCAATTCGGGCGACGCAAGCGTCTCTTTGATCGACAAGGACACCCGCAAGGTGCTCGAGACGTTCCCGATCGGCAAAGAGCCGCATCACCTGATCGCCACGCCCGACGAAAAGTCGTTGATCGTCGCGAACGCCGTCGGCAACGATCTGGTGTTCCTCGACCCTGTCACGGGCAAGATCCAGCAGCGCGTGCCGCACATTGACGATCCGTATCAGATTGGCTTTTCGCCTGACCAGAAGTGGTTTCTGACCACGGGCAACCGTCTAGACCGCATCGATATTTATCGCTGGGACGGCCACGCCCTGACCATCGCCAAACAGATTCCGGCGGCCAAGACGCCCAGCCACATTGCGTTTACCGCCGACAGCAAGATCGCGTTCGTCACCGTGCAGGATTCCAACGAGGTGATGGCCATCGACCTGCCCACGCAGAACGTGATGTGGCGCATGACGATTGGTTCCGCGCCGGCCGGCGTGTGGGTGACGACTGACCAGAAATACCTGTTGGTGGGCATGACCGGCGCCGATTACGTCGAAGTGATCGACTGGCACACCCGCACCAGCGTCAAGCGCATCCCGACCGGCAAGGGCGCGCACAACTTCCGTGCGCTGGGCGACAAGCGCCACCTGTTCCTGTCGAACCGCGTGTCGGGCACGATCAGCATCATCGATCAGCAAACGCTGACCAAGGTGGGCGACATCACCGGCCTCCCGCCTGGCCCTGACGATATGGAATTGACCGCCGACGGCAAGCAGCTGTGGGTGACCTGCCGCTGGGCCAAGCGCGTGGCGATTGTCGACGTGGCAAGCCGCAAGGTGGTGGAAGAGATCAAGGTTGGGCGCTCGCCGCACGGTATTTACTTCCGCACGCGCGCTCCGCTGATTTGAGCGTCAAGAGACGACGATGAAATCCCGCCTGTCGATGTTGCGCGCTGCAGCTGCCACGGCTGCGCTGGTGCTGTGCGCATTGGCCACGGCTGCGCCCGGTGGTGTGAATGCCGGCGCGTGCAAAGGCACCGTCTACCTGACGTTCGATACCGGCAGCATGAGCCAGGCGCAGTTGATTGCCGATACGCTGCGTCGCCATCGTATCCACGCCACGTTCTTCCTCGCCAACGAAAAGACCATCCACGGCGACAGCACGCTGGATGACGGTTGGGCTCCGTATTGGAAATCGCTTGCTGCCGACGGCCACGCCTTCGGTACGCACACCTTCGATCACGTCTACTACAAGGGCGAGGCGGGTGCGGGCAAGGTCCGCTTCCGGCCGCAGTTTGGCGAGCAGGGCAGCCGCAATGTCGTGTGGGGCGAGCCTGAATTCTGCGCGGAGCTCAAACACAGCGCCGAGCGGTTCAAAGCCATGACCGGTCAGCCGATGGACCCGCTGTGGCGGGCGCCGGGAGGTCACCTGTCGGCGACGACCGAGGCCTGGGCCAAGCAATGCGGGTTTGCGCATGTGGCTTGGGCGCCCGCCGGTTTCCTGGGCGACGAGTTGCCGTCAGACCGTTATCCGAACGACGCCTTGCTGCAGAAGGCACTGTCCAACCTGCGCGATGGCGACATCACCATGGCGCATCTGGGCATTTGGTCGCGCAAGGATCCGTGGGCGCCAGCCGACTTGGAACCGCTGATCGCCGGTCTGGAACGCAAGGGTTTCTGCTTCGCCACGCTGCGCGATCATCCGCAGTACCAGGCATGGTTTGCCGCCCACCCGGCACACACAGCGGCACGCTGACATGTTCGACTGGATCGCCGACACCTTCACCCAAGCGCAGGATGTGCTCTTCCAGCACGTCGTGATGCCGATCACCTATGCCGTCGGCCTGGGTGGTTACGTCGAAGATGCCTACCCCGGCACGGAATGGCTGCTGATGGGGTTGGTGCAGATCGCGGTGCTGCTGCTGATCTTCCGTCCGCTGGAGCGCTGGCGTCCGGTGGAGCCGCTGCAAGACCGCAAGGCCGTGCGTGCCGACATCTTCTACACGCTCTTTCACCGGCTCGGTTTCTTCCCGTTGCTGATGTTTTTCACGCTGCAGCCGCTGATCGACGACCTCGACGGCAAGCTGCGCTTTTGGGGCTGGGCGCATCTGAACGTGGAGGACTGGTGGCCGGGCGTTACGTCCGTCGCCGCCGTCAGCTTTCTGATCTATCTAGTGTTGTTCGACCTGCTCGACTACTGGTATCACCGCCTGTCACACAAGTTTCACTGGTGGTGGAACCTGCATTCGTTGCATCACAGTCAGCAGCAGATGACGCTGTGGTCGGATGACCGCAACCACATACTCGACGATGTATTGCGTGGTGCGGTGTTTGCCATCGCGGCGCTGGTCATCGGGGTTGAGCCTTCGCAGTACGTGCTGCTGGTCGCCATTTCACAGTTGCTGCAGAGTCTTCAGCATGCCAACGTGCGGCTGCATTTCGGCTGGCTCGGCGACCGGCTGCTGATCTCGCCCCGCTTTCATCGGCTGCATCACGCCATCGGGCTGGGGCACGAGGTGCCCGGCAAGCCTGGTGTGCTGGGCGGATGCAATTTTGGCGTGCTGTTCCCATGGTGGGACATGCTGTTCGGCACCGCCATCTTCTCGCCGGAGTACCACGCCACCGGTATCCGCGATCAGCTTCCCGCGCCCCACGGGCACTCGCGCGACTACGGGCGCGGCGTGCTGCGTCAGCAGTGGCTCGGCGTTAAGCGCCTGTTCGGTCGCGCCTAAGGCCTTCGCGGGGCGGCGCCTGCGTAATTTCTGCGCGCTGTGCTAGGCTGTCCGCTCCCGGATTTTCCGACTTCTGCATGAACGACCTGATTCGCTCATTTGGCCGCGCGCTGCTTTCGCAACTGCATCCGCGCATGCTGTTCCTGACTGTCATGCCGTTTGTCGTGGCTGTCGTTGTTTGGGGCGGCGTGCTGTATTTTGGCTGGGATGCCATGAACGGCATGGCCCGTAACGCCGTGGAAGGCTGGGCTTTCATGGGCTGGATCAAGAGCGGCCTGAACGCCATTGGCATGGCGGGGCTGTGGTCGGCCATCGCGCCGCTGCTCGTCATCACCTTGCTCGTTCCGGTGATCGTTGTGTCGATTCTTGTGCTGGTCAGCGTTGCGTCGGTGCCGGTGGTCATGCGTTTTCTTGATCGGAGCTATCCGCAGCTCGAACGTCGCAAGGGCGGCTCGTTGCTGGGCAGCCTGACGCATGCGCTGCTGTGCACGCTGGTGGTCATTCTCGTGGCCATCGTCACGCTGCCGTTGTGGCTGATCCCGCCATTCTTCGCGCTGATCCCGCCGCTGCTATGGGGTTGGCTTACATACCGCTTGATGACGTACGACGCGCTCGCTGACCACGCTACCGCTGAAGAGCGCCGCGCGATCATGCAGCGCTATCGGCTGCCGCTCCTTGGCATTGGCGTGGCCGTTGGCATGCTGGGCTCGGCGCCGACGCTGCTGTGGGTATCGTCGGTGGTGACGATTGTGCTGTTTCCGATCATCGCCATCGCGGTCATCTGGCTGTATGTGCTGATATTCATCTTCTCGGCGCTGTGGTTCGGCCATTTCTGCTTGCGTGCGCTGACGCGTCTGCGAGCCGAAGCGCCGCCTGCGCGCATGGTCGAGGCCAGCGTGATAGAAGTTACGACCATCGAACTGCCTCGCGAATAATCAGAAACCATCGGAACTGACATGGCTTTCGGCATGATCATCATCGGCGACGAGATTCTCTCTGGCCGCCGCGAAGACAAACACCTGCGCAAGCTGATCGAAGTGCTTGGCGAGCGCGGCCTGACATTGGAGTGGGCCGAGTACGTCGGGGACCAGCCCGCGCGCATTACGAACGTACTCAAGCGTACGTTCGCCAGCGATGACGTGGTGTTCTGCACCGGCGGCATCGGCGCCACGCCCGATGACCACACGCGCCAATGCGCGGCCGCTGCGCTGGGCGTACCGTTGGAGCTGCATCCGGAAGCGCGCGAGCAGATCACGCTGCGCATCATCGAGTCGGCCAACGGCGACCCGGTCAAGGCGGACGTCTCAACGCCCGAAAACCAGCACCGCTTCAAGATGGGCGAGTTTCCGCAGGGCGCGCGCATCATCCCCAACAGCTATAACCGCATCCCCGGGTTCTCGGTGGCGCATCACCATTTCATGCCGGGTTTTCCGGTGATGGCATGGCCGATGATGGAATGGGTGCTCGACACCTATTACGCCGATCAATTCCACCGCGCGCCGCGCGAGGAGCGCTCGTTCCTGGTGTTTGGCCTGCCGGAGTCGCGGCTTACACCGCTGATGGAGCGCATCGAAGCGGAGTTCGATGGCGTGAAGGTCTTCAGTCTGCCCAGCGTGGGGGATGCAGCGCGCGGTGAGCGCTATGCCCGCTCGCACATCGACCTGGGCGTCAAGGGCTCACCGGAAGCCGTGGCGCGCGCCTATGCGATGCTGCGAGAGGGCGCGCTGGCGCTGGGTGGTGAGATTTTCGAGGCGGACGCCAGCGCGGCGTCCTGACGCTCACCGGCGCGCCTCAGGCACCGTGCCAGGGCAGGCCTCGGAAACACCAGCCCTCCACGGTCTTGCGATGGCCTTCGGTGTCTTTTGCACCCTCAAAACCTTCCAGCACATCCATGGCTGCCGCGTAACCGGCCTGTGCGGCGGCCGTTGCTGCATGCTTGGAGCGCGCTGCGCTGCGGCACAGGAACAGCACTGGCGCATCTTTCGGCACGGCAGCCTCGAGCGCGCTCAGGAAGTTGGCGTTGCGCGCGCCGCCCGGATACTGATTCCACTCCACATGGACAAACTGGCCCGGCGAAATGTCGGGCGTGCCAACCCAGTCGAGTTCAGCGCGCGTGCGCACGTCCACCAGGCGCGCCTGCGGGTCGGCGGCCAACAACGCGGCAGCCTCTTGCGGCGACAGCGCGCCGAAGTACGGCAGCTGGTCTGCCTCACGGCGGGCGGCGGCAGCCTCTAGCAGGGACTCGCGGGTCAGCGTGGTGGCAGTCATGGTGATCAGGGGCGGGTGAAAGAGGAAGCCATCATTTTAGCGCCGCCGTCACATAGCGCGGGCGAAAATCCCCGCGATGGTGCGTGCACGACCCGCTTGCACAAAAGAGGTGCTGATTGCAGTTTCATGCACCGTTTATGTGCGTTGGCTCTGCTGCTTGAACAGCTTCAGCCCTATCAGCGGGAATTCGGCGGGAGGCGGTTCGGCCGGATTGCAGGGCTTGCGCACCGTGTCAGGCATGGGCTGGCGCAGTGCTGCACTGTTTGCGGGAGTGCTTGCCTGTTGTTGGGCCGGAATTGGCATAGTTTCTGCTAAGATTCCCGCGGTCTTTTTCAGGGGCGTCCGTCCGTGTCGGACGACCTTGCTGGAAAGAAGATGTTTCGGAGTGAGGGCGGGTTGCGGCCGATTGCGCAGCGATCCGTCACACAACCGGCTCACAATACTTTGCGTTATTGCGCTACCAGGAGAATGGCATGTCCCAAAGCATTGCAGACGTGATGAAGCTCGTGAAGGAAAACGACGTCAAGTTCGTCGATTTCCGCTTCACCGATACCAAGGGTAAGGAGCAGCACGTCTCGGTCCCCGTTTCGCATTTCGACGAAGACAAGTTCGAAAGCGGTCACGCATTCGACGGCTCGTCGATCGCCGGCTGGAAAGGCATCGAAGCGTCGGACATGCTGCTGGTGCCGGATGCAAACACCGCGCACATCGACCCGTTCTACGAAGAGCCGACCCTGGTCCTGACCTGCGACGTGGTCGAGCCGTCGGACGGCAAGGGCTACGACCGCGACCCGCGCTCGATCGCCAAGCGCGCTGAAGCCTACCTGAAGAGCACCGGCCTGGGCGACACCGCCTACTTTGGTCCGGAACCCGAATTCTTCATCTTCGACGGCGTGACCTGGAACATCGACATGCAGGGTTGCTTCGTGAAGATCAATTCCGAAGAAGCTCCGTGGTCGTCGGGCAAGGAGTTCGAACACGGCAACTCGGGCCACCGTCCGGGCAAGAAGGGCGGCTACTTCCCGGTTGCCCCGATCGACACGTTCCAAGACATGCGCTCGGAAATGTGCCTGATCCTGGAATCGCTGGGTATTCCCGTTGAAGTGCACCACCACGAAGTGGCAGGCCAAGGCCAGAACGAAATCGGCACGAAGTTCAGCACGCTGGTGCAACGCGCCGACTGGACCCAGCTGCAAAAGTACGTGATCCAGAACGTCGCGCACACCTATGGCAAGACGGCGACGTTCATGCCGAAGCCGGTCGTGGGCGACAACGGTTCGGGCATGCACGTTCACCAGTCGGTGTGGAAGGACGGCCAGAACCTGTTCGCAGGCAACGGCTACGCTGGTCTGTCGGAGTTCGCGCTGTACTACATCGGCGGCATCATCAAGCACGCCCGCGCGCTGAATGCCCTCACCAACCCGGGTACGAACTCGTACAAGCGTCTGGTGCCGGGCTTCGAGGCTCCGGTCAAGCTGGCTTACTCGGCACGTAACCGTTCGGCCTCGATCCGCATTCCGTACGTTGCGAACCCGAAGGGCCGTCGTATCGAGACCCGCTTCCCGGATCCGCTGATGAACCCGTACCTGGGCTTCTCGGCGCTGCTGATGGCCGGTCTGGATGGCGTGCAGAACAAGATCCACCCGGGCGAAGCTGCCGACAAGAACCTGTACGACCTGCCGCCGGAAGAAGACGCAAAGATCCCGACCGTGTGCTCGAGCCTGGATCAGGCCCTCGAGTACCTGGACAAGGACCGCGAATTCCTGACCCGCGGTGGGGTGTTCTCCAACGCCATGCTCGACGCCTACATCGAGCTGAAGATGGAAGAAGTCACGCGCTTCCGCATGACGACGCACCCGCTCGAGTTCGAGATGTACTACTCGCTGTAATGTGCGAGCGTCCCGGGCAATGTGTCGGGGCGAAGAGACGGTTGTGAGAGGGGGGGCGGCGCAGGTCGCCCTTCCTTTTTGTGAAGCGGAGTTTTGTGGCTAGAATGAGCGTCCGCCGGACTCCGGCGCCCGATCGACGTATCCGCCAGGTTCCATTCATGTTCCGTCCTTCCCCACGCATCGCATCTGGGCTGCTTGCCGCCGCTGCGGCGGTGTTTGCCACGCTGTCCGTGCAGGCTCCCGCGTACGCTGATGATGTCTATCTGTGCACCGGTCCGAACGGCGTGCCGGAGTACCGCAACAGTGGCAACGTGAAGGGCTGCAAGAAGTTGACGCTGCCCGATGTGGTGACCGTGCCTGGCACGCGCAGCCCGCGCAGTGCGGGTGCTGCACCCGCACCGGCGCAAAACAATGCAGGCGGTGGCTTCCCCCGCGTGGACAACGCCACGCAGAAGGCGCGTGACGGCGAACGCCGCCAGGTGCTGGAGGCCGAGCTGGCAGACGAGGAGCGCAAGCTCCAGGCGTTGAAGGCCGAATACAACAACGGTCAACCCGAGCGCCAGGGCAACGAACGTAACTATCAGAAGTATCTGGACCGCACCGCGCAGTTGAAGGGCGACATCGAACGCAGCCAGGCCAATGTCGATTCCATCCGCCGGGAGCTGGGCAATCTCAAGGAGTAGGTGAGCCATGCGTCGACTGATCCGCAAAGCGGCACGCCGCGATGAACAGGAACAGACGACGCCATCTGCGCCGTCAGCGTCCGCCGCGCGTGAGGCGGCAGCGGGCGAGCCCATCGACGGGCCGCCACCCATTCCGTTTTCACATGGCGCGCCGCCATTGTTCCCTGGGCTCGACGCGGCGCCCAATCCCATCCTCTTCGTCCGCCATCCGGCGCTGACAATCTTCTACGCCAATCCCGCCGCGGAAGCCGCCCTGGCCGTGTCACGCCGGCAGTTGGTGGAGATGTCGCTGTACGAGCTGTTTGCCGACCCGTCCGAACTGGCCGAGATGATTGCCACCGTGGCAGCCCGCCAATTCGATGCCAAGCGGCGCGACGTCTCGCTCGACCGTTTGGGCCACGAACCGCTGCACGCGCACGCCGTCGTTGGCGCACTCGACTTTGCGCCTGCGTCAGTGCTGCTTGAGCTGCTGCCCAACGAGCAGAAGATTCGCAGCGAGCGCGAAGAGCGCCTGCTGGACCTGACCTCCGCCAACAAAGAGCTGATCCGCAATCTGGCACACGAGATCAAGAATCCGTTGGGCGGCATTCGCGGCGCGGCGCAGTTGCTGGAGTTCGAACTGCCGGAACGTTCGCTGCGCGAGTACACGCAAGTCATCATCAAGGAATCCGACCGCCTGCAGACGCTGGTCGATCGCCTGCTCGAACCACACCGGCATCCGCATATCGTTGGCGATGTGAACATCCACGAGGTGCTGGAGCGCGTGCGCTCGGTGGTGCTGGCGGAGTTCCCGCAGGGCTTGCATATCGTGCGCGACTACGACGCGAGTCTGCCGGAGTTTCGCGGTGACAAGGAGCAGCTCATCCAGGCGGTGCTCAACATCGTGCACAACGCGGCGCATGCGCTTGGCGCTCGGATTGCGCAGGGCGACGGCGAAATCATTCTGCGCACGCGCGTTGCGCGCAAAGTTACGATTGCAAAGCGTCTTTACAAGCTGGCATTGGACTTGCATGTAGTGGACAACGGTCCTGGTATCCCGGACGACATCCGCGAGCGAATCTTTTTCCCGCTGGTGTCAGGAAGGGAGGGGGGAAGTGGGCTGGGTCTGACACTCGCGCAGACGTTCGTGCAGCAGCATGACGGCCTGATTGAATGCGAGAGCAGGCCAGGTCAGACGGATTTCCGCATTCTCGTACCGCTGCACTGAAGCGTCACAGCCTCAACAACGCAGCGCGAGACGGCCCAGGCGAGACGAAGTCAAGCAGACGAACCAACACATGAAGCCAATCTGGATAGTCGACGACGATCAATCCATCCGCTGGGTCCTTGAGAAGGCGCTGGCACGCGAGAGCCTGCTCTCGCGCAGCTTTACCAACGTGCGCGACGCGCTCAACGCGCTCGACGAAGAAACGCCGCAAGTCCTGATCTCCGACGTCCGTATGCCGGGCGGCTCGGGGCTGGATCTGCTGCAGGCCATCAAGGCAAAGCACCCGGGGCTGCCGGTCATCATCATGACCGCGTATTCCGATCTCGACAGTGCCGTAGCGGCGTTCCAGGGCGGCGCGTTCGAATATCTCGCTAAGCCGTTTGACGTGGATCGCGCAGTCGAACTGATCCGCCGTGCGCTGGAGGAGAGCCTGCGCGAAGAGGAGATCGATGATCGCCTGAGCGATGCGCCGGAGATCCTCGGACAGGCGCCGGCCATGCAGGACGTGTTCCGCGCGATCGGGCGGCTGTCACAGTCCAACGTGACGGTGCTGATCACCGGCGAATCCGGCACGGGTAAGGAACTGGTGGCCCGGGCGCTGCATAAGCACAGCCCACGCGCCAGCGGCCCGTTCATCGCGCTGAATACGGCGGCGATTCCGAAAGACCTGCTCGAATCCGAGCTGTTCGGCCACGAGCGTGGCGCATTTACGGGCGCGCAGACCATGCGCCGCGGCCGCTTTGAGCAAGCCGAGGGCGGCACGCTGTTCCTCGATGAAATCGGCGACATGCCGTTCGATCTGCAGACGCGCTTACTGCGCGTGCTGTCGGACGGCCACTTCTATCGCGTGGGCGGCCACAACCCGCTCAAGGCCAACGTGCGCGTCATCGCGGCCACGCACCAGAATCTGGAAACCCGCGTCAAGGACGGTCTGTTCCGCGAGGACTTGTTTCACCGGCTGAACGTGATCCGTCTGCGCTTGCCGGCGCTGCGCGAACGCCCGGAAGACATCACGCTGCTGGCGCGCCATTTCTTGCAGAAGAGTGCCAAGGAGCTGGGCGTGGAGCCCAAGCGCATGTCGGACGATGCGCTGGCGCATATCGCCACGCTGCCGTTCCCCGGCAACGTGCGGCAACTGGAAAACCTCTGCAACTGGCTCACTGTGATGGCGCCGGCGCAGACCATTGAAAGCAAGGATCTGCCCGCCGACCTGGTGCGAGGCAACGCGCAGATGCTACCGGTCATGGGCGAGGCCGCGGCTCGCCCAGCCTTCATCGGCGAGCCGTCGCATGGTGGCGAACCGTATGGTGTTACGCCGTCGGTCGATACGTTGCTTTCAAGCTCTGCAGCGGGGGCATCCATCGCAGCAGGTTGGGAGCGCGCGCTCGCGGGCGAGGCCAAGGCCATGCTCGAAGCGGGCCAGCCCGACGTCATGGACGCACTTACGCGACGCTTCGAGAAGGCGATTCTTGAGGCTGCGCTGGGTGTCACGCGCGGGCGCCGTGTTGAAGCGGCAACGCGTCTGGGCATCGGCCGCAACACCATCACGCGCAAATTGCAGGAGCTTGGCTTCGACTGACGTGCCGTCAGCGGGGCCAGTCCACTGGATATCGTCGAGCTTGGCGATTGGGATTGGGCGGATTTCCGATAAGGGAATCCGCCCTTTTTTGTCGGCCGAGAATGCGTGCTGCGCTTAGTGCAGCTTGTGCTTGAGCTGCGACAGCTCTTCATGCGCGCGCATCACGGCAGATTCCACGGAATGGTCCACCTTGCCGCTGGCGTTCTGGCAGGCCATTTTCGCATGGTCGGAACAGGCTTCGAGCTTGTCGATGGCTTCTACGAAAGTCTGCGGGTCTTCAGCGCCTTCCAGGCGCGAGTGGCATTGGCGGGCTTGATCGTCCAGTTGCTGGATCGATTGCTTCAGCGCGTCAGGCACGTCCTTGTGCGAGGCGCAGGTCCGGGCCAGTTCGGCGATGGTGTTTTCCGCATGTTCAAAACGCTGGCGCAGTTTCTCTGGTTGCATGGGGGCTCCTGTCGGTTGCGCTAAAAAGGGCGTTGGCACAGCATGCACCGTTATGAGGCCGTCACATGGTGCAAAGCGGTGCAACGCCCAATTTCGGCGCAAGCGGCTTGCCGCTTGCGGCAAGCGACGCTGGCTCTCCAGGGCGTGTTGCGGTGCAGGAATGCCGCGTCAGTCGTGCGGCGCGGGGAGGGCCAGGGAACGCGCTTCCAGGATGCGCTCGGCGACTTCGGCAAAACCGCCGCCGCCTTCGGCCTCGGTGAGGTACGCCGGCGGCACGGGCAGCGTGTCGATCACATCCAGCACATTGGCCACGCCCACCGAGAGTGGAAAGAACTCGAACATTGCCGCATCGTTGGCGGAGTCGCCCACGAACACCCAGCGTTCGCGCTCGGCATGCAGGTCGAGGCCGAATGCGCGGCGCGCGAGCGACACGCTGGCGCTCAGCTTGTCGTGCTTGCCGAACCAGCCGTTGACGTGAATCGAACTGACGGTGGCATGCATCCCGTGCGTGCGCATGATGTCGACGATGTGCCGCACGGCGTGCTGCGGCAGCGGCGGGACTTGTTCGGCATGGTCGACGGCCAGATCCGCCGCGTGCCAGGCTTGATCCGTCGCCAGCGCTGAACCCGGCACGGCACGCCGGATCTCTGCACCCACTTCGCGGATGCGCTCGAGGTTGCGTGCGCGCGTTTGCGCGTCGTCCACGAAATCGGTGGCCAGATGGCCGCGCGAATCGACGCGCATGGCAAACGCGCCGTTCTCGCCGATCACCGCATCAACGGGCCACAACCGCGCAATGACTTCGCACCAGGCAATCGACCGGCCGGTGACGGGCACGACCTTGATGCCGGCGCGATGCAAGCGCTCCAGCGCCGAGTACGTGTGCGCGGGCAGCTTGCCCTTCGTCGTGAGGGTTCCATCCACGTCGGTGAAGATGCCGGTGATATTGCGCAGTGCATCATCCGAGAGCTGATGCAGGGCCAGCGGAGCACGCCGGTCGGCAATGAGGGGCGCGGTTTCAGGCGAGTCTGGAGCGGCAGGAGTGGTGGGTGGAGCGAGCATGCTGCGCGAGCAATAGAGAGTGTCTTCAACCCATTCTAACGGCCGTTGCAAGCCAAACCTTGGAGGGATTTCCCGATTTCTTTGTGACAGAAAGGCAAGTAACATCCCGCTGTCATAAAAATGACCGACCGTGCATATACAGTCGGCGCGCCGTGGGCGGAGCGAGGGAGCCCGCCGGGTCGAAACAAGGAGAAATGATGTCGATCAAGAAGATTGCGGAGGCGGCGGCAGTACTGGCCGCGTGTACGTTTGCGCAAGGCGCGTACGCAGTGACGGAAATCCAATGGTGGCATTCGATGGAAGGCGCCTTGAACGACAAGGTGAATGAGATCGCCACCAAGTTCAACGCTAGCCAGTCCGACTACAAGATCGTGCCGGTCTACAAGGGCCAATACGATGAATCGCTGGCCGCCGGCATCGCGGCCTTCCGCGCCGGCAATGCACCGGCCATCCTGCAAGTCTTCGAAGTCGGTACCGCAACGATGATGAACGCCAAGGGCGCCATCGTGCCGGTAGCCAAGATCATGAAGGACGCTGGCGAGAAGTTTGACCCGAAGGCCTATGTGCCGGCCGTGGCGGGTTACTACACGTCGAACAAGGGCGAGATGCTGTCTTTCCCGTTCAACAGCTCGACGACGATCATGTATTACAACAAGGACGCCTTCAAGAAGGCTGGCCTTGACCCGAACAAGCCGCCCGCAACGTGGCAGGAAGTGGCTGTCGACGCGGCCAAGCTGAAGGCGGCTGGCGTGCCCTGCGGTTACACGACCGACTGGCAGTCGTGGGTGCATCTGGAGAGCTTCTCGGCATGGCACAACGTGTCGTTCGCGACCGAGAACAACGGTTTTGGCGGGGCCAAGGCCCGCTTGAACTTCAACGGCCCTGTGCAGATCAAGCACATCGAGAACCTGCTCGACATGCAGAAGAAGGGCTACTTCACATACGCCGGCCGCAAGGACGAGCCGAAGGCGAAGTTCATCGCAGGTGAGTGCGCCATGCACACGGGTTCGTCGGCAGCGCTGGCGAATATCCGCAAGAACGCCAAGTTCAACTTCAGCCCGGCACCGCTGCCGTATGAAGCCGGCGTGCCGGGTGCCCCGCAGAACACGATCATCGGCGGCGCTTCGCTGTGGGTGATGGGCGGCCACAAGGCCGAGGAGTACAAGGGCGTGGCGAAGTTCTTCTCGTTCCTGTCGCGTCCGGAAATGCAGGCCGACTGGCACCAGTCGACGGGTTATCTGCCCGTGACGCTGGAAGCGTATGAGCTGACCAAGAAGTCCGGTTTCTATGAGAAGAACCCGGGCGCCGACGTGGCCGTCAAGCAGATGATCGTCAAGACGACCGACAAGTCGCGCGGTATCCGTCTGGGCAACTTCCCGCAGATCCGTCAGGTGATCGACGAAGAGCTGGAATCCGTCTGGGCCGGCAAGAAGGCGCCGAAGGAGGCGCTGGACACGGCAGTGTCACGCGGCAACGAGCTGCTCGTCCGCTTCGAGAAGACCGTCAAGGAATAAGCGCCGATTCGGCGCTCGTCTAAACCGCCGGCCTCGTGCGCTCGCACCGGCCGGCGGTGCGTTTTTGGAATGTCGCATGGAAAAACGCGTCGTTTTCCGATCGCGCTGGCTGCCGTATGTGCTGGTCGCCCCGCAGATCGTCGTCACTCTGGTGTTCTTCTTCTGGCCCGCGGGGCAGGCGCTGTATCAGTCGCTGCTGCGCCAGGATGCCTTCGGCATCAACCTCGAATTCGTGGGGCTGGAGAACTTTCGTGATCTCTTTGCCGATCCGACCTATCTCGGTTCGTTCCAGACCACCGCAGTATTCGCCATTGGCGTTGCGCTGGTTGGTCTTGGCACCTCGCTGGCGCTGGCGTATTTTGCCGATCGCGCGCTGCGTGGCGCCACGTTCTATAAGACCTTGCTGATCTGGCCGTACGCGATTGCGCCGGCCGTCGCGGGCGTGCTGTGGAGCTTCCTGTTCAACCCATCACTGGGCATCGTCTCGTTCGTGATCCGCAAGATGGGCGTGGACTGGAACTTCGTGCTCAACGGCGGTCAGGCGCTGACGCTGGTGGTCATCATTGCGGCGTGGAAGCAGATCAGCTACAACTTCCTCTTCTTCCTGGCAGGGCTGCAAAGCATTCCGAAGTCGCTGATCGAAGCGGCCGCCATTGACGGTGCCGGGCCGTGGAAGCGCTTCTGGTCGATCGTCTTTCCGCTGCTGTCGCCCACCACGTTCTTCCTGATGGTGGTGAACGTCGTCTATGCGTTCTTCGACACCTTCGCCATCATCGATTCGGTCACGCAGGGCGGCCCGTTCAAGGCGACGGAGACGCTGGTGTTCAAGGTCTACCAAGACGGCGTGCGCGGTCTGGATATCGGTGGATCGGCTGCACAGTCGGTGATCCTCATGGGCCTGGTGATCGTGCTGACGATCGTCCAGTTCCGTTACGTTGAACGCAAAGTCCAATACTGAAAGGAGGGCAGACGCACCATGATTGAACGCCGTCCGTTCCTGGACTTCCTCACCCACGTCGTGCTGATTCTCGGTGTGATCGTCGTGGCGTTTCCGGTGTACGTCGTATTCGTCGCGTCGTCGTTGACGGCCGAAGACGTGCTGCAGGCGCCCATGACGCTGATCCCCGGTCCGCATCTCATCGAAAACTACCGCACGGTGCTCACGTCGGGCATGGGCAACTCGGCCACGCCGGTCGGCACCATGCTCATGAACAGCCTGATCATGGCACTGGGCATCTCGCTCGGGAAGATCGCCATCTCCATCATCTCGGCGTTTGCGATCGTCTATTTCAAGTTCCCGCTGCGCAAGACGTTCTTCTGGCTCATCTTCGTCACGCTGATGCTGCCGGTGGAAGTTCGGATCCTGCCCACGTACAAGGTGGTGTCGGACCTTGGCATGCTGAACAGCTACGCGGGCCTGACGATTCCGATCATTGCGTCGGCCACGGCCACGTTCCTGTTTCGGCAGTTTTTCCTGACGATTCCCGATGAATTGGCGGAAGCTGTGCGCATCGATGGCGCCGGCCCGCTCAAGTTCTTCTGGGACGTGGTGCTGCCGCTCTCGCGCACCAGCATCGCGGCATTGTTCGTGATCCAGTTCATCTACGGCTGGAACCAGTATCTCTGGCCGCTGCTGATCACGACGGAAAAGAACATGACGCCCATTGTGCTGGGCGTGACGCAAATGATCTCCCGCTCCGGCGATTCCGCCACCGACTGGAACCTGCTGATGGCCACCGTGATGCTGGCCATGTTGCCGCCAGCGGCAATCGTGATCGGGATGCAGCGGTGGTTCGTGAAGGGCCTCGTCGAAACCGAAAAGTAATAGAAGCAAGATGGCAAAACTTTCGCTACGCAACGTTCAGAAGCACTACGCCAACCTCCAGGTCGTGCACGGCATCGACATGGAAATCGGCGACGGGGAGTTCATCGTCATCGTCGGCCCCTCGGGCTGCGGCAAGTCCACGCTGCTGCGCATGGTGGCGGGCCTCGAGCCCATCACCGGCGGCGAAGTTTGGATCGGCGACCGCGTCGTCAACGAACTCGAGCCGGCCGAGCGCGACATCGCGATGGTGTTCCAGAACTACGCGCTGTATCCGCACATGAGCGTGTTCGACAACATGGCTTATGGCTTAAAGATTCGCGGCTTGCCCAAGAGCGATATTCAAGCGCGTGTGGAACAGGCTGCGGGCATTCTCGAGCTGGGCAAGCTGCTGGATCGCAAGCCGCGTCAGCTCTCGGGCGGGCAACGCCAGCGGGTGGCCATGGGTCGGGCGATCGTGCGTGAACCGGCTGTGTTTTTGTTCGACGAGCCGCTCTCCAACCTGGATGCCAAGCTGCGCGTGCAGATGCGCCTGGAGCTGAAGGATCTGCATCGCCGTTTGCGCACGACGAGCCTGTACGTCACGCATGATCAGGTCGAAGCCATGACGCTGGCCGATCGCATGATGGTGCTCAACGGCGGCCGGGTCGAGCAGATCGGCACACCGCTCGAGGTGTACTCGCGTCCGGCGAGCACGTTTGTGGCCGGTTTTATTGGCTCGCCGCCGATGAACCTCGTGCCCGTGTCGCGCAACGCCGGCGGCGACACGCAGATTCGGGTGGACGGAGCGAAGGAGAGCGATGCCGCCGCCACGCTCGGCCACTTGCCGATGGGCCTTCATCTGCCCGAGCGTGCGCTCATGGGTTTGCGTCCCGAACATATCGAGCCGTGCTCGGCTGATGAGGCCATCGCCTTCATCGACGTGCGCGTGGTGGAGGCCCTCGGCGCGGATGCATTCGCGTACGGCGCCCTGGCCGGCCATCCGGTCGTGGTTCGTCTTGAACCGCACGCCAGCGTAAAGGCGGGCGACAAGCTACCCATCACCGCGTCGGCCGAGCACCTGCACTGGTTCGACCCGCAAACCACGCGCCGCATCGAGGCGCTGGCATGACCGGCGCGCGCGCATTGCCAGCCTGGCCGTATCCGCGTGCTATTGCGCACCGCGGCGCGGGCAAGCTGGCGCCGGAGAACACGCTGGCAGCCTTCCGCCATGGTGCGTCGTTCGGCTATCGCATGTTCGAGTTTGATGTGAAGCTCTCAGGCGACGGCGCGTCGGTCCTGTTGCACGACGCCACGCTGGATCGCACCACGAACGGCGCGGGCCGTCTTGATGCGCTCACGCTCGGTCAGATCGCGCAGCTGGATGCAGGCAGTTGGCACAGCCCCGCCTACGCCGGCGAGCCGGTGCCCACGCTGGCAGCCATCGCGCGCTACCTTCGCGCCAACAACTTCCTTGCCAATATCGAGATCAAGCCGGTGCCAGGCGCGGAGTGGCGCACCGGCGCGGCGGTTGCGCTGGATGCCCGCACACTGTGGGCCGGCGCCGCCGTGCCGCCGCTGCTGTCGTCGTTTTCCGAAGATGCGCTGGCTGCCGCGCGCGAGGCGGTGCCGGAGTTGCCTCGCGCGTTGCTGCTCGACAAGCTCCCGGCCGATTGGCTCGATCGCCTGCGCGCATTGGATTGTGTTGCGCTCGACGCCAACCATCGCGAACTGACGCCCGAGATCATTGACCAGGCACACGCCGCAGGCTTTCGCGTCTGCTGCTATACCGTCAACGACCTGGATCGCGCGCACCTGCTTTGGAGCGCAGGACTGGATGGTTTGATCACCGATTGGGTAGATCGTATTTCGCCCGCCTGAATGTGACGGAAGCATGGTTTTGATGTGGCATAACAAGGATCGTTTGTCACGTCAAAGAATCAGAATATTGCTTATAAACATGCTATGCTTCTGCCTCGTGAAGACTTAGGTCCTTCCCGCACAACTTGTCTGTAAAAGCTGTCTCGGTACCCCCTTTCTGCCATGCGCGATCCGGTCCGACCAGGTGATTTCAGGCGATTTAGTTTGCGATCCGCTAACCGGTCAAGCCGTGTCGCGGAAGGTTGATGAACCCGCTGAACTCCGGCAGACCCGGAGAAAAGTGAGCGCCCCATGACAGAGCTGTATAAGCAGTACCTGGACACTTCGTACCTGTCCGGCGGTAACGCCGCCTACGTTGAAGATCAGTACGAAGCGTACCTTCAAGATCCCACGTCCGTTAGCGAGGCACTGCGCGCGTACTTCGATGCGCTGCAGAACGTCCCCGCCGTCGACGGTTCCAACGCCCGGGATATCCCCCACGCCCCCATCGTCACCTCGTTCGCCGAGCGCGCCAAGCATGGCCCGATCCGCACGATCGTCGCGTCTGCCGATTCCGATATGGGTCGCAAGCGCGTGGCGGCGACGCAGCTGGTGGCTGCCTACCGCAACGTGGGCCTGCGTTGGGCCGATCTCGATCCGCTCAAGCGTCAGGAGCGCCCGCCCGTTCCGGATCTGGACCCGGCTTTCTACGGTTTCACCGAAGCCGATCAGGACATCGTTTTCAACGCCAGCAACACGTATTTCGGCAAGGAGTCGATGAGCCTGCGCGAGCTGGTCAACAACCTGCGCGAAACGTACTGCGGCTCGATCGGCGCTGAGTTCATGTACATCAGCGACCAGGCGCAAAAGCGCTGGTGGCAGGAGCGTCTGGAAACCATTCGTTCCAAGCCGACGTTCTCGGCTGAAAAGAAAAAGCACATCCTCGAACGCCTGACGGCCGCTGAAGGCCTCGAGCGCTTCCTGCATACGAAGTACGTCGGTCAGAAGCGTTTCTCGCTGGAAGGCGGCGAAAGCTTCATCGCGGCGATGGACGAACTGATCCAGCATTCCGGCGCCAAGGGCGTGCAGGAAATCGTGATCGGCATGGCCCACCGCGGCCGTCTGAACGTGCTGGTCAACACGTTGGGCAAGATGCCCGCTGACCTGTTCGCCGAATTCGAAGGCAAGCACGTTGACGACCTGCCGGCCGGCGACGTGAAGTACCACAAGGGCTTCTCGAGCGACGTGACGACCCCGGGTGGCCCCGTCCACCTGTCGCTGGCGTTCAACCCGTCGCACCTGGAAATCGTCAACCCGGTCGTGGAAGGCTCGGTCAAGGCACGCCAGGAACGTCGCGGCGACAAGCACGGCGCGCAGGTGCTGGCTGTGCAAGTCCACGGCGATGCGGCCTTCGCAGGCCAGGGCGTCGTGATGGAAACGCTGAACCTCGCGCAAACGCGTGGTTACGGCACGGGTGGCACGATCCACATCGTCATCAACAACCAGATCGGCTTCACGACGTCGGACCCGCGCGACTCGCGCTCGACGCTGTACTGTACCGACGTGGTCAAGATGATCGAAGCGCCGGTCCTGCACGTGAACGGTGACGATCCCGAAGCCGTCGTGCTGGCCATGCAACTGGCCGTGGATTTCCGTACCGAGTTCCAGAAGGACATCGCGGTCGACATCATCTGCTTCCGTAAGCTCGGCCACAACGAGCAAGACACGCCTGCGATGACGCAGCCGCTGATGTACAAGAAGATCGGCACGCACCCGGGCACGCGCAAGCTCTACGCCGACAAGCTGGTCACGCAGAAGACGCTGAAGCCCGAAGAGCCGGACGCCCTGGTGCAGGAATTCCGTGCCGCCATGGATGCGGGCAAGCACACGGTCGATCCGGTGCTGTCCAACTTCAAGAACAAGTTCGCGGTGGATTGGCTGCCGTTCCTGAACCGCAAGTGGACGGATTCGGCCGACACGGCCGTGCCGATGGCCGAACTGAAGCGTTTGGCCGAACGCATCACCGCCATCCCCGATCACTTCAAGCTGCACCCGCTGGTTGAGAACGTCGTCAACAACCGCGCCAAGATGGGCAAGGGCGAGCTGCCGCTGGACTGGGGCATGGGCGAGCACCTGGCCTTCGCATCGCTGGTGGCATCGGGTTACCCGGTGCGCATTACCGGCCAGGATGCAGGCCGCGGTACTTTCACGCACCGCCACGCTGTGTTGCACGACCAGAACCGCGAGCGTTGGGATGCCGGCAGCTACGTCCCGCTGCAGAACGTGTCGGAAAGCCAAGCGCCCTTTACGGTGATCGACTCGGTGCTGTCGGAAGAAGCCGTGATGGGCTTCGAGTACGGCTACTCGTCGGCTGAGCCGAACACCCTGGTGATCTGGGAAGCCCAGTTCGGCGACTTTGCCAACGGTGCGCAGGTCGTGATCGACCAGTTCATCTCGTCGGGCGAAGTGAAGTGGGGCCGCGCCTCGGGTCTGACGCTGATGCTGCCGCACGGCTACGAAGGCCAAGGTCCGGAGCACAGCTCGGCACGCCTGGAGCGCTACCTGCAGCTCTGCGCAGACCACAACATGCAAGTGGTGCAGCCGACCACGCCGGCGCAGATCTTCCACCTGCTGCGTCGCCAGATGATCCGGATGTTCCGCAAGCCGCTGATCATCCTGACGCCGAAGTCGCTGCTGCGCAGCAAGGACGCTGTGTCGCCGCTGTCGGATCTGGCCAAGGGCCATTTCGAGACGGTGATTGCCGATACGGCCGAAGATCTGAACGCCGCCAAGGTCAAGCGCGTCGTGGCTTGCTCGGGCAAGGTCTACTACGACCTGGTCAACGCTCGTAAGGAACGTGGCCTGACCGACACGGCGATCATCCGTGTGGAACAGCTCTATCCGTTCCCGCACAAGGCGTTCGCAGCCGAGCTCAAGAAGTATCCGAACCTCGCTGAAGTGGTGTGGTGCCAGGACGAGCCGCAGAACCAGGGTGCCTGGTTCTTCGTGCAGCACTACATCCTCGAGAACATGACCGAGGGCCAGAAGCTGGGCTACGCAGGCCGCCCGGCATCGGCATCGCCGGCCGTGGGCTACTACGCCAAGCACAACGAGCAGCAGAAGGCACTGATCGATGCCGCGTTTAGCAAGCTCAAAGGCTTCGTGCTGAACAAGTAAGCGACATTCGCTCCAAGGCGGCAGCTTCGGCTGTCGCCTTGACGCATCTCCGCTACCGAATTCCACCATATATCGAATTAGCGCGGCTCCCGAACGAGAGGGGCACGTGCACATGAATCCAAGGAAGCACCGAAATGGCTATCGTTGAAGTCAAGGTCCCGCAGTTTTCCGAGTCCGTTGAAGAGGGCACGCTGATCTCCTGGAAGAAGAAGCCGGGCGAAGCCGTGGCCCAGGACGAAATCCTCATTGAAGTCGAGACCGACAAGGTTGTACTGGAAGTGCCGGCCCCGTCGGCTGGCGTGCTGGCTGAAGTGCTGGTGGCAGACGGCGCAACCGTGACGTCGGAACAGCTGCTGGCCAAGATCGACACCGAAGGGAAGGCAGGCGCCGCGGCTCCGGCAGCTGCTGCACCGGCCCCCGTGGCTGCTGCACCGGCACCGGCTGCTGCCGCTCCGGCCGCCGCTGCAGCGGGTGGCGTGGCGATGCCGTCGGCTGCCAAGCTGATGGCCGAGAACAACCTGTCGGCTGGCCAAGTGGCCGGCACGGGCCGCGATGGCCGCATCACCAAAGGCGACGTGCTGGGTGCCGTGGCCGGTGGCGCCAAGCCGGCTGCTGTTGCCGCTCCGCAAGCCGCACGTCCGGCGCTGCAGCAAGTGGCTGCTCCGGTGGACTTCGCCGCCCTGGGCGACCGTCCGGAAGAGCGCGTGCCGATGAGCCGCCTGCGTGCCCGTATCGCCGAGCGTCTGGTGCAGTCGCAATCGACCAACGCCATCCTCACCACCTTCAACGAAGTCAACATGAAGCCGGTGATGGACTTGCGCGCCAAGTTCAAGGACCAGTTCGAGAAGACTCACGGCGTGAAGCTGGGCTTCATGTCGTTCTTCGTGAAGGCCGCTGTCCACGCGCTGAAGAAGTACCCGATCATCAACGCATCGGTTGACGGCAACGACATCGTCTACCACGGCTACTTCGACATCGGTATCGCTGTCGGCTCGCCGCGCGGCCTGGTGGTGCCCATCCTGCGCAATGCCGACCAGATGAGCCTGGCCGATATCGAGAAGAAGATTGCTGAATTCGGCCAGAAGGCCAAGGACGGCAAGCTGACGCTGGACGACCTGACCGGCGGTACGTTCTCGATCTCGAACGGCGGCACGTTCGGCTCTATGCTGTCCACCCCGATCATCAACCCGCCGCAATCGGCCATCCTGGGCGTGCACGCCACCAAGGATCGCGCCGTAGTGGAGAACGGCCAGGTCGTGGTTCGCCCGATGAACTACCTGGCCATGTCCTACGACCACCGCATCATCGACGGCCGCGAAGCCGTTCTGGGCCTGGTGGCGATGAAGGAAGCGCTGGAAGACCCGGCCCGCCTGCTGCTGGATCTCTAATCGACCGCGTTGATGACACGAGACGCCGCCCGCGCTGTGCGGCGGCGTCCGAATCGAGGATTTTTCCATGAGCAAAGAATTTGACGTGCTGGTGATCGGCGCCGGCCCCGGTGGTTACATCGCCGCCATCCGCGCGGGTCAGCTGGGTCTGAACGTGGCCTGCTGCGAAGACAACCCCTACGACGATCCGAAGGGCGAGCCGCGACTGGGTGGCACTTGCCTGAACGTCGGCTGCATTCCTTCGAAGGCGCTGCTCGCCTCGTCGGAAGAGTTCGAGAACGTGAACCACCACCTGGCCGACCACGGCATCACGGTGGATGGCGTCAAGGTCGACGTGGCCAAGATGCTCAAGCGCAAGGACGACATCGTCGGCAAGATGACGAAAGGCATCGAGTTCCTGTTCCGCAAGAACAAGGTGACGCTGCTCAAGGGCCACGGCAAGTTCGTCGGCAAGACCGAGGCCGGCTATCAGGTCGAGATCGCAGGCAAGGCGGGCACGGAAGTCGTGACCGCCAAGCACGTGATCATCGCCACGGGCTCGAAGGCTCGCCATCTGCCGGGCGTGAAGGTCGACAACGTAACCATTGCCGACAACGAAGGCGCACTGAAGTTTGCCGAAGTGCCGAAGAAGCTGGGCGTGATCGGCGCTGGCGTGATCGGCCTGGAACTGGGTTCGGTGTGGCGCCGTCTGGGTGCAGAAGTGACGATTCTCGAAGCGCTGCCGAGCTTCCTGGGTGCGGCGGACGAATCGGTTGCCAAGGAAGCCAACAAGCTGCTGACCAAGCAGGGCCTGAAGATCAACGTCGGCGTGAAGGTTGGCGAGATCGAATCGTCGGCCAAGGGCGTGAAGGTCAACTACACCGACGCTGCCGGCGCTGCGCAAGTGCTGGAGTGCGACAAGCTGATCGTGTCGATCGGCCGTGTGCCCAACACCGACAACCTGGGCCTGGAAGCGATCGGCCTGGCGGCGGATCAGCGTGGCTTTATCGAGGTGGACGAGCACTGCGCGACCAAGCTGCCGAACCTGTGGGCGATCGGCGACGTGGTGCGCGGCCCGATGCTGGCGCACAAGGCAGAAGATGAAGGCGTGGCCGTGGCCGAGCGCATCGTCGGCCAGAAGCCGCACATCGACTACAACTGCATTCCGTGGGTCATCTACACGTACCCGGAAATTGCATGGGTGGGCAAGACCGAGCAGCAGCTCAAGGCCGAAGGCCGCGAGACCAAGGCCGGCCAGTTCCCGTTCCTGGCCAACGGCCGTGCGTTGGGCATGGGCGCATCCGACGGTTTCGTGAAGGTCATCGCCGATGCGAAGACCGATGAAATCCTGGGCGTGCACATCGTCGCAGCCAACGCCTCGGACCTCGTTGCCGAAGCCGTGGTGGCGATGGAATTCAAGGCTGCAGCCGAAGACATCGGCCGTATCTGCCACCCGCACCCGTCGATGTCGGAAGTGATGCGCGAAGCTGCGCTGGCCGTCGACAAGCGTCAGCTCAATATGTAAATCGCAAGCCGCAAGGCAAGCACGATGCCCGGTGAATCCACAAGATTGCCGGGCATCGGTCCTTTTGGGCCCGTAAATGGTGCCCCAAGCAGATCAAGCAGATGAACGTCCAGGAAACCTACCTACAGGAACTGAAGGCGCGCGGCTACCAGCCGGACGAAGCGCAGCAACGCGCTGTCGACCGCCTGCAGCGGTGCTACGACGAGTGGGTCGCCTACAAGGCCCGTCGTTCGAATGCGCTGCGCAAGATGCTCGTGCGCCCCGATTTGCCGCGTGGTGTCTACATGTGGGGCGGGGTGGGGCGCGGCAAGTCGTTCCTGATGGATGCGTTCTATAGCTGCGTGCCATTGGTGCGCAAAACGCGTCTGCACTTTCACGAGTTCATGCGCGAAGTGCATCGCCAGCTGGAAGAATTGCGTGGCCGCGCTGATCCGCTGGACGAGTTGGCCCGACGCATTGCCAAGCGCTACCGCCTGATCTGCTTTGACGAATTCCACGTCAGCGACGTAGCCGACGCGATGATCCTGCACCGCTTGCTCGATCAGTTGTTTGCCAACGGCGTGCAGTTCGTGATGACGTCCAACTATCGGCCCGACTTGCTGTATCCGGACGGCCTGCATCGCGACCGCGTGCTGCCGGCCATCGCGCTGCTGCAGGAGAAGCTCGACATCCTCAACGTCGACGCGGGTGTCGATTACCGCAAGCGGGCGATGGAGCAGGTGCAGGCGTATTACACGCCGCTGGGCGCGAAGGCCAACTCGGCGTTGCGGGATGCATTTACGGCGGTGGCCGGGGTGCCGGACGAGTCGCCGGTGCTGCGCATCGAGCACCGTGAGATTCGCGCAGCGCGCAAGGCCGGCGGCGTCGTGTGGTTCGACTTCGCCACGCTGTGCGGGGGGCCGCGCTCACAGAACGATTACCTGGAAATCGCCTCGCGCTTTCACACCGTCATCCTGGCCGATGTGCCCAAGATGACGCCGCGCATGGCGTCCGAAGCACGCCGCTTCACGTGGTTGATCGACGTGTTCTACGACCACAAGGTCAAGCTGCTGATGTCGGCGGAGGTGACGGCGGAGGAGCTGTACACCGAAGGCCAGATGGCCAACGAATTCCAGCGCACCGTGTCGCGCATCGTCGAGATGCAGTCGCGCGAATACCTCGAAGCACCTCGCCGCGAAGTGGACACGTCGTTGACGTGATTGCTTTGAGTAGCAACTGCCTAGTGTGACGTCGGCGGCGGGTTGCGGTGCGACGGCGGGGCCTGCGAGGGCCGCAGGCTTGCGCCAAGGAAGTCCTGCGGCAGGCGCTCGGTCTTGCGGTTGACGTTGCGGAACGCGCCTTCCACCAGCATGGGGGCGACGTTGCTCACATCCGTTTGCGAAGCCATGGTCACGTCTTCGGTAAAGCCGCGTTCGCACAGCTCGCGGCCCGATACCGAATCAAGCAGCCACGCTTTCATCATGCCGGTCTGCGACGCCTCGCGATAGATCGCGCGGGCGGCGAGCGCTTCGGGCGACAGCGCTTGCGGCAGGAACCCCGCCACCGTTTCCGACAGGTGGTGCACGATCGCACCGGCGGCCAGCCAGTCTTCCAGGGCTGGGCGCAGGCTGCCGTCGGCCCAGCGCTCTCCTGATGCCACCACGGCCACGCGTCGGCCCAGCCGCGAGGCCGCTTCAGCTACCGCACGCGCGTTGCGCAGGCAGCCAGCAAACGTCGGCGTCGATCCGGTGGCGAGCGCCAGGGTGGCCCCATTGGGCGAGGGCAGGACGAGGCTGCTGCCCATTGGCAATTCACGCAGCGAGGCCGGGGAGAGCGTATAGCCCGCCTGGCTTCGGTTGTAGCCCGCCAGCATGGCACCGGCGCGGCGCGCGAAGGTTTCAGCGCTGGCGTCGCGCCATGGGTAGGGATAGATCCGTGCCCCGCGCGCCACGGCCACATCCACACAGGTGCAGAAGGACAGCACGTCCACGACGATGACGGCGTCGCAATGCGGCGCCAGCGCGGACGCGCCGTGCTCGCCCCATTCGCAGTGGATGTTGTACAGGCTGAATTCGGTTGCCATGTCGCGCCCTCCTGTTTGCCTGGTGCAGCTATCCACTATAGGCGGCTTATTTTTTTATGGGAGGGGTGGCAGCGGAGGGTGCGCTGAGGGTCGCATTTCCACCTCATTCTGATTGCCAGGCGCTTGATGCGCGTCAAGGGCCGGCCGGGGGAGGCTGGCTAGCATCGTCCTCATAATGACGACGACATTCGCCCCCACTCATCCAACCGCACCGGTTGCCGGAACAGGCTCGCCTATTGGCTTGAGCGGGACAGCCGCGTCGCGCATCACCTGCTATCACTGCGCATCGCCGCTTGACGGTGCCATCGCACTCCACGCGGATATCGGCGGGAAGTCCCGGGAATTTTGCTGTGCCGGCTGCCAGGCTGTCGCGCAGACGCTGCACGCCTCCGGCATGGGCCACGTCTATGACGGCCCGATCGCCTTCGCCAAGCCCATCGAAGGGGACCGCCGCACAGAAGCCGAAGCGGTTTGGGCGACCTACGATCTGCCGGTCATGCGTGAGCGCTTCGTGCGCACACGCGCTGACGGTGCGGAAGAACTTTCCCTCGCCATCAGCGGCATGCGTTGCGCCGCATGTGTGTGGCTGATCGAGCGTGCGCTTTCGCGGGTGCCGGGCATGCGTGAAGCCACCGTCAATTACGCCACGGAACGCGCGCGCATCGTCGGAGATGCAGGGGTGATACGGTTGTCCGCGGTGCTTGCCGCCATTGCCGACGTCGGATATGAAGCGTGGCCGGACCAGCCATCCGCGCGCCGCACTGCCGAGGCGCGCGAACGCCGCAGCCTGCTGATCCGCTTGGGATTGGCAATGCTGGGCATGATGCAAGTCATGATGTACGCGTGGCCGGTGTACCTGCATGGTGGCGACATCCCCGTGAACCAGACCCGCCTGATGCAGTGGGCCAGCCTGGTGCTGACGGTGCCGGTGGTGTTGATTTCTGCGCGGCCCATTTTCATCAACGCGTGGCGGCAAGTGAGGCACGCGCACGTCGGCATGGACGCGCCCGTGGCGCTGGGGATCGGTGCCGCCTTCATTGCCAGCGTATTCGCCACCTTGCGCGGCCATGGCGAAACGTATTTCGATTCGGTGACGATGTTCGTCGCTTTCCTGTTGGCCGCGCGTTATCTCGAACTGCGTGCGCGGCAGAGCGCAGCTTCGGGCGCCGAGGCATTGGTCCGTCAGTTGCCGGCTACCTGCCGGCGCTTCAACGCCGTAAGCGGCGCCCTCGAAACGATCCCTGTTGCTACCTTGCAGCAAGGCGACTGCGTGGAAGTGCGCGCCGGTGAGGTCCTGCCTGCAGACGGAACCATTGAACACGGCACCACCGAGATCGACGAATCGCTTCTCTCGGGTGAAAGCGTGCCGCGTCCGCGCGACGTGGGCGCGACCGTGCTGGCAGGCAGCTACAACGTGGTCAGCGCCATTCGTGTGCGTGTGAACCGCGTGGGCACCCAGACGCGCCTTGCCGCCATCGTCGATCTGCTCGAACGCGCCTTGACCGATAAGCCCCGCATGGCTGAACTCGCCGATCGTGTCGCCGGGCGCTTTGTGGCAGTGCTGCTCGGCTGGGCGCTGCTCACCGCGATCGCGTGGTGGTGGATCGATCCGACACGCGTGATTGCGGTCACTGTGGCGGTGCTGGTGGTGAGCTGCCCATGCGCGCTGTCGCTCGCCACACCGTCTGCGCTGGCGGCGGCCAGCGGTGCGCTGGCACGGCGGGGTGTGCTGGTCACGCGGGGCCACGCCATCGAGAGCCTGGCAGCCGTGACGGATGTGCTGCTCGACAAGACCGGCACGCTCACCGAGGGGCGTTTGCGCTTGCTGAGCATCGAGACCTTCGCCGATGTGGATGCCGAGCACTGTCTTGCATTGGCATGCGCGATGGAGCAATCCGAGAACCATCCGATCGCCCAGTCGTTACGCGCCGGCACCTCGAATGCAATGCCGCTGCCCACGTTGGGGCGCGTGACAAACGTGCCGGGGCAGGGCGTGTATGCCATGGCGGAGAACCGCTTGATGCGTCTGGGAACGCAGTCGTTTGCGGCCACGCACTACGCAAACCAGCCGGTTGCCACCATCCGTTACGGCGCGGAAGCACCAATGGAGGAGGTGCCGCTGGCGGCCGCATGCACGTCGGTCTGGCTCGGCCGCGATGGCCAACCGCTCGCGCGCTTCACGCTGGCCGATACGCCACGCGCCGACGCGCCTGCATGCCTGGGCGCGTTGCGTGCACAAGGATTGCGCTTGCATCTCGTTTCCGGCGATGCGCCTGAAACCGTGCACTGGTGGGCCAACCGCCTGGGCATCAACCACGCCGTGGGCGGGTCCAGCCCCGAAGACAAGCGCGCCTACGTGCATAAGCTGCAGGCAGACGGCGCCCGCGTGCTGGCCGTCGGCGATGGCATCAACGATGCGCCGTTGCTCGCACAGGCGCAGGTCTCCATCGCCATTGGATCAGGTGCGCCGTTGGCTCAGGCCGGTGCCGATGCCATCCTGACCGAACCGCGTCTGATTGCCATCAGCGAGGCCGTGTCGATTGGCCGCCGCGCGTTGCGCGTGGTGCGCCAGAACCTCGGCTGGGCCTTTGCCTATAACGCGATCAGCATCCCGATGGCCACGCTCGGGTGGCTCTCGCCGCTGGCCGCTGGCATCGGCATGTCGGTGTCATCGCTGCTGGTGGCGCTCAATGCGTGGCGCCTGTCGCGCGCGGTCTAGGAGAGCTGTCATGGAAACCCTGTTCCTGCTGATTCCGTTGTCGCTGATGCTCGTCGTGGCGATCGTCGGTGCGCTTTGGTGGGCCGTCGGCTCAGGGCAGTACGACGATCTGAGAGCGCCTGCTGAATCGATTCTGCTGGACCCCGATACCCCTGCACGCGACGCAGTGTCGCGGGATGGAACTGCCTGACCACATTGCCAGGGTTGCCTTGATGCACGTCAAGACTCTTTGGCGGCCCGGTTCTTAACATGACCACATCACACCAATTATCTTGGGGAGCAAGCATGGAATCGTCCAGCGCGTTGCAGCACACCCAGACCTTCAACTATCGCGTGGTACGCCAGTTCTCGATCATGACGATCGTCTGGGGCATCGTCGGTATGGCGGTCGGTGCGCTGATCGCGGCCCAGTTGATCTGGCCGCAACTGAATTTCGGGGTGCCCTGGCTGTCCTACGGCCGGCTGCGTCCTCTGCACACGAATGCCGTCATCTTTGCGTTTGGCGGCAGCGCGCTGTTTGCGACGTCCTACTACATCGTGCAGCGTACCTGCCAGGTGCGCCTGCTTTCCGACAAGCTTGCCGCCTTCACGTTCTGGGGCTGGCAGGCAGTGATCGTGGCTGCCGCCATCACCCTGCCGCTGGGCTACACAAGCTCGAAGGAATACGCCGAGCTCGAATGGCCGATCGACATCCTGATCACTGTGGTGTGGGTGGTCTACGCGATCGTCTTCTTCGGCACCATCATCAAGCGCAAGACCCGGCACATCTACGTGGCCAACTGGTTCTTCGGCGCTTACATCATCACGATCGCGCTGCTGCATATCGTCAACAACGCTGAGTTGCCGGTGTCGATGTGGAAGTCGTACTCGGCTTATGCCGGCGTGCAGGATGCGATGGTGCAATGGTGGTATGGCCACAATGCAGTGGGCTTCTTCCTGACCACCAGCTTCCTGGGCATGATGTATTACTTCGTGCCGAAGCAGGCCGAGCGCCCGATCTATTCGTATCGCCTGTCGATCGTGCACTTCTGGGCGCTGAACTTCACCTACATGTGGGCGGGTCCTCACCACCTGCAATACACGGCGCTGCCCGACTGGGCCCAGTCGCTCGGCATGGTGTTTTCGCTGATCCTGCTGGCGCCGTCGTGGGGCGGCATGATCAACGGGATCATGACCCTCTCGGGTGCCTGGCACAAGCTGCGCACCGATCCGATCCTGAAGTTCCTGGTGGTGGCGCTGTCGTTCTACGGCATGGCGACGTTCGAGGGCTCGATGATGTCCATCAAGACCGTCAACGCGCTGTCGCACTACACCGATTGGACGATCGGCCACG
Source organism: Ralstonia sp. OTU4908 (assembly GCF_038440115.1). NCBI lineage: Bacteria > Pseudomonadati > Pseudomonadota > Betaproteobacteria > Burkholderiales > Burkholderiaceae > Ralstonia > Ralstonia sp. OTU4908. The sequence goes on along the minus strand of NZ_JASATD010000002.1, from coordinate 15,723 downwards.
TGCACTCCGGCGCCCTGGGCTGGGTGGCGATGATCACCATCGGCTCGATGTACTACATGATTCCGCGCCTGTTCGGCCAGCAGAAGATGTACAGCACGCGCCTGATCGAGGTGCACTTCTGGGTGGCCACCATCGGCGTGGTGCTCTACATCGCCGCCATGTGGGTTGCCGGCGTGATGCAAGGCCTGATGTGGCGTGCCACTGAGGCCGACGGCACGCTGACCTACAGCTTTGTCGAGGCGGTCAAGGCAACGTACCCGTTCTACCTGATTCGCTTGGCTGGTGGTCTGTGCTTCCTGGGCGGCATGCTGCTGATGGCATTCAACGTGTTCAAGACCATTCAGGGCAGCAAGGCAATCGATGCGCCGATTCCTCAATCGGCCCAGACCCCGATGGTCGCGGCTCAGTGAGGAGGGGAACATGAGCAACCAATCCAACAAGTTTTTCTCGCACGAGACGCTGGAAAAGAACATCGGCTTGCTGATTGCGATGACGCTCGTCGTCGTCAGCATTGCGGGCTTGGTGCAGATTTTGCCGCTCTTCTTCCAGCACTCGACCACTGAACCGGTCAAGGGCATCGCTCCCTATTCGCCACTGCGGCTGGCGGGGCGCGACATCTACATCCGCGAAGGCTGTGTTGGCTGCCACTCGCAGCAAGTGCGTACGTTGCGCGCCGAGACCGAGCGCTATGGCCACTATTCGCTGGCAGGTGAATCGGTGTTCGATCACCCGTTCCTGTGGGGTTCCAAGCGCACCGGTCCGGACTTGGCGCGCGTGGGGCAACGCTATTCGGACGACTGGCATCGCATCCACCTGCGCGACCCGCGTGAAGTGGTGCCCGAGTCGAACATGCCTGCATATGCGTGGCTGTCGAAGACGCCGCTCGACAACAGCGACATCGAAAAGAAGATGCACGTCCTGCGCCAGCTTGGTGTGCCGTACACGGATGCGCAGATTGCCGCAGCGCGCGAGCAACTGGTCGGCAAGACGGAGGAAGACGCCGTGGTCGCCTATCTGCAAGGCCTCGGCGTGGAACTGCGCAACATACGGGACGTGGCTGCCGCACCGGCTGCTGCACCTGCAACCGTTGCTGCCAAGGAGTAAGCCATGGCCACGCTCAGTGCAATTGCGACTGCCGTCTTCCTCGTGCTGTTCGTCTGCATTTCCTGGTGGGCATTCTCGGCGCATCGCCGCGCGGCGAACGCTGAATCGGCCATGCTGCCGTTCCTGCTGCCCGATGAGGCCGAAGTCGCCGGTGCGCATGCAGACGCATCGCGCCCGCATCAATAAGGACACAGAATCATGAGCGACTTCATTTCGGAGTTCTGGGGGTATTACATCGCGGCGATTGCCCTGGTCGGCATCGTGTGGTGCATCTGGCTGCTGTTCTCCCAGCGGCGCATTCAAGTGGCACCGGGGCGCAGCGCCGGGGAAGACACCGGCCACGTATGGGATGGCGATTTGCGCGAACTGAACAATCCGCTGCCGCGCTGGTGGATGTGGATGTTCCTGCTGTCGTGCGTCTTTGCATTGGGGTACCTGATCCTGTATCCGGGCTTGGGCGCATATGGCGGTGTGCTTGGTTTCTCCACGCGCGGCGAGTTGGCCTCGCAGCGTGCGGCCGCCGATGCGCAGGTCCGACCGCTCTATGAGCGTTATGCCAGCATGGACATCAAGCAGATCGCCGCCGATCCGCAGGCCCATGAGATCGGCCAGCGCCTTTTCCTTAACAACTGTGCGCAGTGCCATGGCTCGGATGCCGGCGGCTCGAAGGGCTTTCCGAATCTGACCGACGGCGACTGGCTGTACGGCGGAGACCCCGAGACGATCCTGACCACCATCACCAAGGGGCGTCACGGCGTCATGCCGTCCCTGACGGCGGTCGTGGATGGCAATCAGGCAGTCAATGTGGCGAACTACGTGCGCTCGCTGTCGGGACTGTCGTATGACCCGATCAAGGCAGCGCGCGGCGAACCGACGTTCAAGTCGGTCTGTGCGGCTTGCCACATGGCAACCGGCAAGGGCAATCAGGCGCTGGGCGCGCCCAACCTGACCGACCGCGTCTGGCTATATGGCAGTTCGGAAGCGACCATCGTCGAGACCATCCTCAAGGGTCGTGACAACACGATGCCGGCACACGAGAACCTGCTCTCTCCGGAGAAGATTCGCATGCTGGCGGCCTATGTCTGGGGCCTGTCCAATAGCAACACGAGCCACGCGCAATGAGCGACAAAGAACCTGCCTGGCGCCCGATGACACCCGCCACCGCAGTGGCGGGTGTAGACGACGCGCCGACTGAGCAGATGCTCTATGAAGTCCGGCGCAAGATCTATCCGCGCGCCGTGACCGGTGCGTTTGCGCGTTGGCGCGTCTGGCTGGTGCTGGCGACGCAAGCCATCTTCTATGGCTTGCCGTGGTTACAGTGGAATGGTCGCCAAGCCGTGCTCTTTGATCTGGGCGCACGCAAGTTCTATCTGTTCGGCCTCGTACTTTGGCCGCAAGACGTGATTTATCTGACGGTACTGCTGGTGCTGTCGGCGTTGGGGCTGTTCCTGTTCACTGCGGTGGCGGGGCGGCTCTTTTGCGGTTATGCCTGTCCGCAGACGGTTTACACCGAAATCTTCATGTGGATCGAGCGGCATGTCGAAGGTGACCGCTTTGCCCGCATCCGCCTCGACGGTGAGCGTTGGAGCCTACGCAAATTCCGCCTCAAGGCTGCAAAGCACTCGGCCTGGATTCTCATTGCGCTATGGACGGGATTCACCTTCGTCGGCTTCTTCACGCCGATCCGCGATCTCGGCATGGAGACGTGGACGCTTTCCCTCGGGCCATGGCAAACGTTCTGGATGCTGTTCTACGCTTTTGCCACATGGGGCAACGCAGGCTTCATGCGCGAGCAGGTGTGTCGCTACATGTGCCCGTACGCGCGTTTCCAGAGCGTGATGGTCGACCCCGATACCTACGTCGTCACATACGACACGCAGCGCGGTGAACCGAGGGGCAGCCGCTCCCGCAATGCCGACTTCCAAGCGCAGGGCCTGGGCTCGTGCGTCGACTGCAGTATCTGTGTACAGGTGTGCCCGACCGGTATCGACATCCGCCAGGGGCTGCAATACGAATGCATTGGTTGCGGCGCCTGCATTGATGCCTGTGATCAGGTCATGGACAAGATGCGCTACCCGCGCGGTCTGATCCGCTATACGTCGGAACGCGCAATGCGCGATCGGCTCAGCCCGAAGGACGCCCGGCGACATCTGCTGCGCCCGCGCGTGCTGATCTATACCGGGATCATGCTTGTGCTCATCACCGGCTTCATCATGGCATTGGCCATGCGCCAGCCGCTCAAGGTTGATGTGATTCGTGATCGTGGTGCACTGGCGCGCGAAGTGGACGGGGGCAAGATCGAGAACGTTTACCGCCTGCAGTTGATGAACGCGTCCGAGCTCCCCATGCGCGTGACCATCACAGCAGAGGGCATGCCGGAACTGGATGTGCAGGGCGGTCGTGGCGAGTCGACCACACTGGAGCTGCCACCGGCGGCCAACCGACTGCTGCCAGTGCGCGTACGCCGGCCAGCCGATGATGCCGCCCCCGGCTCGCACAAAATCCGTTTCGTCATCCACGCAGACAGCGGTAGCGCCAGCCTCGTACTGCGCGAACCGTCTAGCTTCATCGTGCCGCGCTGATGCGGCATCCCCAACAGGAGGCAACGATGCACGCAACGCAATCTTCCGCGCAGGCCCGTCCGTGGTGGCGCGAGCCCTGGCCGTGGCTGCTCATGGCAGGGCCGTTTGTCGCCATGATCGGCTGCGGCGTCACCATCTGGCTGGCGATTTCGCATCCCGATGTCGCTATTCACGACAACGTCGTGCGCCACGGTTTGGTCGTTGAAAAGACGACCGTCACGCCGACACATGGTATTCACGCGGAGGCCCGATGAAGCGTCGACTGCTGATGTGGATTCTGTGGCCGGCATTTCTGTCGGCCGCGCTGGCTGAACTGGTGGTCTTTGCAGTGGTGGACCCCGCCGACCTGCGTTTCTTCGGCGAACAGATCACCGTGTCGGCCCAGGCGGTCTACACGGTATCGTTCTTTGTGTTCTGGTTGCTGTGCGGATTGTCGAGCGCGCTGACGCTGTACGTGTCGCCGGGCATCGGCAAACTGGAAGCGCATGAACACCCGCTCGTGTGAGCGGGCGCCATGGAAGGAGCTTCAAGCGGCTTGACCGCTCATGACCTGGCGCAGGCCGGCCAGGTCGATCAGTTTGACGTGGCGTTGGCGGATCTGGATGAGGCCCGCTTCGGCAAAGCGCGAGAACAGGCGGCTGACGGTTTCGAGCTTGAGACCCAGATAGCTGCCCAGCTCTTCGCGGCTCATGCGCAGCACAAACTCTGTTGACGAATATCCCCGCTGGGCCGAACGCTTCGAGAGGTTAAGCAGGAACGCTGCGAGACGCTCCTCCGCACGCATGGAACCCAGCGTGAGCAGCATCAGGTGATCCTGCGAAATTTCCTTGCTCATGATGCGCAGGAACTGATGCTGCAGCGAAGGCAGCCGGCGCGAAAGGTGTTGCAGCTCGTCGTAGCGCACCACGCAGACTTCGGTATCTTCGAGCGCGGTGGCATCCGACACATGGCGCATATCGCCAATGCCATCGAGCCCGACGATCTCACCCGGCAGGTGGAACCCCGTGATCTGGTGCCGACCGTCTTCCAGCGTCAGATGGGTTTTGAGCGTACCGAAACGAATGCCGTAAACCGCTTCGAGCGGCTCCCCCAGGGAATAGAGCGATTGCCCCTTCTTAATGCGGATGCGCTCGCTGACCAAATCGTCCATCTTGCGCACGTCGTCCGAGTTCATTCCCACCGGCAGGCAGATTTGCCCGAGTACACAGGTGGAGCAACGCGAGGCGTGGTCGGTGAGTGCGATTCGAGTGAGCACGGGCGGGGCGACTGAATTTCGGGAAAGTGAAATGAGTAATTCTTGTGATGCAGCTCAGCTTATTATAACGGCGACCTTCTTGTCCTCGGACATTTCCGATGCGGCAAAACGCGTCAATTACGCTTAGTTCGCAACAGCAAAACGAAAACCTTGGCCCATATCAAAAGAGCGTCAAAAAGATGAGTGCTGCAGCGCTTCTCAGCGTTTTTCTGATTGCATTGCTCGGCGGTGTGCATTGTCTGGCGATGTGCAGCGGGATCGCGCTCGCGGCCGAACGTGGAACTGTGGCGGTACGGGTCGTGTCGCGCCGCCGGCTATGGTTCGAGCAGGTCGTCATGCATGCCGGCCGGTTGACCACCTACGCGCTGCTTGGCGCAATCATGGGTGCGATGGGCGCGACCTTCTGGCGCCAGCAATGGCTGCCGATTCAACGCGGCTTGTTTGCCTTCGCCAGTGTATTGCTACTCGCCTATGGGACCATGCTGCTCGTGCGTTCCGCCGGAGATGCGTGGCGCAGTGTGTGGCTCGAGCGCTTGCTCGGCCGCGTCGCTGGCGGCCTGTCTCGGGGGGCTGCCACACTGGGCGGCACGCTGCAACGTCAGCCGCCGTTCCTACGCCGCTATATCACGGGTATGGCCTGGGGACTGGTGCCGTGCGGCATGGTCTACGGCGCATTGGCTATGGCGTTGCTGGCAGGCAACGCTGCCTCCGGGGCGGTGGTCATGCTCGCCTTTGGTGCGGGTACGCTGCCCAACCTGTTGATGATGTCTGGCTTCGCTGGGTGGCTGCGCGGCTTGTCGCGCCGCCGGTGGGCGCGTGGCGCGGCCGGCGTCGCCATCGCCGGGTTCGGCATATGGGGGCTGGTGCACGCGATCTGGCTGCCAGAGATGCTCAACGCACACGGATTCTGTCTGGTACTGTAGGCGTTTAAAGCACGCGTAAATTGCCATCCGACCTGGGATAGGAAGGCTAGATCATCTTCCCGGTTGCGGCGCCGCTGGAAATTGCCCTACAATCGCTAACAATTCGATTCGCCACCCGCGCAAATCAACAATCCCAAGCGCGGCGCCAAGCGATGCCCTCCAGCGGTAGTGTCACCCTGGACAGTCGATTCGGGTGGACTGCCATTCTTCTTGGTAGTCGTCCGGTGCAGTATCCGTCCACATGGCGGCGGAAGAAATTGCCCTTGTGGTGCCTGACCGGCACCGGATCAACTCGCTCCTCCGGCCCTTACTTTGCGGGCACAGCCACTGCGTTTCGGTGCAGGGTCCAATTGAATCGATTGGCCTTTGCGCTCCGGGCCCGGGCGGGCAACAGCAACCAGAAATGCCGCGTGCGTCGCGGCGGGACGACAAACCTCAAGCGTGACGGCAATTCGCCGCGCGCGAGCAATGACGAGCCGCTCAACCCGATGAATACCCAAGAGGCGAAGATCGTCCTCGAAACCGCGCTGATCTGCGCGCAGGACCCGTTGCGAGTCAATGACTTGCGCAAGCTATTCGACGAAGATGTTTCCGCAGACACCATCCGTGTGCTCCTCGAGGAGCTGCGCCAGGACTGGCTGAATCGCGGTGTCGAACTGGTTGCGCTGGCCTCCGGCTGGCGTCTGCAGAGCCGCCCCGAGATGCGTGTGTATCTCGACCGCCTGCATCCGGAAAAGCCGCCCAAGTACTCGCGCGCCGTGATGGAGACGCTTGCGATCATCGCTTACCGCCAGCCGGTCACGCGCGGCGATATTGAAGACATTCGCGGTGTTACGGTCAACACGCAGGTCATCAAGCAGATTGAAGACCGCGGCTGGATCGAAGTCATCGGTCATCGCGACGTGCCCGGCCGCCCTGCGCTGTATGCAACGACCAAGCAGTTTCTCGATGACCTTGGCTTGCGCTCGCTGGACGAGTTGCCGCCGCTCGAAGATGCCCGCGCCCAGGCGCAGGCGAGCCTGCTGGAGCAGGGCGCCATCGAATTCGAGGGCGGCGCAATTGCGGTGGAAGAACTGACAGCGCTGGTCAACGACGTGCCGGAAGGTGCAGAGGCTTCGGTGGCGGAAGCGGCCGGATCGCCGGTTGCCGAGGCTTCCGTTGAGGCGGCTGCTGAAACACTAGCGCAACCTGAGATGGCGCCGCGCGACGAGCCGGCCCTGGAAACCGAGCCTCAAGCGGTGAGTGCGGCCGAGGTTGCGTCAGGGCCAGAACACAAAACACCGGTCGAGCCGCCCGCGGCTGCCGCCAATGAACATTCGTAACGCCATGCCCGCCGCGCAGTCCGCGGATGGCTTGAACCCCTAGATTTGAAAGACGTTGTGAGCACCCAGCCAGACTCCATGGATACACGTATGCCGGCCGACGCCGACGCTCAGCCGCCGCGACAAGACGGCGGTGATGGGACTGAGGCCACCCCTCGCCGCAAGGGATTGCGCCGAGGCTTGCGCAACCTCGTGGCTTCGCGCCGCCAGCAGCAGGATGGTCGCCCTGAGGGCGAAGCCGCCGATGCGGGTGGTGCAGACGCCGGCCAGCCTGCGCAACCGCGCAAGCCGAAAGAGGCGGCTGGTGAGCCGGCGGTAGTTGCTGCAGAAGGTGCTGCGCCGGCCGAACAGGCGCCAGCAGAAAACCAGGGCGAGCGACGTGGCCCGCGCGGCCGTTTCGGCAAGAACCGCCGCCGCCCGGGCGAAGGTCAGCCGCTGGAGCGCGCCGAGCGCAACGACCGTGTGGAAGGCGCTGGCGGCAAGAACACCGGGGGTCGTGGCAAGTCGCAGAACCGCAACGGCAAACCGCAAGGCAAGGCAGGCGGCGCGAACCAGAATCGCGGGGGCAAGGGGCTGAAGGGAGGCAAGGGCTCTGAAGACGTCTTCCAATACGTGATTTCCGGGGCGTACGACTCAGAGGCTGACACCGGCGGTGCATCGCAGCCTCCCAAGGCGCGCGAACTGACCTCCGAAGACGACGCTCCCAAACTGCACAAAATCCTGGCTGATGCCGGGCTTGGCTCTCGCCGCGACATGGAAGACCTGATCCTGCAAGGGCGCGTCTCCGTGAATGGCCTGCCGGCTCATATCGGTCAACGCATTCTCGCGACCGACCAGGTGCGCGTGAACGGCAAGCTGATCCAGCGCAAGTTGCCGAACAAGCCGCCGCGCGTGCTGCTGTATCACAAGCCGTCGGGTGAAATCGTCAGCCAGTCCGATCCGGAAGGTCGTCCGACGGTGTTCGACGCGTTGCCGCGCATGAAGACCGGCAAGTGGGTCGCCGTCGGCCGCCTCGACTTCAATACCGAGGGCCTGCTGATTTTCACGACCTCCGGCGATATCGCCAACCGGTTTATGCACCCGCGCTATGGTGTTGAACGTGAATATGCGGTGCGTACGCTGGGCGAATTGGCTGAGACCGACCGCCAGAAGCTGCTGCACGGTATCCCGCTCCAGGACGGCGAGGCCAACTTCCTGCGCTGCGTCGACGGCGGCGGCGAGGGTGTCAACCACTGGTACCACGTGGCCCTGACCGAAGGCCGGAACCGTGAAGTCCGACGTATGTTCGAGGCGGTCAATCTGACCGTGTCGCGCCTGATCCGTACGCGCTATGGCAGCTTCGTGCTGCCGCGTGGCCTCAAGCGCGGCCGCTGGCAGGAGGTGTCGGCAGAGGACGTGCGTACGCTGATGGGCACGCTGGGCATGAAGGTGCCGACGGCGAGTTCTGGCGGCGGCCAAGATCGCCAGGGCAACCGTCGCCGTGGGCCCGCGCCGGTACTAATGGGCCCGATGTCGTCCGGTTTTGCTGGGGAAGCGAACTTCCAGTCACGCGGTATGGGCATCGAGAACGGGAATCGCGCGCAACCCGCGCAGCGCCGTCCGTCCAGCCCGCGTCAGCCGGATCCGATGCAGACGTCCATGGGCTACATCAATGTGGGAGGCCCAACCACGCTCACAGCGCGGACTCGTATGGGCGACCGTGCGAACGGCCGTGGCGGTGCGGGGACGGGTGGTGGCATGCGTGATGGCAATCGCATACCCGGCAACAAGCGCCCCGGAAAGAGCGCTGGCGGCATGCCGAACGGCAACAAGGCGCCACGCGGTGGTGGCAAACGCGGCGGTAAGCGTTAAAAATGCGGGCGTTGTGTGCGGCATTCGTCGCAACGCCCCATTTTGTGCCGGCTTTGGGGCAATTTTTGCGTTTTGCCTCGAAGCGTATTACAATGTGAGTCTAATCAAAAGTCATCCTGCAGAAGATGAGCGAATGATATGGGCGTTGCGCCCATTTTTTTTTGCTTCAGCAGGTTGGCCATACCGGGAAATTCTTCAGGAAAAACGTGCATCTGACTGATCTGATTGAGAAAACCCTCACCGCCATGGGGTATGAGCTGGTGGAAGTGGAGCGCGCGCCTGCCGGGCTGCTGCGCGTGTATATCGATCAGGCAGAGAACGGCGTCGTCATTGAAGATTGCGAAAAAGTGAGTCATCAACTCACGCGCGTGTTCGAAGTTGAAAACGTCAACTACGAACGGCTGGAAGTGTCGTCGCCTGGGCTGGACCGCCCGCTACGCACGCTCGCCGACTTCACGCGCTTCGCCGGCCTTGAGGCCAAGGTGACGCTGCGCTTGCCGGTGAATGGACAGAAGAATTTCACGGGAATCATTCAGGCTCCGACGGGCGAGCCAGGCCAGGAACGGATCGGCCTTGAGTTTGAGGGCAAGGAAGGCCCTGCGCTGCTGGAATTCACGCTGTCGGAACTCGACCGCGCCCGGCTGGTGCCCGTGCTGGACTTCAAAGGAAATCGAAACAAAGGGAACAAGCAATGAGCCGCGAAGTTCTGTTGCTCGTCGATGCGCTTGCGCGCGAAAAAAACGTCGACAAGGATGTGGTGTTCGGGGCGCTGGAAGCTGCACTGGCTTCGGCGACCAAGAAGCGCTTTGAAGAAGACGTGGATGTGCGCGTGGCGATCGACCGTGAGTCGGGCGAACACGAAACCTTCCGTCGCTGGCTCGTCGTTCCCGACGATGCAGGCCTGCAGGAGCCGGACAAGCAGATTCTGCTGTTCGAAGCCAAGGAGCAGAACCCTGACCTCGACGTCGACGATTTTGTCGAAGAGCAGATCGAATCGGTCGAGTTTGGCCGCATCGGCGCGCAGGCTGCCAAGCAGGTGATCCTGCAGCGCATCCGCGATGCCGAGCGCGAGCAGATCCTGAACGATTACCTGGATCGTGGCGAGAAGGTCATGACCGGCACGATCAAGCGCGCCGACAAGAAGGGCCTGATCGTAGAAACCGGTCGCGTCGAGGCGCTGCTGGCCCGCGACCAGATGATCCCGAAGGAAAACCTGCGTACGGGCGACCGCGTCCGCGCATACATCCTGAATGTCGACCGTACCGCACGCGGCCCGCAGATCGAGCTGTCCCGCACCTGCCCGGAGTTCCTGATCAAGCTCTTCGAAAACGAAGTGCCGGAAATGGAACAGGGCCTGCTGGAGATCAAGGCCGCCGCGCGCGATCCGGGCGTGCGTGCGAAAATCGCAGTCGTTGCACATGACAAGCGCATCGACCCGATTGGCACCTGCGTCGGCGTGCGCGGCACCCGTGTGACCGCCGTGCGTAACGAAGTTGGTGGCGAAGCTGTAGACATCGTGCTGTGGTCGGAAGACCCGGCGCAGTTCGTGATTGGTGCGCTGGCGCCGGCACAAGTGCAGTCCATCGTCGTGGACGAGGAAAAGCACAGCATGGACGTGGTGGTCGACGAGGAAAATCTCGCCGTGGCCATCGGCCGTAGCGGCCAGAACGTTCGCCTGGCGTCGGAATTGACCGGCTGGCAGATCAACATCATGACGCCGGCAGAATCTGCGCAGAAGCAGGCGGAAGAAAGCTCCGTCGTTCGTCAGTTGTTCATGGCGAAGCTGGACGTGGACGAAGAGGTTGCCGACATCCTGATCGAAGAGGGCTTCAGCTCGCTCGAGGAAGTGGCCTACGTGCCGCTGCAGGAAATGCTGGAAATCGAAGCGTTCGACGAAGACACCGTCAACGAGCTGCGTAATCGCGCTCGCGACGTGCTGTTGACGATGGAGCTGGCGAAGGAAGAAAGGGTCGAGAAGGTGTCGCAAGACCTGCGCGACCTCGAGGGGCTGACCCCGGAGCTGATCGGCAAGCTGGCCGAGGGGAACATCCAGACGCGCGACGACTTGGCCGAGCTGGCCGTGGACGAATTGGTCGAGATGACCGGCGTCGACGAAGAACAAGCCAAGGCGCTGATCATGAAGGCGCGTGAACACTGGTTTTCGTGAGTCGCATAAACGTTGATCGTTTATCGCAATCCTCACTGAAACCAAGCATCGAAAGGGTTTGAATGGCAAGCACAACAGTTGCCCAGCTCGCTGGCGAATTGAACCGTAGTGCATCAGCACTGCTGGAACAATTGCAGGCCGCGGGCGTGCAAAAGGCGACGCCGGAAGACGTCATCACCGAATCGGACAAGACCCGTTTGCTCGACTATCTCAAGCGAGCACACGGCAGCGCCGAGGATGGCGCGCGCAAGAAGATCACGATCACCAAGCGCGAAACCAGCGAAATCCGCCAGGCGGATGCCACGGGTAAGACGCGTACCGTGCAAGTGGAAGTCAAGAAGAAGCGCGTGCTGGTCAAGCGTGATGAGCCGAACGCGGCACAGGCTGAATCGGAAGCGGCTGAGGCTGCGCCGGTGGTCGATGCCGAGGAAGTCGCGCGTCGCGAGGAAGAACATCGTCGCCAGGCCGAATTGCTGGCTCGTCAAGAAGCCGAACTCAAGGCGCGCCAGGAAGCGATGGAGCGCGAGGAAGCTGAGCGGCGCGCCCGTCAGGAGGCCGCCGAGGCCGAGCAGAAGCGTCAGGCTGAACTCGCTGCCAAGAAAGCGGAAGAGGAGGCCGTTGCTGCCCGCGCTGCTGCTGAAGCGTCGGACGAAGCCCCGCGCCGCAAGGCCGAGGAAGACGCCGCGCGTCTGGCAACCGAGCGCGAAGCCGCGCAGAAGGCTGCTGACGAGGCGCGCGTCGCTGCCGACAAGATCAAGGCCGAGGAAGACGCCGCGCGTAAGCGCCGCGAAGCTGCCGAAGCAGAAGCCCGCGCGATCCGCGAGATGATGAGCGCCCCGGCTCGCGTGCTGAAGACGCCCGCCGAGCGGAAGGCTGAAGAGGTCAAGAAGGCAGAGCAATCGGGCACGCTGCATAAGCCTGTGAAGCCGGCCGGCGAAGCACGCCCGGCTGCGGCTGCCAAGAAGCCGGCTGCCCCGGCACCTGCCGCTGCTGCACCGAGCTCGCCGTCGGGTGACAAGAAGGGCGGTCGCGGCAAGTCGGGTTGGCAAGACGACAACCGTACCGGAAAGCGCGGCGGCCTGAAGACGCGCGGCGACACGGGCGGCGGTGCCGACGGCTGGCGCTCCGGCTCCAAGGGCGGCCGCAACCGTCATGGCGACGACAACCGCAATGCCTTCCAGGCACCGACCGAGCCGGTCGTGCGTGAAGTGCACGTGCCGGAAACCATCTCCGTTGCCGATCTGGCGCACAAGATGTCGGTCAAGGCCGCTGAAGTCATCAAGCAGATGATGAAGCTCGGCCAGATGGTCACGATCAACCAAGTGCTGGACCAAGAGACCGCGATGATCGTGGTCGAAGAAATGGGCCACCAGGCGGTCGCAGCCAAGCTGGACGATCCGGAAGCGATGCTGGTTGGGGACGTGCAGGAGCAAACCAACGCCGAAGCCGAAACCCGTCCGCCGGTTGTCACCGTCATGGGCCACGTCGACCACGGCAAGACCTCGCTGCTGGACTACATTCGTCGCGCCAAGGTTGCGGCGGGCGAGGCCGGTGGCATCACGCAGCACATCGGCGCGTATCACGTCGAAACCGATCGCGGCGTCATTACGTTCCTGGACACCCCGGGTCACGAGGCCTTCACGGCCATGCGTGCACGCGGTGCGAAGGCGACCGATATTGTGATTCTGGTAGTGGCGGCCGACGATGGCGTCATGCCGCAGACGAAGGAAGCCATCGCGCACGCGAAGGCGGCCGGGGTGCCCATTGTGGTGGCGATCACCAAGGTCGACAAGCCCGAAGCCAACCCCGACCGTGTCAAGCAGGAACTGGTGGCTGAGAGCGTGATTCCGGAAGAGTACGGCGGCGATGTGCCGTTCGTGCCGGTATCCGCCAAGACTGGCGAAGGTATCGACAGCCTGCTGGAAAACGTGCTGCTGCAAGCCGAAGTGCTGGAACTCAAGGCGCCGGTCAACGCGCCGGCCAAGGGTCTGGTGGTGGAAGCGCAGTTGGACAAGGGCAAGGGTCCGATCGCTACGGTGCTGGTGCAGAGCGGTACGCTCAAGCGCGGCGACGTGGTGCTCGCGGGCACCGCCTATGGCCGCGTGCGCGCCATGCTGGACGAAAACGGCAAGCCGGCCAAGGAAGCTGGTCCGTCGATCCCGGTGGAAATTCAGGGTCTGTCGGAAGTGCCGGGTGCCGGTGAAGAAGTGCTGGTGCTGCCGGACGAACGTAAGGCACGCGAAATCGCGCTGTTCCGCCAAGGCAAGTTCCGCGATGTGAAGCTGGCACGCCAACAGGCTGCCAAGCTGGAAAACATGCTGGAACAGATGAGCGAAGGCGACGTGAAGTCGCTGCCGCTGATCATCAAGGCCGACGTGCAGGGCTCGCAGGAAGCGCTGGTGCATTCGCTCAAGAAGCTGTCGACCGACGAAGTGCGTGTGCAGATTGTGCACGCTGCCGTGGGCGGTATCACCGAGTCGGACGTCAATCTGGCAACCGCGTCGAAGGCCGTCATCATCGGCTTCAACACGCGGGCCGACGCCGGTGCGCGCAAGCTGGCGGAGAACCACGGCATCGACATCCGCTACTACAACATCATCTATGACGCTGTGGATGAGGTGAAGGCGGCGATGTCGGGCATGCTGTCGCCGGAGAAGCGCGAAGAGACGACGGGCCTTGTCGAGGTGCGCCAGGTCTTCCACGTGCCGAAGGTTGGCGCAGTGGCTGGCTGTATGGTGCTGGACGGCTTCGTCAAGCGCAATTCGCTGGTGCGGGTACTGCGCGCGAACGTGGTCATCTTCTCGGGCGAACTCGATTCGCTCAAGCGCTTCAAGGACGACGTGAAGGAAGTGAAGCAAGGCTTCGAGTGCGGCCTGTCGATCAAGAACTTCAACGACGTTCAGGAAGGCGATCAGCTCGAGGTCTACGAGATCACTGAGGTGGCGCGTACGCTGTAATACGTTGGCCGGGCGCTGCGGTGTCCGGCTCGACTTTGCGACGGTGGCCCGGGCGCGTCCCGCGCCACCGTTTTGTCTTTTTGGGCCAGCCGGCGCATGCTGTCGGCGCCCATGTGAGGAATACTCTATGCCGAAGAAATCGGGATCGGCCGCTGGCCGCAACGTGCGCATCGCCGATCAGATCCAGCGCGATCTGGCCGAGTTGATCCAGCGCGAAATCAAGAACCCGGCAATGGGCCTGGTGACACTGCAATCCGTGACGCTCACGCCAGACTACGCGCACGCCAAGATCTACTTCACGGTGCTGGGTGCCGAGCCGGAAGTCGCCGGCGCCATCCTGAACGAGAAGGCGGGCTACCTGCATTCGCTGTTGTTCAAGCGCCTGCACATCCATACGGTGCCGACACTGCATTTCCACTTCGACGGTTCGGTCGAGCGCGGTATCGAGATGTCGCGCCTGATCGATGAGGCCAACGCCACGCGTGCCAAAGACGATTGAGATGGCTGAGCACCAAGTGCCCAGGCCCCAAAAGCCGCCGCGGCGTGATGTGCATGGCGTGCTGCTCCTAGACAAGCCGATCGGCTGGTCGAGCAACGATGCGCTGATCCGCGCCAAACGCCTGCTGTGGGCCAAGAAGGCGGGGCATACCGGCACGCTCGATCCGCTTGCTACGGGACTGTTGCCGCTGTGTTTTGGCGAGGCGACCAAGTTTTCGCAGGATCTGCTCGATGCGGACAAGACGTACGAAACCGTCGTGCGCCTCGGGATCAGGACGAGTACCGCAGACGCGGAAGGCGAGGTGCTGAGCGAGCGCCCGGTATCGGTCACGCCCGAGCAACTGCAGGCAGCCATCGCGCGCTTCGTCGGCGAGATCGACCAGGTGCCGCCGATGCACTCGGCGCTGAAGAAGGACGGCAAGCCGCTGTACGAGTACGCCCGTGCGGGGCAAACGGTGGAACGTGCTGCGCGTCGGGTAACGATCTACGCGATTGATCTGCTGGCAACCGACCTGCAATCGGCCGAACCGACGATCACGTTGCGCGTGTCATGCAGCAAAGGAACATACATCCGCACGTTGGGTGAAGACATTGGGGAGGCGCTGGGCTGCGGCGGGCATCTGGTTGCGCTGCGTCGCACCCAGGTGGGCAACCTCACGCTGGACGGCGCCGTGACGCTCGAAGCGTTGGACGCTGCTGCTGAAGATGCACGTGGTGCATTGCTGGCGCCGGTCGATGCGCTGTTGCAGACGCTGCCGCGCGTGGAGCTGGATGCGCAAGAGAGCCGTCGCTTCCTGCATGGCCAGCGCTTGCCGTTGCAATTGGCGTTGCCGAATGCAGACCAGGTGCGCGTCTACGGCGTGCGTGACGCGATCGCGGCGGATGCCACTGCGTCGCTGCTCGGAGTGGCTGCCTGGCAAGGCGGTGTGCTCCGGCCGGAGCGGCTCGTGCATCTTTAAGCCGATCGGCTGACCAAAAAAGCCACGCAGCTACGCGTGGCTTTTTTTTGTTCGCGTGACCCGTCCTGAATAAGGTTGACACTTTTTCTCCGCCAGGGAGTGAGG